>SLND01000027.1 GCA_007133205.1 Natronospiraceae bacterium | reverse complement strand
TGGTGGACAACATGCGCGGCGAGATCCGCCTGCACAAGGCCGAGGTGATGCAGGCCGGCTTCGCGGTGCTCAAGGCGCCGGACATCCCCTCCCTGCTGGTGGAAGCGGCCTTCATTTCCAATCCGCAGGAGGAACGGCTGCTGAACCAGGCCGATTACCAGTCGCGGGTCGCGGGCGCCATCCGCAGCGGAATCCGCGACTATTTCTGGGACAATCCCATTCCCGGTACCCGGGTTGCCGAGATGGTGCGCAATGGTGAGCGGCCCGGAGGCAGCAGGGAGCACACCATCGCCAGCGGCGAGACGCTCAGCCATATCGCCGACAAGTACAACGTCAGCGTTCAGCGCCTGCGCCAGGAAAACGGTATCAATGGCGACAATATCCGCCCGGGGCAGACCCTGGAGATCCCCACCGACAGTTAGAGGAATCGCTGGACAGCCGCTGATTTGTACAGAGATTCCTTAACCTCCCTTGCCCGCCACGGTACCCTGTGCCCGTCTTCAAGCTTGTCGGGCCATTCCATGAACAGTGTCAGCAGCCAGGCGGCTGCACCCGGGCGGATACGCAGCCTGCCGCCACAACTCGTCAACCAGATCGCCGCGGGGGAGGTGGTGGAACGGCCCGCCTCGGTGGTCAAGGAACTGCTCGAAAACAGTCTGGACGCCGGTGCGCGCAGGATCAGCATCGAAGTCGAGCAGGGCGGGGTGCGCCTGATCCGGATCACCGATGACGGTGCCGGGATTGCCGCCGATGACCTGCCCCTCGCGGTGCACAGTCACGCCACCAGCAAGCTGAGCGAGATGGCGGATCTTGAACGGGTCGCCACCCTCGGTTTTCGCGGCGAGGCCCTGGCCAGCATCGGCTCGGTGGCGCGGGTCCGGATTCGTTCCCGTACACGGGATGCGGGACACGCCTGTGAAATTAGCGGGGACGGTGGCGGTGCCTGGAGTGATCCACAGCCCGCGGCCCATCCCGAGGGGACCACGGTCGAGGTGCGTGATCTCTTCTTCAATACCCCGGGGCGGCGCAAGTTCCTGCGCACCGAGCGGACCGAATTCGGTCATCTCGAAACCGTGGTACGCCGTATCGGCCTCAGTCGTTCGGATGTCTCGCTCAAGCTCCTGCATAACGGCAAGCCGGTCTTCGCCCTGCCCGCCGGCAGGGATCGCGAGGCCCTCGACCGCCGGGTGGCCGAGCTCTGTGGCGGCGACTTTCTTGAAAACAGCCTCTTTGTCGAGCACGAGTCGGCCGGGCTGAGCCTGTGGGGCTGGGTGGCGGAGCCGCATTTTTCCCGAAGCCAGGCAGATCTGCAGCATTTTTTCGTCAATGGCCGCATGGTGCGTGATCGTCTCGTGGCCCATGCCGTGCGCCAGGCCTATGGCGACGTGCTCTATGGACAGCGCCATCCGGCCTATGTGCTTCACCTGGAGATGGACCCGGCCCTGGTGGATGTGAATGCCCATCCCCAGAAGCATGAAGTGCGTTTCCGCGAACAGCGCCTGGTCCATGATTTTCTGTTCCGCACCCTGCACGAGGCACTCGCCCATACCCGGGCGGGCGAGACGCCAGGCGCTTCGACAGCTACGAGCCCACCACCGCCTGACGGGACAAATACCACGGCCCCCGTCCAGTCGGGCATGCCATTGGGTGTGGCCGAGCCCGGGCCTTCCTCGTCTGCGGGTTCTTCGCCTGCCGGCCCTTATGCTACGGGCCCTTCTGCTATGAGCCCTGGGCCCGCGGGTTGGCCGTCACGGGCGGGAGACCGCGGCCCGGTGGTCGCAGAAGAGACCGACACGGAAACCATGCCACCCCTAGGTTACGCCCTCGCCCAGCTTCACGGGGTCTACATACTTGCCCAGAATGCCGAAGGCCTGGTGCTGGTGGACATGCATGCGGCCCACGAGCGCATCGTCTATGAACGGATGAAGCGCGAGTTCGACAGCGAGGGGGTGATGAGTCAGCCCCTGCTGGTACCGCTCGAGCTTGCGGTTTCGACTCGGGAAGCGGACCTGGCCGAGGAGGCGCACGAGGAATTCGCCCGACTCGGGCTGGAACTGGACCGTGCCGGTCCGGAACAACTGCGCCTGCGGCAGGTACCGGTCCAGCTTCGCAATGCCGACCCCGAGACCCTGGTGCGTGATCTGCTGTCCGACCTGGCCGTTCACGGGCGCACCCGTCGCCTTGCCGACAGCGTGGACGAGGTCCTGTCGACCATGGCCTGCCACGGCTCCGTGCGCGCCAACCGGCGTCTCAGCGTGGAGGAGATGAATGCCCTGCTCCGGGACATGGAACGCACCGATCGCAGCGGCCAGTGCAATCATGGACGTCCCACCTGGGTGCGCTTGTCGATGGAAGAGCTGGACCGGATGTTTCTGCGTGGGCGGTGAAGGGAAGTGAACAGTACACAGTACACAGTACACAGCGTGCCGTGCCGGCCGCTGATATGTGCCGCTTCGAAAAGGCAATCCCTGCGTCTCGTTCGCAAATGGCAGTCTGCCGTGGACTGTCAGTGCAAGCGATCCGATAGCACGGCCCACTGCTCTCTGTGCACTGTGCGCTGTCCACTGTGCACTCCAATACCTATGCCCCAATGACCGCTTTCGGCTTCCAACCGGTCATCTGCCTCATGGGCCCGACGGCCACCGGAAAGACCGAGGTGGCAGTGGACCTGGTCGAGCGTGGTCCCTTCGAGATCATCAGCGTGGATTCGGCCATGGTCTATCGCGGAATGGATATCGGTACCGCGAAACCGGATGCCGAGACCCTGGCCCGTGCCCCCCATCACCTGCTGGATTTTCTGGACCCGGCGGAAAGCTACTCCGCCGCCCGTTTTTCCGAGGATGCCCGTGCCCTGATCGAGGACATCCACGCCCGCGACCGGATTCCCCTGCTGGTCGGGGGCACCATGCTCTATTTCCGGGCCCTGCTCGAAGGGCTCTCGCCGATGCCCGAGGCGAATCCGGGGCTTCGCCGTCGCCTGGAAGAGGAGGCGGCACTGCATGGCTGGCCGGCACTCCATGCACGTCTCGCCGAGGTGGACCCGGACGCGGCCGCACGGATTCATCCGAATGATCCCCAGCGCATCCAGCGTGCACTGGAGGTGCACGCCCAGACGGGGCGGCCGATCAGCGAGCTGCAGCGCGAGGCCTCGCAGACACCACCGCCCTGGCATGCGATCCGGATCGGACTGCTGCCCCGACAGCGGCACTGGCTGCATGCACGTATCGAGCAGAGATTTGACGCCATGATGGAGCAGGGCTTTCTCGACGAAGTGCGTCGCCTGTTCGAGCGCGGGGATCTGCATCCCGGGCTGCCTTCGGTGCGCGCGGTGGGTTACCGGCAGTTATGGGCCCATCTTGGCGGGGAATACGACTACGCAGAGGCGGTCCGGCGCGGGATCGTGGCGACGCGCCAGTACGCCAAACGCCAGATTACCTGGCTGCGGCGCGAGAACGATCTGCTGTCGGTGGCGGTCGACTGCGAGCCCGCCGCCCGGACGGTTCGCAGCCTGTTGGCGGACCGTCTGGAAGGCGGCCTGTGATAGGCTACAATTGAGGGCTCGGAAAAGGGAATTGGAATGGCCTGAAAGGCGGGTCGCGCCGAACGAGTTTCGGCTGGCCGGGTCAAAAGAAAAAGAATCAGGAGCAGGATATGGCGAAGGGGCAATCGCTACAGGAGCCGTTCCTCAATACACTGCGCAAGGACAAGATTCCGGTGTCCATCTATCTGGTCAACGGGATCAAGCTGCAGGGGCAGATCGATTCCTTCGATCAGTTCGTGATCCTGCTGCGCAACAGTGTCAACCAGATGGTATACAAGCATGCCATCTCCACGATCGTACCGGCGAAGAATGTCCGAATTCCGTCTGAAGACAGCGACAACTGATTCCCCTCACGGCCGGCCCTGTGCGCCGGTCCGGATCGCCCACCCGGTCGTCTGAATGTTTGAGCGCCCCCAGATAGGCAATCGTGCCGTGCTGGTCCATGTGGATTTCGGTCCCGGCGCCGACAGTGATGCCCTGCCCGAGTGCCGCGAACTGGCCGCTTCCGCCGGTGCCGAAGTGGTGGAGACGGTGACTACCTCGCGCCGGTCCCCGGATCCGCGTTTCTTCATCGGCAGTGGCAAGACGGAAACCCTGGCCGAAGTCGTCAGCGCGCAGTCCGCCGACCTGGTGATCGTCAATCACCAGCTTTCCCCGAGCCAGGAACGGAATCTTGAAGCCCGTCTCAAATGCCGGGTGCTGGATCGAACCGGCCTGATCCTGGATATCTTCGCCCAGCGTGCCCGCTCCCACGAGGGCAAGCTCCAGGTGGAGCTGGCGCAGATGCGTCACCTCTCCACGCGCCTGGTCAGGGGCTGGTCCCACCTGGAGCGGCAGAAGGGCGGTATCGGTCTGCGCGGGCCGGGGGAAACCCAGCTGGAAATGGACCGGCGCCTGATCGGACAGCGCATCAAGCAGCTCACCCGCAGCCTTGAACGGGTCCGGCGCCAGCGTGACCAGGGGCGGCGCAACCGCCAGCGCCAGTCCGTGACCACGATTTCGCTGGTCGGCTATACCAATGCCGGCAAGTCCACGCTGTTCAATCAGCTGACCGATGGCGAAGTCCTGCAGGCCGATCAGCTTTTCGCGACACTCGATCCGACCCTGCGGCGGATCGCTCTGCCGGGCGTGGGCAAGGCGGTACTCGCCGACACGGTAGGCTTCATCCGCCACCTGCCGCACGAGCTGGTGGCCGCCTTCCATTCCACTCTGCAGGAAAGCCGTGATGCGAATCTGCTCCTGCACGTGGTGGATGCCTCCGACCCCGAACGGGAGCTGCACTGCGCGACCGTGGACGAGGTGCTCACGGAGATCGGAGCGAACGAGGTGCCGCAGCTTCTGGTCTACAACAAGTGTGACCTGGTGGACGGAGAAGCCCGTATTGAGCGTGACGGCCATGGACGTCCCCTGCGCGTCTGGGTTTCGGCCCTCCACGAGCGGGGACTGGAGCTCTTGCGTGAAGCAGTGGCGGAATGTCTTGCGGGCAGTGAAGTGGCCGGCTGGATCGGGCTGGCACCGGACAAGGGGCGTCTGCGTGCCCGTCTTTACGCCCTGGATGCGGTGCAGTCCGAACACAGCGATGAAAATGGGGTAAGCTGGTTGTACGTGCGCCTGGCCGAGCCGACTTTTCAGCAGCTGGCCAGTCAGGAAGGGCTCCCCCAGCCCCGGGAAGCCGAGGCACGGGCCGTGACTGCCGCGGGTTGAGCATCGACCCTTGGCGAATGTCCGGTGACTCCGTAGAATTGAGTTCTTGTGCCCGGTCAAGCGGGCTCCACAGTTGAGGTCTTCAGTCAATGGCATGGAATGAACCCGGCAAGGGCCGTGATCCGTGGGGAAACCGCGGGGGCAACGGCCAGGGCGGGGGTGGTGGCGGCAATGACGGCCCCCCCGATCTGGATGAAGTCTTTCGGAATCTGAAGCGACGCCTTTCCAGCGCCTTTGGTGGTGGCAGTGGCGGCGGTGGCGGACGTGGTGCCGCCGGTGGGCAGGGGCCCACCCCCGCGCTGGTCGGAACCATTGTCGCTGTGCTGCTGGTGGTCTGGGGGCTGTCAGGCTTCTACATGGTCGATGACGCCGAGCGTGGGGTAGTCCAGCGTCTGGGCGCCTTCGAGCGTACCGAGGATCCGGGCCTGCACTGGCATATCCCCTGGCCGGTGGAGACCGTCAGCCGGGTCAACGTCAACGAGATTCGGCGCTACAACCACAGCACGCTGATGCTCACCGAGGACGAGAACATCGTTGATATCGACGTCAACGTGCAGTTTCGTATCGCTGATCCCCAGGCCTACCTGTTCAACGTGGAGGAGCCGGAGCGGACCCTTCGGGAAGTCACCGAGAGCGCGGTCCGTGAGGTGGTGGGTACCAACAACCTGGGCTTCATCATTCTCGGCGACGGGCGCACCTTTCTGGAGATGACCACGATTGAATCCCTGCAGACGACGCTCAATAGTTATCAGGCCGGGATCGTGATCACCCAGGTGAACCTCCAGGACGCCAACTTCCCGGAACCGGTCCAGCCGGCGGTGGAAGATGCCATCACCGCCCGCGAGGACCGGGAGAGAAAGATCCTCGAGGCCGAGCAATATGCCAATGACCGGGTACCGCGTGCCCGTGGTGCGGCCGCGCGCCGGATCGAGGAAGGCGAAGGTTACCGGGCCCGGGTGGTCAATCAGTCCGAGGGTGATGCCTCACGCTTCACCCAGTTGCTGGCTGAATACGAGGCAGCACCGGATGTGACCCGTGAACGGCTCTACATGGAAACCATGGAAGAAGTGCTCGGGCGTACACCGAAGGTCCTGATGGATGTAAGCGACGGTGCCGGCAACATGATCTATCTGCCGGTGGACCAGCTGCTCAAGCGACACGCCGGTAGTGACTCCGATGATGATAACGGCGCGGACAGCGACCGGGATCGTCGTGCGGAGATCGAAGAGCAGCCCCGTCTGCGTCAGGACCTTAGAACCCGGGGAGGCCGCCGATGAACCGCTGGCTTACACCTTTGATTGTCCTGCTGGCACTGATTGCCGTGGTGGGCTACATGTCCGTGTTCGTGGTGGACGAGCGCGAAAACGCGGTCAAACTGCGTTTCGGCGAGATCGTCAGCGATGACTATGAACCCGGGCTCCACTTCAAGTGGCCGATTGCCGAGCGGGTACGCAAGTTCGAGCAACGGATCGTGACCCTCGATCACCGCCCCGAACGTTTCCTGACCGCCGAGCGCAAGAACGTGATCGTGGACTTCTTCGTCAAGTGGCGGATCGAGAATCCCGGTGACTTCTATCGTGCCACCGGGGGTGACATGGACCAGGCACGGGATCGCCTGCTGCAGATCGCCCGCGCCGGCATTCGGAACGAATTCGCCAGCCGGATGGTGCAGGAGGTGATTTCGGCGGAACGTGCCGAGATCATGGAGCTGATGGTGGACCGGGGCCGGGAAGCGGCCGCGGAATTCGGTATCAGCATCGTGGATTTCCGGCTCAAGCAGATCGAACTTCCGGACAGTGTCACCGAATCGGTATTCGACCGGATGACCAATGAGCGGCGCCGGGATGCTGCCCGACTGCGTGCCGAAGGTGAAGAGGAATCCGAGCGGATTCGAGCGGATGCCGATCGTCAGCGCGAGGAGATCCTGGCGGAAGCCTACCGGGATGCCGAACAGATTCGTGGTGACGGGGATGCAACGGCGGCGCGAACCTATGCGGAAGCCTACGAGCAGAATGAGGAATTCTTCTCCTTCTATCGAAGCATGACCGCCTACCAGCGTTCCATCGGTCAGCACGAACATGACATTCTCGTGATCGAACCTGACGGCGACTTCTTCGATTACTTCAAGGATCAGATTCAGGAAGACTAGGAAACATCTGGTTCAGGCTTTGCATAGCGCGCCGTCGGCCTGGCCGGCGGCGCGCTTGTGTGGGTGAGCCCCGCCCATGGGGCCTGATGGATACGGCAACGGGACAGGCGTGATGTCTTCCACTGATCGATGGCTTTTGCCCGCGGGTGTCGAGGAAATTCTGCCGCCCCGCGCCTGGCGACTGGATGCCCTGCGACGCCGGCTCCTGGACCTGTACTGGTCCTGGGGCTATGAGCTCATGTTTCCGCCATTCATCGAGTTCCTCGAATCGCTGCTTACCGGGGTCGCCAACGACCTGGAACTGCAGACCTTCAAGATCATGGACCAGATGAGTGGGCGGCTGATGGGTATTCGGGCGGACATGACACCGCAGGCGGCCAGGATCGACGCCCATGTGCTGCAGCGGGAGGTGCCGACCCGCTTGTGTTATCTCGGTTCAGTGCTCCGCGCCCGGCCGGAAGGTGTCTCCACCTCCCGCAGTCCGCTTCAGGTGGGCGCCGAGATCTTCGGCCACGAGGGCGAGGCCAGTGATGCCGAAGTGGTCGCTCTCATGCTGGAGACCCTGCGCTGTGCCGGGGTGGAAGAACTCACGCTGGATCTGGGCCATGTCGGCATCTATCGCAGCATTGCCGGCGAGGCGGCTCTGGATGAGAACGCGGAACGGGAGTTGTTCGAGATCCTGCGCCGCAAGGCGGTGCCTGAATTTCGACGCATGCTCGCATCCCTGGACCTGTCCGCGCGCGACCGGCAACGCCTGGCGGCACTTATTGAACTGCATGGGGGTCGGGAGGTGCTGGCCGAGGCCCGCGAACGCCTGGTGACGGATGGCGGGGAGGTTGCGGCGGCCCTGGACCGGATCGAGGCCGTGGCGGATACGGTGGCCCGGGACTATGCCTGGGTGGATCTCCATTTCGATCTCGCCGAACTGCACAGCTATAACTACGAGAACGGCCTGGTCTTCGGGGCCTTTGCCCCGGGCGCCGGGCAGGCATTGGCACGGGGCGGGCGTTACGACGGTATCGGCGAGGCCTTTGGTCGGGCACGGGCCGCCACCGGTTTCAGTGCCGACCTCAAGCGTCTTCTTCAATATGTGACCGCACCGAACGACAAGCGAACCGGCGAAGGCATTCATGCCCCGGCCGATGACGATCCCGCGCTGGAGCTGCGGATTGCAGAATTGCGCGGTGATGGCGAAAGGGTGGTACGAGCCCTGCCGGGGGACCAGAGCAGGCCGGAAGATTATGCCTGTGACCGGCGACTGGTACACGAGCAGGGGGAATGGCGGTTGCGCCCCATCGACTGAGCGCAGCCCCTTGGCCCGGGGATCATCCGGACGGGACCGGACAATTCATCATCAGTGACAAAGAAGGCGGACATGGCCAGGAATGTTGTCATCATTGGTGCCCAGTGGGGCGACGAAGGCAAGGGCAAGGTCGTGGACCTGCTCACGGATCGGGCCCGGGTGGTGGCCCGTTTCCAGGGAGGGCATAACGCCGGCCACACCCTGGTGATCGATGGCAAGAAGACCGTCCTGCATCTGATTCCCTCGGGCATTCTGCGCGAGGGCGTGCGTTGCGTGATCGGCAATGGCGTGGTTCTGCACCCGCCCTCCCTGCTGAAGGAAGTGCGCGCCCTTCGGGATGAAGGGGTCCCGGCCGAGGAACGCCTGCGCATCAGTCCCGCCTGTGCCCTGATCCTGCCTTCCCATGTCGCCCTGGACCAGGCCCGCGAGAAGGCGCGAGGTTCCCGCGCGATCGGCACCACCGGCCGTGGCATTGGCCCGGCCTACGAGGACAAGGTGGCACGTCGGGCGTTGCGGATCTCGGATCTGTTTCACCGCGAGCGTTTCGCGGCAAAACTCGGCGAGGTACTCGATTATCACAACTTTGTCCTCCAGGAGTATTTCCGGGAGGAGCCGGTGGCCTTCCAGGACGTGCTGGAGGAATACCTGGAACTCGGACGGATCCTCGAGCCGATGGTCACCGATGTGACCCAGATTCTCTGGGAGTCGCGACAGGCCGGCGAGAACGGGCTGTACGAGGGTGCGCAGGGTTCGCTCCTGGATATCGATCTGGGCACCTATCCCTTCGTGACTTCTTCCAATACCACCGCGGGTGGTGCGTCCACCGGCACGGGTCTGGGACCGCGTTATTTCGACTACGTGCTGGGCATCGTCAAGGCCTACGCCACCCGCGTCGGTGCGGGCCCTTTCCCCACCGAGCTGGAAGATGCCATGGGGCGGCATCTGGCGGAACGCGGGCATGAATTCGGTTCCACGACCGGCCGGCCGCGACGCTGTGGCTGGTTCGACGCGATTTCCCTGCGGCGGGCGGTGATCAACAACAGCATCTCCGGCCTCTGCATTACCAAGCTCGATGTGCTCGACGGTCTCGAGACCATCCGGATCTGTGTCGGTTACCGGACGCGGCAGGGCGACTGCTACACCCCGCCACTAGGGGCGGAAGGCTTCGAGGATTGCGAGCCGATCTACGTGGAAATGCCGGGCTGGGAAGGATCCACCGCCGGGCTGACCCGCCTCGACGAGCTTCCGGAGAATGCCCGCGCCTATCTGCGCAAGATCGAGGAACTGGTGGAGGTGCCCATCGACATGATTTCCACCGGCCCGGATCGCTCGGAAACGATCATGATCCGTCATCCCTTTGATTAAGGATTTACGGCGATCCCGGAAAGCTACCTCCACCTCCTCCTAAAGCTACCTCCATCTCCTCCTTTCGCGTTTTCAGGCACCAATACGGTAGTCGGAGCTTCCAACAAAAAAGCCGCTCGAATGAGCGGCTTTTTTCATGGCGATGATTTTTCCGGCCCTAGGCTTGCCGGAGGTCTTCCACTTCAGCTCATCTGTTTCAGACGCGCGTTCAGCCGGCTCTTGTGCCGTGCCGCCTTGTTGGCGTGGATGATGCCCTTGGTGGCCATGCGGTCGATCATGGGCACGGCCTTGCGAAAGGCTTCCTCGGCCTGCTTCTTGTCGCCGGCCTTGATCGCCTTCAGCGTGTTCTTGATCCCCGTGCGCATGGCAGTGCGCATGCCCTTGTTGTGAAGCCGACGTTGCTCCGACTGACGGGCGCGTTTTTCTGCGGATTTCGAGTTAGCCAAGGGTCTCGCTCCAGAATGTTTTTCCGGCCGGGTGGATCCCGTCGCCGGTGACAGATACACCGAAAGCCGCGTACTATGCGGTGTTTTCCGGGTTCTTGTCAAGATAAGGGAGCCGTGTCAGGCGATTGTTGCGGTGCAGGGGCAGGGCAGCGGTCCGGCAGATATCGTTCCACCGCGGCCAAGGTCAACCGCAGCCGGGTTCTACCAGCCAAGGGAGGTTCATGAGCGGCCAGCTCTTCCGCGCCACTGGCGTGTTTTCCTTCATGACCCTGCTTTCGCGGGTCCTGGGCTTCGTCCGGGATGTGGTGCTGGCCCGTCTGTTTGGCGCCGGGCCGGTCATGGACGCCTTCTTCGTCGCCTTCAAGATCCCCAATTTCATGCGCCGCCTGTTCGCCGAGGGCGGATTCTCCCATGCCTTCGTACCGGTCATCGGCGAATACCGGACCCAGCGCGAGCATGCCGAAGTGCGGGCCCTGGTGGACCGGGTCGCCGGCGCCATGGCGGGGATGCTCGCCCTGCTGACCCTGCTGGGCGTGCTCGCGGCCCCGGTCTTCATCTGGGTCTTTGCCCCGGGCTTTTCCGCCGACGACGGGCGTCACGAATTGGCCAGCGAGATGTTGCGCTGGACCTTTCCCTACATCCTGTTCATCTCGCTGGTGTCCCTGGCCCAGGGCATCCTGCATACCTATGGCCGCTTCGCGGTTTCGGCTTTCACGCCGGTATTGCTGAACGTGGTGCTGATCACGGCCGCGGTCTGGTGGGCACCCTGGTTCGAGGAACCGGCGATGGCGCTGGCGGTGGGGGTCTTCGTTGCGGGGCTGGTCCAGTTACTGTTCCAGCTTCCTTTTCTGGCCCGACTGGGCCTGTTGCCTCGCCCGCGTCTGGATCTGGCCCACGAGGGGGTTCGGCGCATCGGCCGCCTGATGTTGCCTGCCCTGTTCGGTTCTTCGGTCGCCCAGGTGAGTCTGGTGATCGATACCATCATTGCCTCCTTCCTGATGGCCGGCAGTGTGTCCTGGCTGTATTTTTCCGACCGCCTGATGGAGTTTCCCCTGGCGCTGTTCGGGGTGGCGCTCGGGATCGTGATTCTCCCGGGCCTGAGCCAGGAGTGGGCGAACCGGGCGGCGGAGCGATTCTCGGACATGCTGGACTGGGCCCTGCGCCTGGCCTGGCTGATCGTCGTGCCCTCGGCGGTGGGTCTTTTCTGTCTTGCCGCTCCCATGCTGGCCACGCTCTTCCAGTACGGTGAATTCGATGCGCGGGACACGACCATGGCCAGCTACAGTCTGATGGCCTATGCCATTGGCCTGATTGGCTTCAGCCTGGTCAAGGTACTCGCGCCCGGTTTCTTCGCCCGCCAGGACACGACTACCCCGGTGCGCGCCGGGGTGGTGGCCATGCTCTCCAACATCACACTCAATTTCGCCTTCGTGGTCCCGATGGTGCTGCTCGATTTCGTGGCACCCCACATGGGCCTGGCGCTGGCGACCGCCCTGTCCTCGCTCATCAATGCCGGACTGCTCTATCGCTGGTTGCGCCGGGACAGGGTCTATACCCCGAGGCCCGGCTGGGGCTTGCTCTTGCTGCGCGGCCTGATTGCCAATGCGGTCATGGCCGCGGTGGTGCTCTGGCTGGCCGGACCGCTGTCCGCCTGGCTGGATGCCACGGCCTGGGATCGGATCCTCCATCTGGCCGTGTGCATTCTGGCCGGCGTCTTCGTCTATGGCGCCACATTGTTCGTGCTCGGAGTCCGGCTGCATCACGTCTGGCTGGTCGGGGACGCGACACGGGAGGGCGGCTGATATAATGCACCGTTTTGGCGGCCAATTTCCGGAGTCAAGGCATGGCCCGGCCGCCTTCTCACCGGCACGGGAATGTTCGGTTTGCATCTGATTCGTTCGCGCCAGCAGCTGGCGGGCGCCACCCGCGGCGGGGCGGCCACGATCGGCAATTTCGACGGGGTTCACCGGGGGCACCGGGCGATGCTGGCACGCGCCGGCGACCGGGCCCGGAAACTGGGTGGCCCGTTGACGGTGGTCACCTTCGAGCCGAGACCGGTGGATTACTTTCTCGGTGACGAGGCACCCCGCCGGGTGTGTACCTTCCGGGACAAGTGCCGCCTGCTTGCCGGGGCCGGAGTGGATCAGGTGCTCAACCTGCGCTTCGACCAGGATCTGGCCACCATGCCGGCACCGGATTTCGTGCGCGAATTGCTGGTGGACGGACTGGGTATTGAATATCTGCTGGTGGGCGACGATTTTCGTTATGGTCACCGGCGTGCCGGTGACGTGAAGACTCTGGCAGTGGAGGCCCGGCGACACGGCTTCGAGCTTGATGTGATGCCCACGGTGGCGCACGCGGGCGGCCGGGTGTCCAGTACCCGCATCCGCGAACAGCTCGAGCGTGCGGATGTGGATGGCGCAAGCGAATTGCTGGGCCACCGGTATGCGATCAGTGGCCGCGTCCGTTACGGGCAGAAACTGGGTCGCGAACTGGGCTTCCCGACGGCGAACCTGGTGGTGCCGGACAATCTTGCGCTCCGGGATGGCGTCTGGGTCGCCCGGGTGCATGGCGTGGGTGAACAGGGCCGGGATGCGGTGGTGAGTCTCGGTCGGCGACCGACGGTGGAGGGTCGCCGACGCCTGCTGGAGGCCCATCTGCTGGATTTTGACAAGCGAATCTACCGGAAACATGTCGAGGTGTTCCTCTATCGCCACTTGCGTGAGGAGATCCACTTTCCCGATACGGACAGCCTCACCCGGCAGATGCACGAGGACACACGCGAGGCCCGGGAGTGGCTGGCCGCCAACCCGGTGGACGACGATGTCAGTACAACCTCAGGGGTAATTGGGTGAGCGAATACAAGCACACGCTGAATCTGCCGAAGACCGACTTCCCCATGCGGGGCAATCTCGCCAGGCGCGAGCCGGAAATGCTGGCGCGCTGGGAGGAAACGGGTCTTTATCACAAGATTCGCGAAGGTTCCCGGGGGCGGCCGAAGTTCGTCCTGCCGGACGGCCCGCCCTATGCCAATGGCGACATTCACATCGGGCACGCGGTCAACAAGATTCTCAAGGACATCGTGATCCGCTCGCGCACCCTGGAAGGCTTTGATGCGCCCTATGTGCCGGGCTGGGACTGCCATGGCCTGCCCATCGAGCTGAAGGTGGAGGAAAAGGTCGGCAAGGTCGGGGATCGGATCGAGGCTCGTGAATTCCGCCAGGCCTGCCGTGACTACGCGCGCGAGCAGATCGATCGCCAGCGCGAGGATTTCAAGCGGCTCGGGGTGCTGGGTGACTGGGACCGGCCCTATCTCACCATGGATCCGGTCTACGAGGCCGACCAGCTCCGTGCCTTCGCGGTGATGATCGACCGCGGTCATCTCTACAAGGGCTACAAGCCGGTCCACTGGTGCATGGACTGCCGCTCGGCCATGGCCGAGGCGGAAGTCGAATACAAGGATCACCGCTCGCCCGCGGTGGATGTTCGCTATCGGCTCAGGGAGGCCGCTTCCCTCTATCAGGCCTTTGGCATCAGCGAGACCGGAGAAGAGGTGCCGGTCTCCATTCCCATCTGGACCACCACCCCGTGGACGCTGCCGGCCAGCCGGGCGGTCACCCTGAGTCCGGAACTGGAATACGGCCTGTACGAGATCTCCGGCGAGGACGGTATCGAGCGGGTGGTCCTGCCCACGGAAATGGTCGATACGGTCATTGAACGCTGGGGGGTGAGTCTGCGTGAGCGCCTGGCGACCGCGCCGGGCAGCTCACTGGAAGGCCTGGAGCTGGCGCATCCCTTCTACGAGCGGACCGTTCCGGTGACCCTGGGGGATCATGTCACCACCGAAAGTGGTACCGGGGCGGTGCACACCGCGCCCGGCCATGGTCAGGAAGACCACGCGGTCGGCATGGCCTATGACCTGCCGCTCGATCATGCAGTGGACGAGCGGGGCTGCTTTCTGGAGGACACCGGCTACGTGGGTGGCCTGCATGTCTTCAAGGCCAATCCGAAGCTGGTGGAGGTATTGCGCGAGCAGGGCAATCTCCTCCATCACGAGTCCCATGATCACAGTTATCCGCACTGCTGGCGTCACAAGACGCCGGTCATCTTCCGTGCGACGCCCCAGTGGTTCGTGGGCATGGATGCCGGCGGCATGCGCGCGGGTGCACTCAAGGCCATTGGCGAGGTCCGCTGGACTCCCGCCTGGGGCGAAGAGCGCATGCGCTCGATGGTCGAGAATCGCCCAGACTGGTGCATTTCCCGCCAGCGCAGCTGGGGTGTGCCGATCGCACTCTTTCTCCACCGCGAGACCGGCGAACTGCATCCGGAAACCCCGGCCATGCTCGAGGATGTCGCCCGCCGGGTCGAGCGGGAGGGCATTGATGCCTGGTTTGACCTCGACCCGGCCGAGCTCCTGGGCGAGGAGGCGAGGGATTACGACAAGGTCACCGACATCCTGGACGTATGGTTCGACTCCGGCGTCGTGCATTACTGCGTCCTGGACCGCCATTCGGATCTCCAGTCACCGGCCGATCTCTTTCTCGAGGGTTCGGATCAGCACCGTGGCTGGTTCCAGTCCTCGCTTCTGACCTCGGTCGCCATCCGCGATCGGGCGCCCTATCGCGGGGTCCTGACCCACGGTTTCACCGTGGACGAAAAGGGCCGCAAGATGTCGAAGTCCCTCGGCAACGTGGTGGCCCCCCAGAAAGTGTTCAATCAGATGGGCGCGGACGTATTGCGCCTGTGGGTGGCGGCCAGTGATTATCGCGGTGAAATCGCGGTTTCCGATGAAATCCTCAAGCGGGTCGCCGATTCCTACCGGCGCATGCGCAATACCCTGCGCTTCATGCTCGGCAACATGGTCGGTTTCGATCCCGCAAGGGATGCGGTGGAACCGGAGGAGATGCTGGCCCTGGACCGCTGGGTGGTGGATCGTGCCGCCCGCCTCCAGGAAGAAATCCGCCGGGCCTATGAGGATTACGAGTTCCATCACATCTACCAGCGGGTACACAACTTCTGCATCAACGAACTGGGTGGCTTCTATCTGGATGTGATCAAGGATCGCCAGTACACCACCCAGACCGAGTCCCATGCACGCCGCTCCTGCCAGACGGCGCTCTACCATGTGTCCGAGGCCATGGTGCGCTGGCTGGCGCCGATTCTGGCTTTCACCAGTGACGAGGTCTGGCAGCACATGCCCGGTGAGCGCAGCGAGTCGGTGTTGCTGGAAACCTGGTATGACCTGCCGGAGGTCAGCGCGGCGGATGTGGACTGGGACATGGTCATTTCCGTGCGCCAGGGCATCACTCCGGTACTGGAACGCTTGCGCAATGAGAGCCGCATCGGCGCCTCGCTGGATGCCGAGGTGGACCTGTACTGCGACGGCAGAACGGCCGAGGCACTCAAGGCCCTCGAGGGGGAATTGCGATTTGCCCTGATCACCAGTGAGGCCCGTGTCCATCCCGCCGATCAGCGGCCCGCCGAAGCCGAGGCCGCCGAAGCTGTTGCAGGGCTCTGGATCCTTGCGCGTCCGACGGATCATGCCAAGTGCGTGCGCTGCTGGCATCGTCGTGCCGATGTGGGTGAAGATGAGCGCCATCCCGAAATCTGTGGCCGTTGCGTCAGCAATGTGGAGGGTGAAGGTGAAGCACGGCGCTACGCCTGAGCCGGGAACGAGGAGGGAAGCATGCTGGGGATCGAACTGAAAAAACCGGTCGGGACAGGGGCCCTGATCTGGCTGGTACTGGCCGCGGTCATCCTGATCCTGGATCAGGCGACCAAGATCTGGCTCCAGCTCAGCATGGATCCCCACGAGACGGTTGCGGTCCTGCCCTTCTTCAATATCACCTACCTGACCAATCCCGGCGCTGCATTCAGCCTGCTGGCGGATGCGGGAGGCTGGCAGCGCTGGCTGTTCTCCCTGGTCGCGGTGGTGGTCAGCATCGGCATCGTGATCTGGTTGTGGTATCTGCCGCGGCGCGGTGAGGCCTGGCTCGCCTGCGGTCTGGTCCTGATCCTGGGCGGTGCACTCGGCAATCTGGTCGATCGCCTGGTCCACGGCGAAGTCATTGATTTCATCCAGGTCTACTGGGGCGAGTGGTCCTGGCCGGCATTCAATGTGGCCGATTCAGCGATCACGGTGGGGGCCATCATCATCATCATCGACAGCCTGCGGGGTGCGCGCCGCCCGGCGCGCTGAACGCGCCGGCGCGGCGGTTTTTCGCCACCGCCGGCGCCGGGTTAGAATGGGGGCGAATCCTGTCCCCGAGCGTGAAGCCAATGCAGATCAGACTCGCCAATCCGCGCGGATTCTGTGCCGGCGTGGACCGTGCCATCGAAATCGTGGAACGGGCCCTGGAACTCTACGGGCGTCCCATCTACGTGCGTCACGAGGTGGTCCATAACCGCTACGTGGTCGATCGCCTCAAGGGCATGGGTGCGGTGTTCGTCGAGGAGCTCGACGCGGTACCCGATGACGCCATCGTCATCTTCAGTGCCCATGGCGTATCCCGGGCAGTGGAGGAAGAGGCCGAGCGGCGGGGGCTCAAGGTGTTCGATGCGACCTGTCCCCTGGTGACCAAGGTGCACCTCGAAGTCCATCGTTATGCCCGCGAAAGCCGGGACGTGATCCTGATCGGGCATGCCGGCCACCCGGAAGTGGAAGGCACCATGGGCCGTTTCGATACCCGATGGGGCGGACAGATTCACCTGGTGGAAGTGCCGGAAGACGTGGATCGCCTGGAAGTGCAGGATCCGGAACGGATCGCCTTCGTGACCCAGACCACCCTTTCCATGGACGATACCGCCCGGATCATCGAGGCGGTGCGTCGGCGCTTTCCCGCGGTTGCCTCACCGCGCAAGGAAGATATCTGCTACGCCACCCAGAACCGTCAGGATGCGGTCCGCGAGCTCGCGGCCGAGTGCGACGTGCTGCTCGTGGTCGGTTCCTCCAACAGTTCCAACAGCAATCGCCTGCGGGAAATGGCGGAACGCGAGGGGACTGAGGCCTGGCTGGTGGATGGTCCGGACGATCTTCGGCGGGAATGGTTTGCCGGGGAGGATTGTGTCGTCGGCATTACCGCCGGTGCCTCGGCGCCGGAGGTCCTGGTCGGCCGGGTCGTGGCACGGCTCCAGGAGTGGGGCGGCACCGGCCCCGAGGAGAAACCGGGGCGCAGCGAAACGGTCACCTTCTCCCTGCCGAAACTGCTCCGCACCCGACCCGGCCGGGAGGCAGCCAGCTCCTCGGGTTGAATACGGTCCCCTTGTCGGCCCCTTCAGCAGCGGTTGGGCGGAAGATGATCCAGATCCTCGACACTGCGGGCCCGTCCGGTCACGTTGACCACCACCGCCCGGCGCTCGGGCTTGCCCGCCTCGTCGCAGAACATGAAAGTGCCGTTCGTGCTTCTGCGACCGTCCGTTCGCAGGGTGAAGACATCGCGGTTCGCGGTCAGCCCCCGGGCGGGGTCGGCCACATAACGCAGAATCTGTGATTCCTCCCGCAGCGCCCGGCTGCCGCCGGAGTCGAGCTGCCGGTAGATGAGCCAGCCACGGGACCAGTGTTCACGGCGGTCGCTGCATTGTTGCCCGTCCGTGCTCGGGCAGATACTGACCGGCACATTCAGGCGCAGTGACTCCCGCCGCGCCATGGCAATGCTTGCCATGATGCGATGAGCGGCAGCGTCCGACTGCGCCTGGGCCTGGGCATTGTCGAAGGATGGGCCGACGGCAACAATGAGAATGCCCAGGATGGCCAGCACCAGCATGAGTTCCACCAGGGTAAGACCTCGTTGATAATTCATGACTTCCCCCCTTTTCGTTTTCCGGGGAGCCTAGGGTCATGGCGGAAGGGCGGCAACAGCGGGACATCAAATGACGACCCAGTCCGACACGCTTGTAATCGGTGGCGGTATCATCGGTCTGATGACCGCCCGGGAACTGGCCCGACGCGGTCGTCGTGTGGCCGTGCTCGATCGTGGCCGGACGGGTGCCGAGGCCTCCTACGCCGCGGGCGGCATCCTCTGCCCGCTGGAGCCCTGGCGGCTGCCGGGGCCGCTGCGCCAGCTTGCGGCCCGGGCGCTGGACGAGTACCCGAAACTGGTCGCGGAACTGGAAGAAGCCGGCGGATGCCGCATCGGTCTGCGTCGCACCGGCCTGTTGTTGCTGGATGACGGGGCATTCGATCACGCCCGACACTGGGCGCGGGAATACGGCTTCCATTGCCGTCAATTGACGGCGGGCTCCGTGGCTGAGCTGGAGCCGGAACTTCAGGCACCGGAGGGTGCGTTGCAGTTTCCGGACATGGCCAACGTGTATGCCGCGGATCTGATGGAGGCACTGCGCCGTGAACTGTCGGGCCTGGGCGTATTGCATGAATCGATCGAGGTTCAGGGCATTTGTCACAAGGGCGGGAGACTCACGGGCGTGATTACCACCGATGGTGACATGGAGGCTGAGAACGTTGTGGTGGCGGGCGGTGCCTGGAGTGCTGTCATGCTCGAAGCCCTGGGCCGGACGCTGCCCGTGCGTCCGGTTCGCGGCCAGATCATCCAGTACCCGGCAGGTGCCGTGACATTGGAACGCATGGTGCTTTGCGGACGTCGCTATCTGGTTCCGCGCCCCGGCGGTGAGCTGATCGTCGGAAGCACTCTGGAGGAAAGCGGCTTCGATGCCGATACCACGGACTCGGGACGACACGAGCTTGCTACGGCAGCGGAAGGCATGTTGCCGCGGCTGGCGACAGTTCCGATCGAAGCGCACTGGGCGGGTCTGCGCCCGGGGGCGCCTGACGGCATGCCCTTCATCGGGCCGGTGGAAGGGGTCACGGGCCTTTACCTCAATACCGGGCATTATCAGAACGGCATATTGCTGGCGCCGCTCAGCGGGCGACTGGCCGCAAACCTGGTCTGCGGCGAATCCCCGGATTTGGATCCGGCCCCCTTTCTGCCCTCGCGGCGCATGGTATCCCGTTCCTGAGCACTCGCAGCGTGGGGAGCGCTTTGGAATGATCACCCCCAGCGAAATCGGGAACCGGACCTGGCGGCTCTGGTCGATTGATTGCCGGACTTCCCGACGGGACGGTATAATTCGCCGCCTTGCCGGAATAGCTCAGTTGGTAGAGCAGCGCATTCGTAATGCGAAGGTCGGAGGTTCAAGTCCTCTTTCCGGCACCATCTGATCGAAGGGGCCGCCCTGGTATGGGCTGGCCCCTTTGCGTTTCGGGGGAGGGAACCTCCGATCTTCCCTTGTTCAATTGCGGAAGTCTCCGGTGCAGGACAAATCAGATGGTGCGCGCGGTGTCACCGATGACGGGATCTGTCTTTGAGGCGGGAGCAGGGCAATGATGGAATGGTTCTATCGCTTCCGCTGGAGCCTGCTTGGTCTGGCCGTGATTGCCCTGATCCTGTTATGGGTCAATCTCGGTTCCCGCGAGGAGGCGCAGGATCAGGTTCCGGAAGAGGAAACCGGGGCCACCCTGGCCCTGGAGGATTGCGGCCACGAGCTGCCGGAAGGTGTGGCTGCCAAGTGCGGTCGGTATCACCCGGCCATGGATGCCGGGGATGCAGGGGGCGTGGAGCCGAGCCTGCCGGTCATGGTCCTGGCTCGTGATGGCGAGTGGGAGGGGGCGGCTACCCTGTTTCTGCCCGGAGGTCCGGGAGCACCGGGTGGTACCACGCCCGGCGATGCCCATCTTTGGGGGAACTGGATGCTGGCCACCGGCTGGCCGGGGCGGCTGGTGGTATTCGATCCCCGGGGTACGGGGCAGGCTGAACCCGCCTTGCGTTGCCCGGGCTACGGTCTCTACTGGCGCGGGATCGTGGGGCAGCTCATGGACCCGCTCAGCGAGGCGCGCGAGCGTGCCCGGATGCTAGCGGACTGCCATCGCGAGCTGGTGGCAGCAGGTATTGAACCGACAGCCTTTTCCACCCGCACGACTGTTGCCGATGTCCTCGGACTGGTCGAGGCCCTCGACCTGGAGACGCCGCGTCTGCTCGGTGTATCGCATGGCTCCCGGGTCGGGCTTCAGCTCCTGCGCCATCAGCCCTGGACTTTTTCTGCGGCTGTCTTCGACGGCGTATTCCCGCCGGAACACGACCCCGTGATGAGCCTGCCGGATCTCTATCAGGATGCCATCGATCGCCTGTTTTCCCACTGTCAGCTCGAAGACGACTGTCGGACGGCACTGCCGGAGGGCAGGGCCACCCTCGATCTGCTCGCGGGGCGCCTGGATGCCGCTCCGGAAACCCTATTCGTGTTGCCGGCCGACGAGCCGCCGGTGCTGATGAAAATCGACGGCAAGCGTCTTCTTGACCTGATCTTTGCCGCCCAGGTACGCGAGAGCAGCCTGAGTCGAATCCCGCGAGCACTGCTTGATGCGTCCCTGGGAGATTATCGTGTCTTTGCCGAAGCAGTCCGTCCGGCCGCGGAATCGGCACTGGGCCGGGGCCAATCCGATCCCGTCTATTGGGCCTCGATCTGCGAGGAAATGGCGCCGCACCCGGATCTGGACGGGTTTGACCGGCGGGCCGCCGAGCTTGGCCTGGAACATCTCTTCCCGGCGGCGTCCGTGCGCAAGCATCCCTGTCTGGGTGCCTGGCCGGCCAGTGATGCCGGTGCCCTGTCCCGGACACCCGTCGGTGCCACGCTCCCGGCCTTCTTCCTGGCCGGCGAGATGGATCCGATCACTCCGGCGCGGTGGGCTGGGGAGCAGCTGGAACGCTTTCCCGCGGGGAAGTTGTTGCGCGTGGAGCGGGGCAGTCATGGCCAGTTATTCGGGCGGCCCTGCGCGGAAGATGCGGTCGTGGTCTTCCTTGAAGATCCCGAAGCTTTTGGGCTGCCCGAGGATTGTGCCGCTCCGGAACCGCTGTTCGATCTGTCGCCGGAAACGGGGTAGCTGCCCCGTGCCTGCTCCAGGGATGGATTGCCCGGGCCCTGGCTTTCCGGTGCTGGTTTACCTGGCGGCGGCCTTCCTGCGGAGAGGATCGGGGCGGTCGGCGTCCACCCGCTGTCCACATTCGAATTCCAGGCAGACCGCATCCGCCAGCGTCGCGTCGATCAGGCCGTCGTAGTCGCCCAGCGCTTCCTGTTCGATCCGGCTGAGATGTTCGTGGCGGGAGCGGGTCCGCGGTTCACGGTCGATCAGGGCGCAGCAATCCTTGTAGGGCGCGACGGACAGATCAAAGGTGCCGATTCGTCGGGCCATGTCCACGATCTCGTTCTTGTCCATGCCCACCAGAGGACGCAGGAGGGGCATGTCGATCGCACGTGAATTGCTCACCATGTTGTCCAGGGTCTGGGAGGCCACCTGGCCCAGGCTGTCGCCGTTGACGAGGGCCCGGGCACCCGTGGTTTCCGCCAGGCGTTCCGCGCAGCGGGCAATGAAACGTCGGAAGAGGGCAAGGCTGTAGGGGGTCGGATTCCCCAGCAGGGCCAGATCGAAATGGGTATAGGGCAGCAGGTAGATCCGCGAGCGCAGGGTGGTCTGACTCAGGATCCGGGCCAGTTGTGCCACCTTGTTGTCCTCGGCCTCGTTGAGTTGCAGGTGGGTGGCCGTGAAGTGAACGAAATCCATGCTGCAGCCGCGCCGGGCCATCATCCAGGCTGCCACTGGTGAGTCGAGGCCTCCGGACAGCAGTGTCAGTACCCGGCCGCCGCTGCCCACCGGCAGTCCACCCACGGCCCGCCGGCGCTCGGCAGTCACGTAGATGCCTTCCGGGTAGATGCTGACCTGGAAATTGCGGTCCGGGTCCTTCAGTTTCACCTTCTCCCAGCCGGTTTCACGCAGGATCAGCGCACCGAGCTCACGTTCAAGATCACTCGAGCGCCCGGGGAAACGCTTGTCGGCCCGTTTCACCTTGACCCGGAAGCTTTGCCCCGGGCCAAAGTGCTGTCTCGCCAGACCCAGTACTTCCTCTTCGACGCCGCCCATATCCGGATGCGCCGGCCACGGCTCGTTGCTCCGCGGGAAGAAACGCGCCCGGGAAACGGTCGCCACGCCGGGTGTGGCGGTCACCATCGCAAGGGCCACATTCAGTGATTCCTGTGCGGAGTCCCTGGGGACCTCCACGTAAATCCGGTCATGGCGAAAACCGACCTTCCAGTCCAGTCCCTCGGCGCGCAGGCGCCAGACAAGATTGTCCACCAGGCGCCGCCGGAAATCGGCCCGATTGCGCCCCTTCAGGGCGAGTTCGGCATAGGTGACCAGGATTCGGTCATATGCCCGGCTGTCTCGCTGATCCCGGTTTTCTCGTTGATCCCGGTTGTCTCGCTGGTCCATGAGGGGCTGTCGGCTTGTCTGCTGCTTGCTGGTCATGATCCGTCGGCTTGTTCCTCACCACCCCGGCCTGGAGCGGGCACGTGGAAGCGAGAAAAGCGGGCAATTCTAACATGGGCGGATTGGCGACCCTGATAAAATGACATGCGATGGAATATGCGCCGCGCAGGCAGACGGGGATCCGGGTGGAAACAAGAAGCATTTACAAGCGTCCGAGCGACTCCGTCCTGGCCGAGCATGTGGTCAGGAAAAGCCGCTTCATCGCCCTTGTTGGCCCCGCCGAAACCCGTGCCGAGGCGATGCGTTTCGTGTCGGACTGTGCGGCGGACTACCCCGATGCGCGCCATGTCTGTCATGCCTTCATTGCCGGCAATCCACGCAGTGGGCCGGAGGTGGGCAGCAGCGACGACGGTGAGCCGGCGGGTACCGCGGGCCGGCCCATCCTCGGGGTACTCGAGCACAATGCGCTTGGTGACGTGGTGGCGGTGGTGATCCGCTATTTCGGTGGAGTGAAACTGGGTGCCGGCGGCCTGGTGCGGGCCTACTCGACCGCCGTCCGCCAGGCCCTGGACAGCCTGCCTCTGGAAGTTCGGGAGCCGGTGCGGCCCTTGCGTCTCGGCTTCGATTTTGAATTCGAGAACCGGGTACGGCACCTGGCGGGCGAGCGCGGAATCAAGCTTGATGCCCCCGTCTATGGTCGGCGGGTGGAGATGCACGCCGAACCGGAGGCATCGCTTGCGGAGGAATTCGTGGAGACCCTGAACGCTGCCTCAAGCGGGAATATCGAGGTGACCTGGATAAGCGAGGATCAGGAGGAATCTTGAAGCAGGAAGACACGATGGACGGGGCGGAAATTCGACTCGCCGAAAAGGAGTACCGGCTGCTTCTGGCACAGCCATTGGCGGCAGCGGCGGAAACCGCCGCCGAGCGCGGAGACCCCCATCTCTTCAATGACATGGCTTCCATGCTGGCCCTGATGCACACGGTGCGCAGCCTGGCCGGTCATTATCGGCGTGAGGTGCCGGCGGACGAATGGGACTCCCGGGAAGCGGCCCTGGAAGCTGCCGGACTGGGCGCCTGCGCACTGGTGTTCACCGAGTCGGAACTGTCCCGCGAGGAAGTGGATGAGTGTCTGGGCGCGCTTCACCAGGCGGCCGGCATGCTGGACGCGGACCGGGTGCTTTCCGTGGCGGACGAGGACATTGCAGCGGCCTGGAACGCCTTGCAGCGCTCACAGTACGAGCCGGCCCTTGAGCGCTTGCAGAAGGCGTGTGCGGGAATTGCTGAAGCGATAGACCGGTGGGAGTCAGAGCGCCGCTGATGGGTCATTGGACCCGGCAGTCAATCCATTCCGTGTCTTCCCACTGGCGCTCCCGGCATTCGAAATCCCCCCGGTCCGTGGTCAGCCGCGGCCCGCGGCCCGGGAGCGGGTCGGGTTCGTCCTCGATCAGGCTCCAGCGATACAGCTGGCGTTCCTCGCGCCGATCCAGCAATGCCTTGCGGCAGGAGACGTAGGCATCCTCGGGGAATTCGTAGCCCCGTTCCCGGCAGCGGCGATCATCTTCCTTTGCCTGCTTGATATGCGCCTGGCGATCGGCAATCCGGCGGTCATCGACGAAACCGCCGCAAGCGGCCAGAGACAGCATAAGAACAGTAGCTGCCAGATTCGCAAGGATGGCGGGGATGTATTTCATGGCGAACTCGCCGCACCTGTGATACCTGTTGGCATGGTAACCCAGTAACAGCAGATCTGTCCCCGGCAGAATTCAGGGTGACTCTGGCCAATCCATTGGCGCCTGGCGAGCGAAAGCATCCTGTCGGCCGCAGGCGCAAATGGTCTGGTCAGAGGTTCCCAGGGGGATACGGAGTGCCCCCGTGAGGCGCAATCTGATAGTGTCCGCGGGTGGAGGGGCCCATGGAAGGCGCGCCGCCGGGAGGGGGGATCCGGGCGTCGGCTTCGGGCAAACGTCGAATGGGGCTTATTCTCGGGAGAGTGTCGGCTGTGTCGGAGTCGGGCAAGGCAAACGGGAATGGACTCCCCGTGCATATTGAATGGCGGGTGTTTTCCGACAGTGTACGCAGGCTGTACGACTATTCCCTGCCCATCCATCTCATTACCCTGCCGGCAGCGATCCTGATTGCTACCTTGCTGAGCACTGGAGCGGGCATCAATGTCTGGCTCTGGGTCTGGGTGGTCGTTCCCCTGGAATTGCTGCGATTGGCCCTGTACGTGGCTTTTCGCTGGTTCGCTCCCAGGCGTCGGAATCCCCGCTTCTGGGTGTTTGCCTTTGTCGTGCCCACCGCGCTGTCGGCCCTGTCCTGGGGCGGGGTCGGGTTTTACGTGGTCTCGGTTGCCGACCCGGCCTGGACTGCGGTAACGGTCCTGGTCATGCTGATTGCCGCCGGCTACTCCCTGCCACTGCTGGTGCCCGTCTTGTGGGTATATCTCTTTTCGCTTGCGCTCATCCTGGGGCCGGTGCTCCTCTCCCTCATGATCCATCCGGGGCCGATCACATGGTATCTGGCCGGACTGGTGTCCCTGGCCGTGGCCCTGCTCGTGATTGCTTCGCTCCGAATCTGGCGGGACCAGCAGGATGCGATTCGTACTCGCTACACTTCCGCCTCGGCCGCCGACGCGCTGCGACGGGAGGTGGAAGAGCGCCGGAGAATTGAAGAGGAGCTGCGACAGCGCGAAATTCAGATGCAGCACCGCAAGGCCCTGTTGATGGATCTGGCCCGCGAGCCGGTCATCAGCGAAGGCGAAATGGCGCACAGCCTCGAGCGTGTGGCCCGAAGCATCATGCGCGGACTCGATGTGGAACGGGCAACGGTCTGGTATGTGGACCCGGAAGCGGAACGTTTTGTCTGCCGATTGCTGCTTGCCGGTGAGCACACGGATTTCAACCCGGAACTCGCTTTTGATATCCGCCTTGGCAAGCGCAGCCGGCATGCCATGGAAAAGTCCAGGGCGCTTGCGGTTGTGGACGTTCAGGCCGACCCTCACGCGGGGGTTTACTGGCAGGATTACTTCGCCCGGGTAAAGACCCGCTCATTTCTCGGTGCGCCCTTCCGTCGGGAAGGGCGGGTGCGCGGCTTTGTGATGGCCGAGTCTTCCGACACCAGGCACTGGACCGAAGAGGACGAAAGCTTCATCAGTTCGGCGGTGGATTTCATTTCCCTGGCCCTGGCGGCGGCGGATCGCCGCTCGGCACAACGGCGTCTCCACCAGATGGCCACCCTGGACAGCCTGACCCGCCTGCCCAACCGTCATGCCTTCCAGGAATACATGGACCGGGCGCTCAAGGAAGCGTCACTGGTGGATGCCAAGGTTGGATTGCTTTTCGTGGACCTGGATCGCTTCAAGGCAGTGAACGACTCCCTCGGACATCACGCCGGCGACATCGTGCTCCAGGAAATGGCCCAGCGCCTGGCGGAAAGCACTCGTTATGGCGACTGGGTCGCCCGCCTGGCTGGAGACGAGTTTACCGTCATCGTGAACAATCCGGAGCATACTGACACGCTGCGTGGCATTGCCGACCGGATCAGGGAATCCCTTACCGAACCGACCCAGCTTGAAAATCACGAAATCACTCTGACCTGCAGTATTGGCATTTCGGTGTATCCGGATGATGCCATGGATGCGGAGACCCTGCTCCAGAATGCCGACGCGGCCATGTATGCGGCAAAACAGGCGGGACGCAATCAATACGCCTTTTTCACTCCCGAGCTGCGCGAACGTGCCGTACACCGATTATCCCTGGACAGTGAGCTGCGGCGTGCGATTGCCCGGGATGATCTCCTTCTGCATTACCAGCCCATCGTGAGGGCGGACGACGGGGCGATCGAGGGCCTGGAGGCTCTGGTCCGCTGGCAACGTGAAGACGGTTCCGTGATTCCACCCATGGATTTCGTGCCCATGGCCGAAGAAAACGGACTTGTGGTTCCGATCGGGGAGTGGGTGCTGGACCGGGCTGTGGCGCAACTGGCCGAATGGGATCGGGAAACGACGGCGGAGGTCGGCATGAGCGTGAACTTTTCCATGCTGCATTTTCGCCAGGGCGACTTGCCAGCTCTGATTTTGGAGACTCTGGAACGTCACGGTGTCGCGCCTCAGCGCCTGATCGTGGAAATTACCGAAACGGATGTCCTGTTGGGGCAGGGGGAATTTGCATCCGTATTCGAGGCACTGAGAAAACAGGGCGTACGGGTTGCGATTGATGATTTTGGCACCGGAAGTTCTTCGCTGGGACAGCTCAAGCGCTTGCCGGTGGATATCCTCAAACTGGACCGCTCATTCATTCGGGGGCTTGAAGATGCCACCGAAAACCAGGCAATCACCCGGGCGGTGGTCCAGATGGCCCATGCGTTAAACCTGACGGTGGTCGCCGAGGGCGTGGAGTCGGATGGGCAGTATCTTCGCCTCCAGGAGTCGGGCTGTCGCCTGATGCAGGGTTTTCTCTTCAGTGTGCCGGTGCCTGCCACGGAGGTGCCGGCACTGCTGGCGAGGAATCACGCAGCGATCACCCGGGCATCCCGACGCAAGTCCTGAACCGGCCCGATTGCCGGCGCCGGGAACGGGCGCAGCAAAAAAAGGCCCCGCAGGATGCGGGGCCTTTTCACGCGTGCTGCCAGCTTTCGACTGAATGGAGGTCAGGTCGTGCTTTCGCTCCTGGCAGCCGTCTTTTTCTTCTTCTTTGTGGCCTTCTTCTTGCGGCTTGCCGGCTTCGTCTGCGGCCCGTCCTCGGGGGCAAATTCATCCACCGCAATGGCCTTTTCAGAAGCCCGGGCGGCTTCCCGGATCACATCCGCTTCCTGCTCCGAGATGATGTCCTCGGCCACGCCGCGCTTCAGGTTTTCCTCCAGATTGTTCGGGGTGAGTCGAACCTTGAGTTTCTTCTGAAGCCGGGCCTCGAGCGGGTCGGCCGCCAGAACCCGCTCCATGGCGTATTCCACGCAACCGATCGGATCGTCCGGGTCGGTGCTGGTATACACGCCACGTGTGAGCCGGTCGCGCGCGGCGGACGGCGTCAGCAGGATTTCGGCAACCGGCTTGCCGAGTCGATCCGTGGGGCGGCGGAAACTGCGCCCGGTGGGCAGGACCAGCCATTTGACCAGTGTCCCGAGGATCGGTGACGGAAAGTTGCGGTAGATCTCCGCCAGTCGGTCCTCGATGGTGAACAGGGAATCCTGCAAGGCCCACTCGAGCATGGGCAGATCCGAAGCGGGACGCCCCTGGTCCTCGAACTGCTTGAGCATCGCCGAGGCCATGTAGAGATGGCTCAGGACATCGCCGAATCGGGCGGAGAGTTTTTCCTTGCGCTTGAGTTCGCCGCCAAGGAGCAACAGCGTCAGGTCGGCGCTGAAGGCGAAGGCGGAACTCAGACGGGAAAGGTGGCGATAGTAATGGCTGACCTCGCCGGCCTCCGGACTGCGAATGAAAAGGCCCCGGGTCAATCCGGTGATGAAGGCACGCACCGCGTTGCTGGTGGTAAAGCCGATGTGGGCGAACAGTGCCCGATCGAATTCTTCCACCGCCGCGTCTTCGCCTTCCATGCCGACGCATTCCATTTCCCGCAGCAGGTAGGGATGGCATCGGATTGCCCCCTGACCAAAGATCATCAGGCTGCGGGTGAGGATGTTCGCGCCTTCGACCGTGATGCTGATGGGCACGGACTGGTAGGTGCGCGCGAGATAATTGCTCGGACCGAGCATGACCCCGCGACCGGCATGGACGTCCATCGCGTCGTTCACCACCTGCCGCATGCCTTCGGTGCAGTGATACTTGAGAATGGCCGAAAGCACCGAGGGCTTTTCGCCCAGGTCCAGGGCGCCCGCGGTCATCCGTCGCATGGCCTCCATGCGATAGGTATAGGCGGCAATCCGGGTCATGGCCTCTTCGATGCCCTCGAATTTGCCGATCGGCGTCCGGAACTGCTTGCGCACCCGGGCGTAGGCGCCGGTGGTGCGGCTGCAGAGCTTGCCGGCACCGGTACCGAGCGCGGGCAGGGAGATGGCGCGCCCCACCGAGAGGCAGTTCATGAGCATGCGCCAGCCTTCACCGATGTATTCGCGGTCTCCGATCAGGTATTCCAGCGGAATGAAGACATCCTTGCCCCGGGTGGTGCCGTTCTGGAAGGCGGCATCCAGGGGCTCATGCCGGTTTCCGATCTCCACTCCAGGGGTGTCCGTGGGGATCAGCGCGAGGGACACGCCCAGGTCTTTCTGGTCACCCAGCAGGCCATCCGGGTCGTAGGCCTTGAACGCGACCCCGAGCAGGGTGGATACCGGGCCGAGGGTGATGTAGCGCTTGTCCCAGTTCAAGCGGAAACCGAGTACTTCACGCCCCTTGTGTTTACCCTTGCAGACGATGCCGGTGTCGGGGATGGCGCCTGCGTCGGAACCGGCATGGGGGCCGGTCAGGGCAAAGCAGGGCACTTCCTCGCCCCGGGCCAGGCGGGGCAGGTAGTAGTCCTTCTGCTCGTCGGTTCCGTAATGCATCAGCAACTCGCCGGGACCGAGGGAGTTGGGCACCATCACGGTGACCCCGGCGCTTACACTGCGACTGGCCACCTTCATGACCACGGCACTGTGGGCCAGAGCGGAGAAGCCATGCCCACCGTATTCCCTGGGAATGATCATCCCGAAGAATCGATGTTCGCGCAGGAAGTCCCAGATTTCGGGGGGCAGGTCGCGCAGCTCGCGGGTGATCTGCCAGTCATCCAGTTTCCGGCAGAGTTCTTCCACCGGCCCGTCCAGGAATGCCTGCTCTTCGTCGGTCAGCTGGGGTGTGGGATAAGCCAGCATCTTGTTCCAGTCGGGCCGCCCGGAGAACAGATCGGCATCCCACCAGGTATTGCCGGCATCCAGGGCTACCCGTTCGGTCGGGGAAATGGGGGGCATGACCGACCGGAACCAGGCCAGCAGCTTGCGGCTGAACAGTGCACGGCGAAGCGGCAACACATTCAGGGGGATGGCAATGGCCAGGAACAGGATCGTCCAGACCCAGGGCAGGCTGCCCGAAATGATCCAGTTGGCGCCGAGCAGCACGGCAAAGGCCGCTGTCCAGGTCACCAGGCTGGCGCGTACATAGGCCAGCCCGAGTGCCAGCGCGATAGTGACGCAGAACCATACGAGACCGCTCATGGGTGGTCCTCCGTGGTTGGTGGTTGTCTCCTGATTCCGGGCCTGCAGGCCCGGGATTCAAACGCGTGTTTGAAGTCGTGGCGACAGAATATCACGCGCCTTGCCAGTCTGCATTGCCTGCCGACAATGCTGCCCGCAGCTCATTTCCTGCGGCGTGGCAATGCTTGCTCACTCGACCCGCAGTGACAGGTCCACCGCGCGGATGTGTTTGGTCAGGGCACCGATCGAGATGAAATCCACCCCGGTTTCCGCCACCGCCCGCAGGTCTGCCAGTGAGAGGCCTCCGGAAGCCTCCAGTCGGGCGCGTCCGGCATTTTCTCGCACCGCGGCACGCAGCTCCGGGAGGGAAAAATTGTCCAGCAGCAGAAAATCGGCCCTCGCGGTCAGCGCCTCACGCACCTCGTCGAGATTCTCGACTTCCACCTCGATGAATGCATCCGCCCCCAGTTCACGGGCGGCCGCCACCGCAGGGGCGATGCCGCCGCAGGCGGCAATATGATTTTCCTTGATCAGGATGCCGTCGAACAGGCCGGTGCGGTGATTGCTGCCACCACCGCAGCGCACTGCGTACTTCTGTGCCGTGCGCAATCCGGGCAGGGTCTTGCGGGTATCCAGAATGCGGGCCCCGGTGCCGGCCACGGCCTCGGCGCATTCGCGGGTACGCGTGGCGGTCGCCGACAGGGTCTGGAGGAAGTTCAGTGCCGTTCGCTCGCCGGTCAGAATGGCACGCGCCGGGCCCTCCAGTTCACACAGTCGCCCGTCAACCGCCACCGCTTCACCTTCCCCCACCAGCCAACGGCACTCGACATCCGCCGAAATCCGGCGAAAGACGGCCTCTGCCCACGGGGCACCGCAGAACACGGCCTCTTCCCGGGAGAGGATATGGGCACGCACCCGGCGTGATTCGGGAATCAGCTGTGCGGTCAGGTCGCCGTTCCCGAGATCCTCGGTGACGGCGGCATCAACCTGTCTTTCCAGGTCCGCGGGCAGTTGCATCGTTATCCGCTGCTTCAGTGGTGTCGGGGCGGGCGATTATACCTGTTGTCACCGGCGGCAAGTTTCGCAGCGGCAAAAAAGAACGGCCCGCCGGGGGCGGGCCGTTCTCGAGCACGGACAATCGATCCGAGGCTTCAGAATGCCAGGACCGAGGAGCCGCCACGCGCCGCAACCATGAACAGCAGCATGGGAATGGAAAGGACCACGTTGGTGCGCGAGGCCATCTTGGCAACGTGCTTGGCGCGGGCCTTGGCCTCATCGCCGGCTTCCACGATGCCCAGAACCTTCTTCTGGTTGGGCCAGATCAGCGCCCAGACGTTGATCGCCATGATCGTGCCCAGCCAGACACCGATGCCCATGGGGACCGCATAACCGGAGGGGGCTTCACCGGCGAAACCGAAGGTGAACACGCCCAGGAACCAGCCCTGGATCAGCAGGTAGATGGCACCGGTCACCCAGGTGGCCACGGCGGCCCAGCGGAACCAGAGCAGGGCGCGGGGGGCGACATACTTGTTGATGGCCGCCGCATCCGAGCCGGCTTCAGCCACCGCCGGAATCTGCACGAAATTGAAGTAATAGAGCAGTCCGATCCAGATGATGCCCGCGATCACGTGGGCCCAGCGCCAGAATTCCGCATGGTCAAAGTTCAGCCAGCCGATGCCGGCTTCGAGATTGACCACCACGGCGAGGACAATGGCCAGGATGATGCCGAGAATCCATACGCCCTTGATGGAGTTGAGTGGGTTCATTCGCTGTTCCTCCCATGATTGTTTTGTTGAGGGGATTGATGCACTGGTGGTGGATACCATAGGCGAGAAACTGGATAATACAACCCCACGAGCCCCGCGACGGGGCCCGTGGTATCCAGAGTTTTGCCCGCTGCCACCCGGGTTCGGGTGGCCGGGCGGATTTCGTCCATAATGACTTCGTCCATGAACGAGGCCCCATATCGAGGGCCGCGAGGGCTGAATGCAATGAGTATCGCTGTCCGTTATTCGAACAAGCCGCAGGAAACCACCGAGCCGCCCGAATCTCCGTGCATTGGCGTCTGTACGCCGGATCCGGTGGACGAGGACCACTGCATGGGCTGTTTCCGGAGCATGGACGAAATCGAGGAATGGAGCCGCATGACCCCGGAAGAGCAGTGGGCGGTGGTTCGTGAGCTGCCTTCCCGTGATCCCGAGGCCGCAGAAGGCTGAATGCCATGGACGCGGTCGCGCTCGCCGTATTCGTGAACCGCGTCAATGCCGTCTGCGACCAGATGGGGGCGGTGCTGCGCCGGGCGGCCTTTTCCCCCAACATTCGCGACCGCCTCGATTTCTCCTGTGCCATCTTCGACCCGGACGGCGCCCTCTGCGCCCAGGCGGCCCACATCCCGGTGCATCTGGGATCCATGGCCTACGCCATGGCGGATATCGTGGAAACCCGCGACTGGGCACCGGGCGACATCGTTCTTCTGAATGATCCCTTTCGCGGCGGAACGCATCTCCCGGACGTGACAGTGGTCATGCCCGTCTTCCACGGCAATGCCCTGGCGGGCTTCGTGGCCAATCGTGCTCATCACTCCGATATCGGTTCGCAGAGTCCCGGTTCCCTTCCCCTGTCGGATCGTCTGGAGGATGAAGGCGTCCTGATTCCACCCATGCTTGCAGGCACCGGCGGGCGCCTCGACGAGGAACGCCTGGCACCGGTGACCAGGCGCATGAACCAGCCGGAACTGGTGGCGGCGGACTTTGCCGCCCAGGTGGCCGCCAACCGGGCCGGTATCGACCAGCTCACGGAGCTTGTCGATGCCATGGGCGTATCCGCCTGGCAACAGGCCCTGGCCGAGGTGAATGCCTATGCCGAACGCCTCGGCCGCTCGGCGCTGCGGGAGATACCCGACGGGCGTTACGAATTCACTGACACCATGGACGACGACGGTTTTGGTGCCGAAGACCTGGCAATCAAGGTGGCGGTGGAATGTGCCGGAGGCGATATCCGGGTGGATCTTGCCGGTACCGCCGGGCAGGTGCGCGGCAACATCAACTGTCCGTTGTCGGTGACCGCGGCCGCGGTCTTCTATGTCTTTCGCTGCCTCATGCCCTCCCAGACGCCGGGCGCGGCCGGCGCCTTTCGCTGCATTGAGTTGCAGGCACCCCACGGTTCCCTGGTGCATGCCCGTTCACCGGCGGCAGTCGCCGCCGGCAATGTGGAAACCAGCAGTCGCATCGTGGACGCGGTGATGGGGGCGCTCGCCCGGGCCGTTCCCGAGCGCATGGCGGCCGCCAGTCAGGGCACGATGAACAATCTCGCCATGGGTTCACGCGCCGGCCATCGCTGGGACTATTACGAAACCCTGGGCGGTGGCATGGGTGCGAGCATTCGCGGGCCGGGACTGGACGCCGTACACAGTCACATGACCAACACCCTGAACACGCCGGTGGAGGTGGTGGAAATGAGCTGGCCACTCCGGATCCGGCGCTACGGCTTGCGGCCGGAATCGGGCGGGGCCGGACAGCATCCTGGCGGGCGGGGTGTGATCCGTGAATACGAATTTCTTGCTCCTGCCGAGGTCAGCCTGATCAGTGAACGGCGTCGTCACGGGCCATGGGGCCTGAATGGAGGGGCAGCGGGCCTGTGCGGTGAGAACCGCTTCAATGGCCGACCACTGCCCGGAAAGACGCGCCTGCGCGCGGCCCCGGGGGATGTCCTGCGTCTGGAAACTCCCGGTGGCGGCGGTTGGGGTGCGCAAGGTGGGGCATGATATGATTTGCCCCACACTCAAACGGACGGATTCCCGTTCCGGAATGTCGAACTCCATGTTCTTCAAAGACAAACTTTCCAGTCTGCTCCGGGCGCTGTTCGCGCTCTGGCTTGTCAGTCTGCTCGGTGCCTGTGTCGCCTTTGGACCCTCGGAAGTGGATCCCGAAGATGACCGCTCCATCAACCGCGCGGTGAGTGCCGAAGTCAGTCACGCACCGGTGCGCGGTATCAACAATCTGCGCGTGCACACCGAGGACGGCGTGGTCACTCTCAGTGGTGACGTGCCGACTCCGGCTGCTGCCGGAGAGGTGGTGGTGCGGGCGGAACAGGTCCCCGGCGTTACCCGGGTGATCTCCGAGCTCAATGTGCAGGGTGCCGACCGGGACGACGAACAGGATGCGGCGCCCACGGGACAGCCGCAGGAGGCGCCGCCCGGCGGCGGACAATAGGGGAATGACCTAATGAGTATCGATGAAACAATCAAGGAGCAGATCGAAGGCAATGATGTGCTCCTGTACATGAAGGGAACGCCTGATTTCCCGCAGTGCGGGTTTTCCGCCCAGACGGCGCAGATCCTGAAGCAATTCGGGATCGAGTTTGCCTACGTCAATATTCTCGAGGACCAGGATCTGCGCGAACGGCTCAAGGAAGTCGCCAACTGGCCGACCTATCCCCAGCTCTACATTGACGGCGAACTGGTCGGCGGCTGTGACATCGTGATGGAGATGTATCAGTCAGGCGAGCTCAAGGAAATGCTGGAGAAGGCGGTCGGCAAGGCCTGACGGGGCCTCAAATTCTGATCAATCAGAGCCGGTCTGATTGTTCGTCCCGGAAGCCTGGTAGAGCGGCTGGAACTGATTGACGATGCGGCAGAACAGCTCGGCGGTCTGCTCGGCATCGTAGGCGGCTGAATGGGCTTCATTGGAATCCCAGCTCAGACCGGCGGCCTCGGCCGCCCGTGACAGCACGGTCTGGCCATAGGCCACCCCGCCGAGGGTGGCGGTGTCGAAGCTGGAAAAGGGGTGGAAGGGATTGCGCTTGAGGCCGGCGCGTTCCACCGCCGCATTGAGAAACTGCAGATCGAACCAGCTGTTGTGTCCCACCAGAATGGCTCGGGTGCAGCCACTGGCCTTGACCTCCGCACGCACGGGCTGAAATAGCCGGCGCAGGGCCTCTCTCTCGTCGAGGGCCGGACGCAGCGGATGGTCGGGATCGATCCCGGTGAAATCCAGGGCCGCCTGTTCGATATTGGCGCCGGGGAAGGGCTTGACGTGATAGCGGTGGGTCTCACCGCGATGGAGTTCCCCCGCCTCATCCATGTGGACCAGGACCGCGGCAATCTCGAGCAGCGCATCCGTGTTCGGATTGAAACCCCCGGTTTCCACGTCCACCACGACCGGGAGAAAGGTCCGAAAGCGTTTCGACATCGGGCTGGTTGGCCTGGCTTTGCTCTCCTGCTCGCTTGTCCGGCTCCGGTTGTTCATGAGCCCATACCCTTCTGGTCGCCGGCGCCGATCGCCCTGACAGTCCAGGCGGTTTCACCATTGGCCCGGAAGGGCACCAGTCGTTCGCTGCCAATCGGGAGCGTGGCCGGAATCCGTGTGCCCTTGCGTTCGAGGCTGATCCGCTCGCTGTTCCTCGGCAGGCCGTAGAAATCGGCGCCATGCAGGGACGCGAATCCTTCCAGGCGGTCCAGGGCGCCGGCGGCTTCGAATACCTCGGCATAGAAGGCGAGCGCGGCATGGGCGGTATAAATGCCGGCGCAGCCGCAGTCACTTTCCTTGGCGTCGCGCGGATGGGGCGCGCTGTCCGTGCCGAGGAAATATCGGGGAGAGCCACTGGTGGCGGCAGCGACCAGCGCCTCGCGGTCTTCCTCCCGCTTGAGCACGGGCAGACAGAAGTGATGCGGCCGCAGTCCGCCCCGGAACAGGGCATTGCGGTTTTCAAGCAGGTGATGGGCGGTGATGGTCGCAGCCACGTTCGGTCCGCTGTCGTCCACGAAGGCGACCGCCTGACGAGTGGTGATGTGTTCAAACACTACCTTCAGTCCGGGAAAGCGTGCCACCACGGGTGTCAGCACCTGGTCGATGAACACCTTCTCCCGGTCAAAGAAATCGACTTCGGGACGGGTTACTTCGCCGTGTACCAGCAGCGGCAATCCGACCTCGGCCATGGTCTCGAGGGCGGGATGGATGTTCGCGAGATCCGTGACTCCGGCGTCGGAATTGGTCGTCGCGCCGGCCGGATAGAGCTTGCAGGCATGGATGAAACCGCTGTCGGCCGCCTCGCGGATCAGCGCCGGGTCCGTCCGGTCCGTGAGATAGAGCGTCATCAGGGGTTCGAAGCCGGTCCCGCGCGGTGTGGCCGCGCGGATGCGGTCCCGATACTCCGCTGCCTGCTGCACGGTGGTTACCGGCGGCTGCAGGTTCGGCATGATGATGGCGCGTGCGAACACGCGCGCGGTATCAGGCACCACGCTGTCCGGGACATCACCGTCGCGCACATGCAGATGCCAGTCGTCGGGGCGGATGATCTCGATACGATTCATGGGAGCGTCCACGGAAATGCGGCGAACAGTGTACCGATACTAAGGAAAGGTTCCCAGTGAACAGCCGGTCGTGCAGACAGCCAGGCCGTGCCGCTTCGGACTGGCCGTGCAGACTGCCGGCATCCGGTCTGGGGGTGAATATCAGGAAACGGACGGCCGGGCGGCTGGCACGGCCGCCTGTTCACTTTCATCTGTTTACTGTTCACTGGTTTTCCAGCAGGCGATGCATCCATGCCGTCCCGAAGCGTACCCCGAAACCGGTGGTGTCGGTGGGGATGTGCGCGAGGCCCCCTTCCCGTGTTCCGGCAGACATGTCCACGTGCACCCAGCCGCATTCGGCCGGAACGAAGCGGTTGAGAAAGCGGGCGGCGTAGATGTGGTCGGCCTCCGCCGGGGGGCGACATTGGCGGATGTCGGCCACCGGAGATTCCAGGTCTTCGTCGTAGTCGGCGCTGTTGGGCAGCGGCCAGACCCGTTCGCCACAGTCCCGTCCGGTTTCCAGCAGGGCCAGGTTCCAGTCCGGGCGATTGGTGAGGCCGCCGCTCATGCGATGCCCCAGGGCGGCCACACAGGACCCGGTCAGGGTCGCGAAATCCAGGATCGCCCGGGCTTCTTCCCGGCCCGCCAGGGCGAGGGTATCGGCCAGGACCATCCGGCCCTCGGCGTCGGTGTTGATTATCTCGATGGTGGTGCCATCCACCGCCGTGACCACGTCATTGCAGCGGACCGCGCGTTCACCGATGTGGTTCTCGGCCAGGGCCAGCCAGCAATCCACCGGTTCCGGGAAACCGAGTCGGGTCAGGGCGAGCAGGGTGCCCAGGGCCACTGCCGAGCCCCCCATGTCGCCATGCATGCCCAGCATGCCGGAGGCATTCTTGAGATTGGTGCCGCCGGTATCGAAACAGATGCCCTTGCCCACCAGGGCGAGGGGCTTTCCCCTGGCGCCCGGCGGGCGATAGCGAAGATGGCAGATACCGGCATCCTCGCGTGGACTGGCTTCCACCACGGACAGGAAGGCCCCCGCGCCCAGCTTCTCCAGGCGTTTGCGGTCGAGAAAATCCATCTTCCAGCCTTCGCGTTCCGCGAGCGCGTTCGCAAAGCCCCGATAGATACCGGGTGTCAGGTAATTGCCCGGCAATTGGGTGAGCCAGCGCGCCAGGTTGTTGCCTTCGGCGGTGGCTTCCACCCGGGCAATATCCGGTGCGCCGATATCGCCATGCAGATGCAGGGATTCCACTGCTGGTTGGCGCGGTGGTGCCTTGCCGATCCGGGGCATGCGGAAAATGGCGGCATGGAGCGCGGCAAGCAGTGCTTCCGACATGCATTCGGCATCCCGTTTGCTCTTCAGGCACGACAGCACGGCAATGTGGCGCGGATGCGTCTCAAGCAGTGAGGCCACGATCTTGCCTGCCCGGCTCAGGGCATCGAAGGATTCCACACCTTCGGCAATCCTCGCCAGGACCCCATGCCCGCCACCGGGCAGGCCGGTGGTGACCGGCTGTTTGCGGTCGGGAAAGCGTTCCATGCGGGCATCGAGAAATGCCTTCCAGGGCAGATTGTCCGGCAGCGCTTCGGGTTCGCCCGGAAGGAGACAGACCACGGCATCGAATGCTTCCAGGTCGGATTCCGTGGGCAGCTGCGGATCCTGTTTGATCGTGATTTTCGGAAAATCCGGCAGGGTAGGTTGCATCGGGGTTCCTTGACCTCGTCGGGGTGAAAAACGATGATATCCTGCGTTTGAATTCAGGGCCCGCGGAATACACATACAATCCGGTATTCCGTTGACGCCCGACTGGCGGATGCACCGGACCGGCGCTCGCGGTTCGGTGGCCGTCGCGCAAGTGGCCCGATCCGGCGCTTGCAGCCTGCCTCAGAGCGGTCACCACGGGCAAGTGAACCGGGTGCGATTCCTGCCCGGCGGGCACCGATCCCCAGACAGACACCGATCACAAGGAACCATAATGGCGGCAAACGACAGATTCCACGATGCGGACCCGGAAGAGACCCGCGAGTGGGTCGAATCCCTGGAGTCCGCGCTGGCCGTGCACGGGCCCGAGCGCGCCCACTTTCTCCTTGAGCAGTTGATTGATCATGCGCGCCGCTCCGGGGCCTATTTGCCCTATCGTCCCAACACGGCCTACCTCAACACCATTCCCACGTCGAAGGAACCGGGTTATCCGGGAGATCGTGAGCTGGAGAAGCGTGTCGAGGCCTATATTCGCTGGAATGCCATGGCCATGGTGGTGCATGCCAACCGCAAGGGCACCGAGCTGGGCGGGCACATTGCCAGTTATGCCTCCTCGGCCATGCTCTACGAAGTGGGCTTCAACCATTTCTGGCGCGCGCCCTCCGATGACCATCCGGGCGACAAGGTCTATATCCAGGGACACTCCTCACCCGGCATCTATGCACGCAGTTTCCTGGAAGGCCGCCTGAGCGAGGAACAACTGCTGCATTTCCGCGAGGACGTGGATGGCAAGGGCATCTCCTCCTATCCCCATCCCTGGCTGATGCCGGATTACTGGCAGTTCCCCACGGTCTCCATGGGGCTGGGCCCGATCATGGCCATCTATCACGCCCGCTTCATGCGTTACCTGCAGCACCGCGGCATCCTCGATCCAAAGGACGCCCAGGTCTGGTGTTTCCTCGGCGACGGCGAGATGGACGAGCCGGAATCCCTCGGCGCGATCAGCCTGGCCGCCAGGGAGGGACTCGACAATCTCACCTTCGTCATCAACTGCAACCTGCAGCGGCTCGATGGGCCGGTGCGCGGCAATGGCAAGATCATCCAGGAGCTGGAGGCGGATTTCCTCGGTTCCGGCTGGAACGTGATCAAGCTGATCTGGGGCAATCGCTGGGACCCGCTGCTGGAAAAGGATACCCACGGCCTGCTGCGTCGGCGCATGGAAGAATGTGTCGACGGTGAATACCAGAACTTCAAGGCCAAGGGCGGCGCCTATACCCGTGAGCATTTCTTCGGCAAGTATCCCGAACTCAAGGAGATGGTCGCCAACATGTCCGATGAGGAAATCTGGCGGCTCAATCGCGGCGGACACGACGCACGCAAGGTCTATGCGGCCTATCACCAGGCGGTGCGTCACAAGGGGCAGCCGACCGTGATCCTGGCCAAGACGGTCAAGGGTTTCGGCATGGGCAAGGCGGGCGAAGGCAAGAACATCGCCCACCAGCAGAAGAAACTGGGCGAGGACGATCTCAAGTATTTCCGTGATCGTTTCAACCTGCCCATTTCCGACGACAAGATATCGGACCTTCCCTTCTATCGTCCGGCCGAGGACAGCCCGGAGATCCGTTATCTCAAGGCGCAGCGGGAAAAGCTGGGCGGTTCACTCCCCCGGCGTGAAGACAGGAGCCCGAAGCTGGAAATTCCGGACCTGGACCTTTTCAAGAACTGGCTGCAGGGCACCGACCGGGAAGTGTCCACGACCATGGCCTTCGTCCGCATGCTGACCTCGCTCGCCAAGGACAAGCAGATTGGCAAGTACATCGTGCCGATCATTCCCGACGAGGCGCGCACCTTCGGCATGGACGGGCTGTTTCGCCAGTTCGGCATCTACAGTTCCGTGGGCCAGCTCTACGAGCCCCAGGATGCCGATCAGCTGATGTTCTACAAGGAAGACAAGAAGGGACAGATCCTCCAGGAAGGGATCAACGAGGACGGCTCCATGGCTTCCTGGATCGCCGCGGCCACCGCCTACGCGAACTGGGGCGTGCCCATGATCCCCTTCTACAGTTTCTACTCCATGTTCGGGTATCAGCGGGTCGGGGATCTGTGCTGGGCGGCCGGTGACATGCGGGCCAAGGGCTTTCTCATGGGGGGTACCGCCGGCCGGACCACCCTCAACGGGGAAGGCCTCCAGCACCAGGACGGACACAGTCACATCCAGAGTTCGGTCGTTCCCAACTGTGTCTCCTACGACCCGACCTTCGCCTATGAAATGGCGGTGATCGTCAATCATGGCCTCAAGCGGATGTATGAAGACAAGGAATCGGTCTTCTTCTACATCACCATGATGAACGAGAATTATGCCCATCCGGAGATGCCGGAAGGCGCCGAGGAAGGCATCCGCAAGGGACTGTATCTGTTCCGGGAAGGCGACAAGCGCCGAAAGAAGCGGGTGCAGCTCATGGGTTCCGGTACCATCTTCCGGGAAGTCATTGCCGCAGCCGAATTGCTGGAGCAGGATTTCAGCGTTGCCGCCGATCTCTGGGCGGTCCCGAGTTTCACTGAAGTGCGTCGTGACGGGCTGGCGGTGGATCGCTGGAACCGTCTTCATCCGGATGCGAAGAAGCCGCGCAAGAGCTGGGTCGAGCAGTGCATGGCCGATTACAAGGGTCCGGCGGTGGCGGCCACCGATTACATGTGCACCTTCCCCGACCAGATCCGCCCGTGGATGGGACGTCCCTTTTATACCCTGGGCACGGACGGCTTCGGTCGCAGTGACAGCCGGGCCAATCTGCGTCGCTTCTTCGAAGTCAATCGCTACCATGTCGTGGTCACGGCTCTCAAGGCCCTGGCCGATCAAGGCGAGATCGAGAAGAAGAAGGTGGCCGAAGCGATCCGCAAGTACGGGATTGATCCCGACGCACCGGATCCGGTGACGGTATGACGGGAAGTGGGCAGTGCACAGTGCGCAGTGCACAGAAATCGTGATTGCAGTTTCTCGTTGACACCACGGCAGCAACAATCGACTCGGCCTTCTGTGCACTGTGAACTGTGCTCTGTGCACTAAAGCCAACAATCTGCACGACCTGGCCGGCAAACAAGACAACAGAACGAAGGATTTCCCATGGCGGACAACATCCAAGTCAAGGTCCCGGACATCGGTGATTTCGATGAGGTCGAGGTCATTGATGTGCTGGTGTCGGTGGGGGACCAGGTGGAAGCGGAACAGGGTCTGATCACCCTGGAGACCGACAAGGCCGCCATGGATGTGCCGGCACCGCAACCGGGAAAGATTGCCGGTCTCCAGGTGGCCACGGGCGACAAGGTCAGCGAGGGGACGGTGATTGCCCTGCTGGAGCCGGCGGCCGGCGACGAGGATGATGCCTCCGAAGAGGAGGAGGCGTCGGGGGCGGAAACAACCGAAGCTGGCGAGACCGAGGCGGCCCATCCCGAGTCTACCGATGCCGAGTCCACGGAGGCGTCGGAATCAAGCGACGCGGCCCCGGCGGGGGAGACCCGGGAAATCGAGGTGAAGGTTCCCGATATCGGTGATTTCGATGCGGTGGAAGTGATCGAGGTGCTGGTATCCGAGGGCGAGGAAGTGGAGGCCGAGCAGGGCCTGATCACCCTGGAGTCGGACAAGGCCGCCATGGACGTGCCCGCGCCCCATGCCGGCAAGGTGACCGGGGTCAAGACCCGGACCGGTGACAAGGTTTCCGAGGGGGATGTGGTCGCGACCCTGCTGGCCCAGGTGGCGGACGAAACACCTGACGAAAAGAAGACGACGGGTGGGGGCAAATCCGAGAAATCTCCGGAAAAAGGTTCGGACAAGGGCACGGAAAAGAGTTCCGGACGCCCGGCCCCGAGCCCCAGGCCGGCGGATCGCGGCGAGTTGCCCGCGATTGATGAATCGGGCTTCGCGCGGGCCCATGCCACCCCGGCGGTACGCCGCTTTGCACGCGAGCTCGGCGCGGATCTGGCCCGTATACGTGGTTCCGGTTACAAGGGCCGCATTACCAGGGACGACGTCAAGCAGTGGGTCAAGACCCAACTGCGTGGTGGTGGCGGCAGTGGCGCCGGCTTGCCCCAGGTGCCCGAGATCGACCATTCCAGATTCGGCGAGATCGAACGCGTGGCCCTCAGTCGCATCAAGAAGATTTCCGGGCCACGCTTGCAGGCAAGCTGGGTCAATGCGCCCCATGTCACCCAGCATGACGAGGCTGATATCACCCGGATGGATGCGGTGCGCAAGGCGCTGAAGTCAGACGCCGAGGCTCTGGGCACCAAGATGACGCCGCTGGCTTTCATCATGAAGGCCTGTGTCCATGCCCTGAAGGAATTCCCTGATTTCAACGCCTCGCTGGATCCGGACGGCGAGCATCTCATCCTCAAGAAGTATTTCCACCTTGGCTTCGCCGCCGATACCCCGCATGGCCTGGTGGTGCCGGTGATTCGCGACGTGGACCAGAAGAATGTCTTCGATGTGGCCAGGGAACTGGGTGAGCTTGCCGGCAAGGCGCGCGAGGGCAAGTTGCAGCAGAAGGAGATGCAGGGTGCCTGCTTCACCGTGTCCAGTCTCGGCGGCATTGGCGGCACCGCCTTCACGCCCATTGTCAACGCGCCGGAAGTGGCCATCCTCGGTGTCTCCAAGGCCGCGATGAAACCGGTATGGAATGGTCAGGACTTCGAGCCGCGCCTGATGCTGCCCCTGTCCCTGTCCTATGACCACCGGGTGATTGACGGGGCAGCGGCAGCGCGCTTTACGGGTTACCTGGCCGAAGTGCTGAGAGAATGCCGGAATCTGGTTATGT
>SLND01000100.1 GCA_007133205.1 Natronospiraceae bacterium | reverse complement strand
CATGAAGACGGATGGTGGCGCCCCTGAAGCGGTATTCGTGTACGGCACCCTGCGCCGCGGGCAGCCCAATCACTTTCTCCTCGCCGACGCATACCTGCTCAGCGATTGCGCCGCTGCCCCGGGCTTCAGGCTGTACCACCTCGGTGCCTATCCGGCGGCCCAGCCCACGGGCCGCGAAACCGACACCGTCCGTGGCGAAATCTACCAGGTCCGGGACAGGGACACACTGACACGCATCGACGCCCTGGAAGGCTTCCCGGACTTGTATGACCGCACCGAAACCCGGATTCAGGATGAATCCGGGACAGTGCATGTCGCCCGGATCTATTTCATGCGGGAACTGCCCCCGCACGCGCGAGCCATTGCCGGCGGAGACTGGACTCGGACGAGCCCGGCTCCACCGCCTGATGATCGCTGATTCCGGACTTCCTCCCGATTTTCGACGTCACGCCCGACATTGCCGGTTGGCATCGAAAATGGGGTTCGGCTACACTCCGCGCAACCTGACCGCCGGTGGCCGGAATTGGCACTGAGAACCGAAGCACCCGGCCCAACCAGGACTGAACAGCACTCCGGATGACACAACAAGGGCCGAATCCACCTCCGTCCACGGGCTCCGGACATTTTACCGTACCGCGCCCGGCTGTCCGTCATGTCCCCGGCTGGCTGCGCGGCGTCTATGCCGGACTCTGCCTTTATTTCTTTCTGACCGCCCTCAATATGATGGGTGCCGGTCTCGGTACCTTCGGCGGGGAAAACGACCTGCTGGTGCGGGCCTTCGAATATGGCCGCAACCCATTCATTGCGCTGATGGGCGCGGTGGTGGTCACCGCCATCGTGCAGAGCTCCTCATTCACCACGGCCCTTATCGTCACCCTCGTGGCAACGGGCGAAATGACTCTCGGGACCGCGGTCTTTGCCATCATGGGGGCCAATATCGGCACCTCGGTAACGGCGGTGCTGGTGGCGTTGGCCAATCTGCGCATCCGCCGCAACTTCCGGCGTTCGTTCACCGCCGCTCTCTATCACGACCTGTTCAATCTGCTGACGGTCGCCGTGCTTTTCCCGCTGGAGTGGATTACCGGCCTGTTGCACGAGACCGGACGCGGGATTCTCACACGCATTGCCGGTTGGGGCGCCGACATGATCGGCCTCGAGGAATTCGCGCGGCCGGACAGTCCGGTACGGGTGATCACACGGCCACTGGTGAGTCTGGTGGAAAGCGTCTCGGCCTTCGCGATCCCATCGGTGATGTGGCAAGGCGTGGCCGTCGCTGTGGTCGGCCTGCTGCTGCTGTTCATGTCCCTGGTGTTCATGGTCCGCAACCTGCGCGGCGCCCTGCTCCGGCACCTGGACAACCTGTTCCGGTCCTATTTCTTCCGCACCGACCTGCGCAGTTACGGGGTCGGCGTGTTCTCCACCGTCGCCGTGCAGTCGAGCACGATCACCACCAGTCTGATGGTACCGCTCGCCGGGGCGGGCGTGGTCCCCATGCGCCGGTTGCTCCCTTTCATGATGGGCTCCAACCTGGCCACCACCATTACCAGCATACTGGCGGCCACCGCCAATCCGGTGGCAGCGGCCATGACCGTGGCCCTGGTCCACGTGCTGTTCAACCTGATGGGCACGGCCATCTGGTATCCGCTGCGCAAGGTGCCCATCTCGATTGCCAACTGGTACGGGAAGCTGGCGAGCAACGCGCTAGGCTACGCCTTCGCCTTCCTGCTGCTGATTTTCCTGGTAATCCCACTCGCGGGAATCGCGTTGACAGAGATTTTTATCGCGTATACTTGACGCTGAATCCCATGGCGGAATACCCCCACGGGAAAAGGATCAAAGAGTCGAAATGTTCAAACAGTTACTCAATGCACTGACTTCCACCTCGACCCTTGATCGGGCATTCGAGGACCTCAACCAGATGCTCGAGCATGGGGCCTGGATGTTCGAGCAGGCGAACCAGGTGCTCCACAGCCGGATCCCTGCCGAGGACGTGAGGGATGCCATTGCCAGCTGTGACAAGGAAATCAACGAGCTCGAACGGTCGATCCGGCGCAAGGTGCTTCGGTATCTGACGGTCAATCCGGGATACGACGTAGCCGCATGCCTGGCCCTGATGAGCGTTGCCAAGGATGCCGAGCGGATCGGTGACTACTGCAAGAACGTCTTCGACGTGGGCCGCTTCTATTCCAAGGGCTTCAACGTGCCGAAGTACCAGAAGCGCCTGGACAATATCTACGACCGAACGACTTCCCTGTTCGATCTGGTACAGCAATCCTGCCGCCAGTCCTCGGAAAAACCGGCGCGGCAGGCCCTGGATGCCGTCACCGAGATCGCGCGGGAATGCGACCAGGTGATCGCGGACCTATTCCGGGACGAGGATCGCATGGAAATGCACGAAGCGGTCGCCTACTCCTTGCTGGCGCGCCACTACAAGCGCGTCGCGGCGCACCTCTCCAACATTGCCACGGCAATGCTCGGCCAGTTCGAGGATCTGGATTTCTATCCGGATCCCGGTGCGGATGACAGGTGATCCGAAGCGACTCGGCACCAAACTAGCCAGAGCTTATTGGTTATGAATCGGAGCTGACAGAAGAGAGGAAAGACGATGGGATACTCAGGCTGGTACTGCTTTTTCTGTCGCATCGTCTCACTGCTTGTACTTGCAAGTCTCCCAGGCTTTCCGGCCCTATCCGGAGAGGCGCCGGTTGCTGACGACCGGGCGGCCCAGGTCCAGCCCGAGGCCGACCACGAATGGCTCCGGCGTGCCGAACCGGACAGCATCGTCTGCCCCTTCCGTAACCGTATCGACTATGACCACGGTGAAATCGAATGCGGCCTGATTGAAGTACCGGAAAACCGCGAGACTGCTGCCAGCCGCAGCCTGGAGCTGCATTACGTGCGCATTGCCGCGCAGGTCGATGATGACGAAGCGGCGCGCGAGGATCCGGTCATCTACCTCACTGGTGGCCCCGGAGTGGCTGTGGGCGGCTATGTCGAGCGGCTCAAGGACCATCCCATCCTGGAAAGACGCGACCTCTATATCCTGGAGCAGCGCGGCATTGGTTCCTCGGGCGAATTCTGCACATTCAGCGGCCAGCGTAATCGGGCGGACCGGGTCAAGCATGAGTTCGAGGAGAGCCTGCGGGCGGGTCTCGAAGACGCCCGGGATTGCGCCAGGAATGCGAAGGCCCAGGGCATTGACCTGAGCGCCTACAATACTTGGGAAAACGCCCGTGACGTGCGCTCCCTGCGCCTGGCTCTGGGCTACGAAGACTGGAATGTCTGGGGCATCTCCTACGGCTCCCACCTCGGTCAGGCTCTCATGCACGTGGATCCGGTCGGCACCCGCGCGGTTGTCCTGGACGCCATCGTGCCGAATGACCTGTTCGGCATGGGCCTTATCTCCGAGTGGTATCAACGGGACCTGGACAAGCTCTTCGAGGCATGCGAACAACAGTCCGGCTGCGCGCGGCACTACCCGGAGCTGGAACAGCGCTTTCTGGCCGCGATCGAGGATCTTGCGGAAACCCCGGAGACGGTGGAACTCGACCCCGATGAGCGATACCCGGAGGGCAAGGCAACCGTCTTCCACAACATCATCGGCGGCCTGCCCTTCAGCCTGCTGTACGAACAGGACCAGCATCCGGCAATCCCGGCAATCATGGATGGGTTCAGTGAGGTCGTGGCGGATCGCGATGAAAACTTCTTCCGCGCTATCCCGCAGGTGGACACCTCGGGCGGATTCGAATCCAGCGCAGGCATGTCCCTGGCGGTTCGCTGCAATGACGGTTACACCGCCCGTGCCGCGGAAATGGCGGAAGAGCAGGCGGCGGCCCACCCCGTCATCAGCCAGGTCTTCGGGACACCGGCCATTGCCCGTGAATCCGCGGAGCTGTGCGAGGACATGGGCATGGCACCACGGCCACGGATTCAGTATCAGCCCATTGTCAGTAGCCTGGCTGCCCTCGTAGTCAACGGGGCCTGGGACCCGATCACACCGCCCCCGATGGCCCGTCACATCCTGCCCGGATTGTTCAATGCGCGTTACGTGGAATTTCCCCACGCGGGCCATGGGCCCACCCGCTCAGTGGAATGCGCCGGCGATTTCATGAACGATTTCTTCGACGACCCGGAGGCCGAACTGGACTGGGACTGCGTCGAGGACGGTGAGGACGCGGCTGAATACATTGCACCCTATTTCGCGACGGACGGGCCTCGGCGTGCCTTTCTGGCCATGCAGGAAGACGAGGAAGGCCTCCGCAATCACGCTGCCTGGGCCGGTACCACCCTGGCATTTGTCGTGATTGGTGGCCTGGCGATCACTGGCGGGTTCATCGGACGTCGCATCAACCGGACACCGATTCGAACCGTGGGCGGCAGTCGCCTGCTCACTCTGCTGGCGGTCCTGGGTATCCTGGCCTGGCTCGGCGGCATGGCGGCAGCCGCACACGCCACCGCCGAGGTCACCGAAGCCCTGTTCCTCTTCGGTTTCGTCTCATGGGCCAGCCTGGTCGCCTGGCTCGCACCGCTCTCGGTGATCCTGGCCGTGGCAGGAACAGTCCAGACCATTCGCTACCGTGAGCTGCTCCCGTCGGCCAGCCTGGTGGGATTGATCCTGACCGCCCTGGGCGTCATCGGCACCGCACTGGTCGGTCTGGTCTGGAACCTGTGGCCATTCTGAAGGGAACCGCCAAAGCGGTCCTTCAGCCATAATTGGAAACCGTGGCCTGGTTTTCGCGGATCGCCCGGTGGTAGTCACCCATGGTGCCGAGACGCACCCCCTCATGGAGCTGGTCTTCCGTGATCCGACGGGCAACAACACAGGGCTTGCATGCGATCACCGTGACCTCCGGATCCGCCACCAGTGCATCGAATATGGGCCCCAGTTCCGGCGGCCCACAGGCACGAATCTCGTGGGCGAGATCCCCTACTGCCAGTAACACCGCGTCATGCAGAAGCATGAGGGTCACCGAGTCACCCTGCTCCCTTGCGGCCCGGGCATGAAGAAACGGAAGGGTGGCCCGTGTCGTGTCCGTGGGGCCCCAGGTGGATGCGATGGCCAGATGCATACTTGACTCCTTGGTATCGGGATTCCGGGTGATTGCTCAGGTAGAGGAGAGCCGGTCGGCGTCGCGGGTGTCGCTGTCATACATCGCCAGCTCCCACCCCCGATCCGTATCGTGGCAGAGGATATATACACCCCCATCATCGGCCCGCAGCTTGAAGTAGCGACGCTCCGGCGATATCCAGCGGTCAAGGATATCCAGCACCTCCCGCGTCTGCCCCCCAAGTTCGAAACGCTCCGGATATTGCTCGCCTCGGTAGTGAGAGCAAGCCTGCACCTGGATTCTGAGTCCCGCCATGGCTGCCTCCCGGGAATGTGCTGCCTCCTTCCACATGGGACCATCCTTAGCATAGTTCGTGCCTGTTTCGCAGCACGATTGCATATGACAGGATGAGCGGGGTTCATGGGAGAATGGCTCACATGCAGGAAAAATACCTTGAGCGGCGGAGTTGCAACCTGTTTTACCGCCTCTGGCCGGGCGCCGGTGCACGTCAGCTACTCGTCCTTTGTCACGGCTTTTCGAGCAACGGCACACGCTGGCGGGAATTCGCCCAATCCACGCCCCTGCTGGAGGACTGCCAGATCCTCGCCCCGGATCTGCGCGGTCACGGACGCTCGATCTATCGTGGACGCCTGCGTTCCGAAGACTGGGTAGAGGACCTGGCTGCACTGCTCGATACGGAAGGCTTCGACCGGGCCATCATCGGTGGGCATTGTCTCGGCGCCAATCTCGCCCTGCGCTTCGCAAACACTTACCCGAACCGAACCCAGGGCCTGATCCTGGTTGAACCCATGTTTCCCGAGGCCTTGTCCGGCCCCCTGGGCAAGTTGCACCGGGTCCGCGTCCTGTTGCCCCTGTTGGCCTTGATTGTTCGAGGCTTCAACCGAGTCGGGGTATACCGACGGCGGGTACCGGAAGTCAATCTGACCGAGCTTGATCGACAATTTCGCGCAGTCATGGCCGAAAGCGGGTCCCGTGACGCGGTCCGGAAACGCTACGGTTCGCCCCGCCACGATATGCTCCACATGACCACTTCCGCCTACCTGCAGGCCCTGCACGAAGTGGTTCGCCCGCTCCCCGACCCTTCGCCGGTCCAGGCTCCCGCACTGAGCCTCCTTTCCAGAGGCGCACTCTTCGGGGATCCCGAAATCACACGCGAATGCCTGTCACGGATTCCCGACATCCAGATCGAGGAACTCGACGCGCTGCACTGGATTCCCACGGAAGCGCACGAACAGATGGGGCAATTGCTCGAGGCATGGTCCCGCCGACTGATACAGGCCCCACGACCTGACACCATTGCGCCCTGAGTCGACGATCGTCAGCAAATCTTCGATTGACTCATTGTGAATATGCCGGAAATCACTCCGAACGCAGGCGGATCTCTCCATACCAGCCCTCGATCGGTTCCTTCACGTCATCACAATCCGTCATGATCGCCAGGCCGTTTATGGTGTCGATCTCCGTATCGTGGAACGTCTTGAAATCTTCCGCGATATTGCGCGCGTGACTGCGCCAGCCGTCATGATCATCGTCATCCGGCGGGCCTGAATCCATCGCAATCATGTGGGCCCGACTCTGATACGCGTTCGGCCAATCCGAGGTCTTTTCCTTCTCACTGGCCCAGACATAGTTCAAGGCCCGGGTGCGCCAGCGTCGAATACTGTGCTCTTTCACGACGTAGAGACGAACGGCATAGTCATCACCTGCCTTTTCCGTTTCATCAATATCCGAAAAGGTCTCCTTGACCCGCCACCGCCACTCAATGACCGGGGTTTCCGTCAGGTCGATGTCCTCACGATAAAACAGTCCAGAGGCAGTAGCTTCCTCACAAATGCCATGTACCGCCTTCTCCCCGTTTACTTCCACGAGCTCGTAACGCGTTTCCCCCTCGAACGAATGTGACTCCCATTCAATGATATCTTCAGGCGTGAACCTTTTCTCATCGCCCTGCACCGGCAGTGAGAACAGACACGACACCGCAAATATCCCCATTTTTCCGGCTACTGACTGCATGACGCGCCTCCTATTCCTGATGCTCACCCGGCATCGGCATCCGGGATGTCGAGTCCATATTTACGCAAGTGGCCGATCTTGTCCCGCATTCGGGCTGCTTCCTCGAACTCCAGGTTTCGCGCATGCTCGTGCATCTTTCTTTCAAGCTTGCGAATTTCCCGCATCACTTCTTCCGGGCTCATGGCCCGATAGGCACTGCGCTCTTCCGCTACCCGCCGATGCTCGTCCACGGAAGGTGGCTCATCCACATAGGCGCCTTCCATGATGTCCGGAACCGCCTTCTGGATACCTCGCGGTTCGATCCCGTGCTCCTCGTTGAACGCCACCTGCTTGCGGCGCCGTCGCTCGGTCTCGTCCATCGCCCGTTGCATGGACCCGGTCACCTGATCCGCATAGAGTATTGCCGTGCCTTCCACGTTCCGGGCCGCACGCCCCATGGTCTGGATCAAGGATCCTTCGGAACGCAGGAATCCTTCCTTGTCGGCATCCAGGATGGCCACCAGTGACACCTCCGGCAGATCCAGGCCCTCGCGCAGGAGGTTGATCCCTACCAGCACATCAAACTTGCCCAGACGCAGATCCCGGATCAGTTCCGTGCGCTCCACCGTGTCGATATCGGAATGCAGGTAGCGCACCCGCACCCCGTGCTCGGCAAGGTATTCGGTCAGATCTTCCGCCATCCGCTTCGTCAGAGTGGTTACAAGCACCCGATCGCCACGCCCAACCCGCCAATTCACCTCGGACAACAGATCGTCCACCTGGGTCTGCGCGGGCCGCACTTCGACCCTCGGATCCACCAGCCCCGTTGGTCGCACCAGTTGCTCCGCCACCTGGTCCGAATGCTCGCGCTCATAGGGTCCCGGAGTTGCAGACACGAACAGGGTCTGGGGTGCCAGGTGCTCGAATTCCTCAAAGCGCAAGGGTCGGTTGTCCAGCGCCGAAGGCAAACGAAACCCGTATTCCACCAGTGTCTCCTTTCGCGATCGATCTCCCTTGTACATGCCGCCCAACTGAGGAATGGTGACATGACTCTCATCAATCACGAGCAGTGCATCCGCCGGGAGATAATCGAACAGAGTCGGTGGCGGTTCACCCGGTTCACGACCGGACAGGTGACGGGAGTAATTCTCAATGCCGGTGCAATAACCCAGCTCGTTCATCATTTCCAGGTCAAAGCGCGTGCGCTGCTCCAGGCGCTGCGCCTCCACGAGCTTGTCCAGCTTGCGCAGTTCTTCCAGTCGTTCGCTCAACTCCGTCTTGATCTTCTCCATTGCCTGAAGCATCTGTTCCCGCGGAGTGACGTAGTGAGTTGTCGGGTAGAGCGTCACTCTCGGGACACTACGGATAAGCTCCCCTGTCAATGGATCGAAGTAACGGATATTTTCGATTTCCTCATCGAACAACTCGATGCGCACGGCCTCCCGTTCCGACTCCGCCGGAAAGATCTCGAGCACATCGCCGCGAACCCGATAACTGCCGGGTTGCAGCTCTACTTCATTGCGCTTGTACTGAAGTTCGGCCAGACGTCGCAGCAATCTTCGCTGGTCCACCAGTTCTCCACGGTCAAGGTGGATGACCATGCTGAGGTACGCCTTGGGATCCCCCAGACCATAAATTGCAGACACTGTGGCCACAATGATCGCATCCGGCCGCTCCATGAGTGCCTTGGTCGCGGACAGGCGCATCTGCTCAATATGCTCGTTTACCGATGCATCCTTTTCGATAAACGTATCCGAGGACGGCACATACGCCTCGGGCTGGTAATAATCATAATAGGATACGAAATACTCCACCGCGTTATTCGGAAAGAATTCGCGCAATTCCCCATAGAGCTGGGCCGCCAGGGTCTTGTTGGGGGCCAGGACAAGCGTGGGCCGCGCCTGACGCTGGATCACGTTGGCTACGGTGAAGGTCTTTCCCGATCCTGTCACCCCGAGCAGCGTCTGGCGCGCCAGGCCATGCTCGAGCCCCTGGTTCAGGGTTTCGATGGCCTCTGGCTGATCACCGGCCGGCTGGTATTTCGAGGTCAGCTCAAAAACATCAGTCATTCGGGGACGGACTCCCAGCTCTGGGCTCCATGGGCCCGGGCAAAATGTTATCCTGTGCGCTTCGTTGCATCCGCCCGGAAATCTGGTCCGGACGGCAAGCCACTGCCCAGAATAACAAGTTGAGGGGCCATGAGCGATTTCCTTTCCGCACGAGTCAAGAAACTCCAGCCATCGCCCACGCTGGCCGTCACCCAGAAGGCGGCAGAACTGCGCGCTGCCGGCCAGGACATCATCGGCCTGGGCGCCGGAGAGCCGGATTTCGACACCCCGGAACACATCAAGGAAGGCGCCATCCGGGCCATGCGCGAGGGTCAGACCAAATATACCGCCGTGGATGGCACGCCGGCCCTCAAGGAAGCCGTCAGGAACAAGTTCCGCCAGGACAATGGCCTGGACTTCGATCTGGACCAGATTCTGGTTTCGACCGGAGCCAAGCAAAGCCTGTTCAACCTCTGTCAGGCGGTGGTCAATCCGGGAGACGAGGTGATCATCCCCGCGCCCTATTGGGTTTCCTATCCGGCCATGGTGGAAATCACCGACGGCGTACCCGTTACGGTGCCCGCGGACTGGGACCAGGGCTACAAGATCACGCCGGAACAGCTTGAGAAGGCCATCACCAAAAAGACCCGCCTGGTCATGCTCAACAGCCCGTCGAACCCGACCGGAATGGCCTATTCGAAGCAGGAGCTTGCCGAACTCGGAGCGGTGCTCACTCGCCACCCGCAAACGCTGGTGGCGACGGATGACATGTACGAACACATCCTCTGGACCGATGAGCCCTTCTGCAACATCCTGAATGCCTGCCCCGAACTGGCAGACAGGACCGTGGTATTCAACGGTGTCTCCAAGGCCTACGCCATGACAGGCTGGCGTATTGGCTATGCCGGGGGTCCCCCCCCAATTATCGGCGCCATGAAAAAGGTCCAGTCCCAGTCCACTTCCAACCCGGCCTCGATCAGCCAGGCCGCCGCCGAATCAGCGCTCAGCGGTGATCAGTCCTGTGTGCGCGAGATGGTGAAGGAATTCCACAAACGCCATGACCGGGTGCACGAATTACTGGGCAAGATCCCGGGCGTCCGTGTTCAACCATCCATGGGCACCTTCTACACCTTTCCCGATTTCCGCGAGGCAATAGCCGCGCTGGATGGCATTGAGGACGACGTTGCTCTGGGAGAATATCTGCTGAAGGAAGCGGGAGTCGCCCTTGTCCCCGGCCAGGCCTTCGGCTTGCCCGGCCACATGCGTCTTTCCTATGCCACCGACATGGACACCCTGGAGGAGGCCTGCGACCGAATCCACCGCAGCCTGACACCCTAGGCCGAATCAATGAGCGCGGCGAAGGAACTTCTGCATGGCCCGTGCGCTCATCGGTTCCGAATACAGGTAACCCTGCACATCATCGCAACCAAGTTCGCGCAGGATCTCTTCCTGCCTCTTGCCTTCGACGCCCTCTGCCACCACGCCGAGACTGAGCATATGACTCATCTCCACAATTAATGCCGGAATCACCTGATCCGACGTTTCCCTGCTCAAACCCTGGACAAATGACTTGTCAATCTTCAGTCGATCAACCGGCAGTTTCTTCAGGTAATTCAGGGATGAATACCCCGTGCCGAAGTCATCGATAACCACCTGAATACCCCTTTGCTGGAAGGCCTGCAGCAAGACACGAACACCCTCGAAATCCTCCACCATCATCGATTCGGTAATTTCCAGCTCAAGTGCTTCCGGGTTCGCTCCTGTCCTGGCAATGACATCATCGAGCATGCTGAGAAATCCCGGATCGCGCAGCTGGCGCATCGACACATTCACCGCCACCGTAATCGAACGACCAGACGCCTTTGCAAACTTCGTCTGGACGCGGCAGGCATTTTCGAGTACCCACTGACCGATACTGACGATCAACCCTGCATCTTCCGCTGCGGATACAAACTCGCCCGGCAGCACAATTCCTTTATCCTTCCGGTGCCAGCGCAGAAGCGCCTCAACCACAGTAACTCGGCCGTCCTTGAGGGACAGTTGCGGCTGGAAGTACAACTCCAGTTCTTCCCTCTCGATGCACCTGCTCAGGTCTCGCAACAATTCAAGACGTTCCACAAGCTCCTGGTCGAAATCCCGACTGAACATTGTCCAATCCGACCGCCGGTTCTGTTTCGCCCGTTTCATCGCAATACTGGCGTTCTGAAGCAGCTCCTCCGGCGTACTGCCATGCTCCGGATACTGGGCCACTCCCATGGTGACGCTCATGGGAATGTTGTATTGCTCCACCGCCACCCCCTGGAGCAATTTTTCCCTGAGCTTGTTAATCCGTTTTTCAATCTCCGTCGGATCTGTGGTTCCCATGGAAACCGCAAAACTGTCACCGGATAGCCGGCTCAACTGGCACTCCCGCCCAAACACCTCCGACAACAAATCAGCCACGGACACGAGCACCTTGTCGCCCATGGCGCGCCCCAGACCATCATTGACGGCCTGGAACTCATCAATATCCGCAATGATTACGCTCCAGACGTCACCTGCCCCCATCAGCTTCTGGAGAAGCTGAATCATTCCCGCCCTGCTCGGCAGCCCCGTCACCTCATCGGTGTAAGCCAGCTCTTCAATCTGCTCAAACATCCGGGCATTGTCGTATCCCACACCAATCGTGACCGAAAAAAGCTCCACCAGGCGGCGATCGAAATCATCCATGCCCCCCTTGACTTCCACCTCGACCAGCACCACCTGGTCCGGGCTGGGCTCCATGTACAGGACCACCCGCTGATCCGAGAATACGTGCCTTCGTTCCTTGCACGCCGTCGCCAGTGCTTCACTCACATCCAGCGCTCTCCCCGTCCGGCCATCCATTTCCGCAAATTTCCAATACGACCCAAGCGCTGCCAGTGGTTCCAGATCCTCCGGTGCCGCCTTGTCCGCGGCAAATATGACACCATTTTCCGGGCTGTCGAGAAGAGCACAGAGGTGTCGGAGCACCTCCCCCGCAAAGGCATGGGTTTCCCTGTTCCGAAAAAGTGACGGTGCGGAATCGACTACCCTGGTGAGGCGCTGCTGATTTTCCTCTATGGTCCGAATTCTGTCATACGCACGTATTGCCGAGGTGAGGGTGGTAATCAGGCGTTTTCGGGTAAGTTCACTCTTTGAGCGATAATCATTGATGTCGTACTGGCTGACCACGTCCATTTCAGGTGCATAGCCGGGCTGACCGGTTCGCAAGACAATCCGGACCGCATTATCTCCGACTACGTTGCGGATATAATCCACCAGTTTCAGGCCGGCATCCTCGGATTCCATGACCACATCAAGGAGAATGCAGGCAAAGGAGACACCACCATCCAGGAGCAATACCTTGGCTTCTTCCCCCGAATATGCGCTGTACAGCTTCAAACGGCGGCCCAGAATGTTGCAGTCCTGCAGCGCAAGCCTGGTGGCCACATGCACATCGGGGTCATCATCAAGCACCAGGACCGGCCAATACGATTCATTCTTGCGACCGGTTTCCCCGGCCTCGTCCTCGTCCGGGAGAAACTGAATCAGATCATCATCCCCGGACACCTCTTTGCCATCCCCGTTCATCCTCCAGGTCCCACCCGACAAGCGCTGTCCTGATGCATGCTGCACCCCATGTGCCGCCCTGACATCAGCCGCGGCGAGAAACTTCCGGCAAGTCTTCATTATCTCACGGATCATTGATGTTCCTTCGCGCCTCTTCCACGGCTACCTTTTCGGGCAACAAGATGGAGATCTTCACACCCTCACCTGGCTTGGTTTCAAGGGTCAGGCTACCCTGCAACACCCTGATTACCTGCTCTTCAATGATATGGAGGCCCAGGCCTGCGCCACCCCGTTCCTGACACGTGGTAAAGAACGGCTCGAAGGCACATTTCTGCTCCTTCGGGGACATGCCTCTGCCATTATCGATGAGCTGCAACAATACACGGCCTGCACTGTCTCGTTGAGCCCGTATCGTCAGACGGGGATTTCTGATCCCTTCCAGGCCATGGAGGAGGGAATTATCCAGGGCATTCCTGATCACCTGGGCCAGGGGGCCCGGATAGCTTTCAAGGGTAACCCCTTCTGGTACGTCGACGCTCACCTCCACTTCCGGCCCCAGATCCCGGAAACGGAATCTCATTGCAGCCAACACATCGTCCACCAGCTCCTTGAGATCAAAACGGCGGCAATGGGACGCGCCCAGATCCACGGATACCTGCTTGAAGCGAGCGACCTGCTCCCTGGCAGCGACCAGGTTACGCTCCAGCACCCGGGCCGCCTCGCCGAGCTCCCCGAGAAACTGGTTCAGATCCGATTTCCGTATCCCATCCGACTGCAGGGCCTCACCAAGGTCACGGCTTCTTTCCTGGATAAGCTCGGCCACCATCACACTATTCCCGATGGGTGTACTGATTTCGTGCGCAACAGCCGGTGCCTGGCGCCCCAGAGTGGCGTATTTTTCCCGCTCGACCAGTTCACTGCGGACCCGAAAAAAATCCCGTACAGGACCAGCGACGGCGCGCTGGAAGGCCAGCACGCCTCCACCGACAAGCATCGCCAGCAACAATCCGACCAGCACGAGCACATGCCCCGCCTCCCGAACACTTCCCCACCCACCGTCAGAGATGTCGGCTCTTACCACCACCTTCCCCAACTCCCGGTGCTCGATCTCAATGGGAGCAGAAATCTCCAAAAACCCATCGGGCGAGGTGCTGCCACATTCTCCCGCGCGGAGCCCAGCGAACCAGCCCTCTTCCCCCTCCACAAGCACACAATGGACTTCGGCACTCTCCTCCAGCAGGTTCAGGGCAGAGGCCGCCTCACTGCGGCTGGCCAATTCCGGCCACACGGAGTCCGCCAGAAGCACTGCCATGGCCTGCGCTTTCGCCTCAATCCGTTCACGGTCCAGTGCCATGGCATTCTGCCGCTCCTGGTGGGCGAAAATCCCCAAAATCAGCGCGAGAACCAGGAGAGCCACCGGCAGAAACACCACCAGGAAAGGCGTGCTCAGTGCGTCCCGAACCCCGAATCCCATTGGCGCCTCCCCGGCCGCCGTCACTGGAACCCCCGGCCCGACCCTTCCGTCGCCAGAATCCGGGGCATTATCGGAAGTCCGTTTCCTGGTGAGATTATAGATGAGTAGGCCAGCGAAGGTAGCAAGCCGCCACCGGCCCCAGGGAATCAATCTTTGACGCGCGGCGTCGGTCTGAGTACCATATCGCCTGCGCTCAACTCGGGCGCAACCAATCCCCGGTAGCTCAGTTGGTAGAGCGGGTGACTGTTAATCACTAGGTCGGCGGTTCGAGCCCGTCCCGGGGAGCCAGTTCCAGAGAAAGCCGGGCGCACGCCCGGCTTTTTTCGCCCGGTCAATTCACGCCTTCCGGCTCACGGGGGAGTCGGATCACGAAGTGCACTCCTCGATCCGGGGTATGGCACTCGATGTTGCCACCCAGGACCCGCCGGACAATATTGAACACGGTATGGGTGCCAAGCCCCGTATGCTGGGGCTCGTTCTGCATCCCGGCTGCGAATGGCTCGAATATCGCCTGGCGAACCTGGGGGTCCAGTCCGCGCCCGTTGTCCCTGTAATCGATTCTGACGGTGCCGTCTTCCTCGACCGCCTCAATGCGGATTTCGGCCCCCTCCGTCACCTCGGGGAAGCCATGGTCGACCGAATTGTCGATCAACTCATTGAGACATTCCGAAAGCGCCACCCGGTTCCCCTTGATTGAAAGCCGCGGACTGGCTTCGGCATGTATTTCAATGCCTTTCTCGGCGACACTCTGCCGTCTGGAAAGTTTTATGTCCTGCAGGAGATCCGACACCTCGTACCACTCGGCCACTTGATCATATGGCTGACTGGTTACTCGGTGCAGCCGCCCCACCAGGGCACCGATACGCTCGAAACTGGTGGTCATCAATTGCATACCGCGCTGACAATCGGCAAGAAATTCCGTAAGCGCTCGACGGCTCAAGGCACCATTCTTCTCGATCTTGTCCGCCATATCATGAGTGCGTTCAGCCAGACTGGTCGCAGTCACCTGCCCATTGCCGACCGGGGTATTGATTTCATGAGCAATACCCGCAACCAGTCGCCCCACCGTGGCCATCTTTTCAGCTTCAATCAGTTCCTGTTGTGTACTGCGAAGCCGCTCCAGGGCACGTTCCGCCCTTCCCTTTGCCGACTCGAGCTCACGTGTGCGGTTCCGAACCAGCCTCTGAAGCCTGCGATTCCTGAAAGCCAGGCGCCGGAAATACAACTGCATCAAGCCCCAACCCCCCGTTACAAAAAGCAGGCCGAATACCACATAGGCACCCATGGTGCGATACCATGGCGGCATTACCGTGAACTCGTACACGGCCTCTTCACTAATCGTGTCATAGAGGTCACGCGCCCGAACCCTAAACCTGTAGTCCCCTTCCCACAGATTTCCCCGCGTCTGCGCGGTATCCTCGGTCCAGTCGGACCATTCCGTATCCTGGCCTTCCAGCTTCACCTGAAAACGGGTCTCTTCCGTTCCATCATAGTTGGTCGCTGCGTATTCAAAGCGCAAACGGTTGTCCGCGTACTCTATTTCCGCACTCGGTGGCGAGCCAGCACCTTGGTACATGGGCTCGTCGCCCGGGATGGACACCCTTCGAATCAGGGCTTGCAGCGACCGTTCTTCATCCGCGCCCATCCCAGGTTCGTAGCGGAACAGTCCTTCATCGCCCCCCAGCCACATGATGCCTTCATCACCCGGTTCGCCGCGTGTATCTGCATGAATTGCATAGGTGTATATGCCACGCAGCCCCCGCAGGGGGCGTGATTCCCAGTAATACCCTCCGTCACCATCCGGAATGGCTGCGCCTGTTTCCTGCTCCCCTGTCGCCTCATCACGTGCGTGCATCCAGATTCTGCCGGACGCATCTTCCTCAAGACGCATCAGGCGGCGTGGGGCTTCAGAGAACAGTTCCCGGAACTGTGGGTGTGGGTCGAAGCGCTGTTCTTCTTCATTGAACTTCTTCAGTCCATATCGTGTAGCAAAGACCGTTTCGTCACTCACCTGATAGACAAAGTTCCGCCGCATGCCTGGAAGCCCGTGTTCACCCGAGTAGCGATCAACTCTCACCGGTTCCAGGGAGTCGGAGTCCTCGAATTCAATGCGCACCAATCCGGTATGCGCGGTTCCCAGCCAGAGCTGACCCTCGGGGCTCTCCTCCATGGTGCGCACCTGATTATCAATATCGGCCACTCGGCCAAGATCTTCCCAGCCGTCCTCCGTTCGCTGGACCACGGCCAGTCCGTTACTGAGCCCGATATACACGCGCCCCGGAAACACCTCCGAAGCAAAAACCGAAAAACTGGTTCTTTCCGACAGGCGCACGTCTTCAACACGGTCCCCCTTTATCGAGAAGAGACCATCATTACTGGCGACCAGCAATTCATCTTCAAATACCTGAAAATCCCAGGCCTG
>SLND01000071.1 GCA_007133205.1 Natronospiraceae bacterium | reverse complement strand
CTGTTCTTCCGCAAGCTTCCCACCGCCCGCAACTATGCCCTCGCCTGCGGGCAACAGGAATGCCTTGAATTCCTCGCCGACTTCCGGCTCAGCCCGGAAGAACTGGATTATCTCGCCTCGCTCGAGCGCTTTCCCAAGGCCTTCCTCGAGCGCCTGCGGCGCCTGCGCTTTACCGGCGATGTCTATGCGGTGCCGGAGGGCACCGCGGTCTTCCCCTTCGAACCGGTGATCCAGGTGCGAGCGCCGCTGATGGAAGCGCAACTGGTCGAGACCCTGCTGATCAACCGCGTCCACGCCCACAGCGTGCTCGCCTCCAAGGCGGCACGGGTGATCCAGGCCGCGGACGGGCGGCCGGTAATGGACTTCGGCGCGCGCAAGGCGACGGGCAGCGAAGGCGCCCTGGCACTCGCACGGGCAAGCTGGATCGCGGGCGCGGCGGGAACCTCCAACGTGGAAGCCGGCTACCGCCTCGGGATACCGGTCCTCGGTACCATGGCCCACAGTTATATCCAGGCCTTCGACGACGAACGCGAGGCCTTCCGGCGCTTCGTCAGGCAATGGCCGGACACCACCCTGCTGGTGGATACCTGGGACACGTTGCGGGGGGTCGACCGGGTGATCGAACTGATCCGGGAAACCGGCAGCCGGGTCGCCGCGATCCGGCTCGACTCGGGTGACCTGGGTGCCCTGGCGCGGGCGGCGCGGGAACGCCTGGATGCGGCGGGTCTGAACGAGGTGCGCATCGTCGCCTCCTCCGGACTGGACGAGTATCGGATACGGGCCCTGCTCCGCGACAACGCACCGATTGATGCCTTCGGCGTGGGCAGCAGCTGGGCGACCTCCAGCGATGCGCCGGAAATCGACTATGCCTACAAGCTGGCGGAATACGCCGGCAAACCGCGCATGAAGGCCTCCACCGACAAGACCACCTACCCCGGTGCCAAGCAGGTCTTCCGCCACTGGCACCGCAAGCGAATGCAGGGAGACGTGGTGGCCGCGGTGGACGAGCCGCCGCCGGCCGGCGGGGAACCGCTGCTGCAGCCGGTAATCGAGGGTGGAGAGCTCCTGCCGGGCGCCTTGCAGTCACTGGAATCGATACGTGCCCATGCCGCCCGCCAGCGCGAGGGCCTGCCAGCGGCGGTGGCCGACCTCGACCCGGCCGAGCCCCCCTATCCGGTCGCGATCAGCGCTGAGCTGGAGCGGCGCCGGGAGCGTTTCATCTCGGATTAACCGGCCATGCGGAAAGCTCGGGTACGAATTCCTTCCAGCTTTGGGACTCGGACCTTTCTTTGCCGGTGACGGGAGACGTTCCGGCCTGTGTTGCCGACAGGGTATTCCAGGATCGCCGTAAACCCATCCATGGGGGCTCTGGGTGCGCCATCCATGGCGCACACAGTCCTGGAATACCCTGTCGGCACCAGGCCTCCTCTTTGCGGAGTCACCTGGGCCGTGCTTTCCCAGTGCGTATTCAGGCTCTGAGCGATGCAGCGCTGTCACGGCAATGGGGCGAAACTGCTCCGAACGACTGCCAATGCGGCTGAGTGTGTACCTGTTCAGCCAGGTACCCATGACGGAATTTTCCGCACTGCCCGCCAGGCCCAGACCGCCGGTCGGACAAGGCTTTACAGGGCAGACCCGGACCTGTCATGGTGCCCGGCCTTTTTTCACCCCAGCACCTGAGAGGTTCGAATGGAAGTCGCGAACAACCGCGTCGTCGAAATCGATTACACGCTCAAGGACAATGACGGCAATGTCCTGGACAGCTCCGAGGGCGGCAACCCGCTCGCCTACGTCCACGGCACCCAGTCCATCATCCCCGGCCTGGAAGAGGCGCTTTCCGGAAGTGAGGAAGGCCAGAGCCTGCAGGTCACCGTGCCGCCCGAGAAGGCCTACGGCGAACGCAATGACGAGCTCCAGCAGCAGGTGCCGCGCGAGGTCTTTCAGACCGACGCCGAGCTCCAGCCCGGAATGCGTTTCCAGGCCGTCGGCGAACAGGGCACCCAGATCATTACCGTGATCGAGGTGGGCGAGGAACAGGTGAAGATCGACGCCAACCACCCCCTCGCGGGCCAGGAACTCAATTTCGACGTCAAGGTGGTGGGTGTACGGGATGCCACCGAGGCCGAAATAGAACAGGGACAGCCGGAAGGCGGCGAGGAAGAATAGCCGACCCGACGGCCTGCTACCTGCTACAGGCCCTGGAGATCGCGAACCCCGGTGACGCCACGGCGCACCGGGGATTTTTGTGCGGCAAGGGTAAGCAGGTGGCAAGGCCGACAACCGGGGATGTGCCATGGCCTATCGGGACCGTGGCCGCCAGGATGGCGGTCGCGGAGACTCCTCGGGGAGCTAGCTAAGGTCCCGGCTCGGCATCGTCCAGGCGTTCGAGGAGCTCGGCGTCGGAACTGGCGTCCACCTCGGCATCGGCCGCCATTGCACTATCGGCATGAAGATAGGACTTCATCACCCGCCCGTCCGAAATTCGGCAGAAAAGCACGACCATCATGCCGTAGGACTCGCTGCCGCGAACGACCTCCCAGACCTCACCCTGCGTATCCGTGACCTTGCGCAGCATGCCGCCTGCTCCTCTCAGTCGCTGTCCGGTCGCCTCGGCCAGCCCGGCCGGCGACGGTCGCGAAGAATCTCGCGCGCGGCGTTGTAACCCGGCGCCCCCGTGACCCCGCCGCCCGGGTGGGCACCCGAACCACAATGATAAAGCCCGGCCACCGGTCCGCGGTAATCACCGTAACCAAGCAGGGGACGGGCGGAATAGAGCTGATCCGGGGCGAGCACACCGTGGAATATATCGCCGCCCACCAGACCAAAGCGTGCCTCGAGATCGGCCGGAGTCAGCGTCATCCGTCCCAGGATGCTGTCGGCGAAACCGGGAGCGAAGGCCTCCACCGCATCGATGACCCGTTGCGCCGCCGTCTCCCGGTAGTCCTCCCAGTCCGCGCCATCGGGCAGTTCCGGGGCGAAATGCTGACAGAAGAGGCTGGCCACATGCCGTCCCTCGGGGGCCAGGCTGTCGTCCAGGGTGCTGGGAATCACCATCTCGACCACCGGCCGGCCGGCAAGGCCTTCGTCGCGAGCGTCTCGCCAGGCCCGGTCCATGTAGGCCAGGTCGGGAGCGATGATGATACCGGAACCGTGGTGCGGCCCCGGTTCCGGCCGCGCCCGGAAGCGTGGCAGTTCGGAAAGCGCGACATTCATCCGAACCGTTCCCGAGCCACAGCGATAGGACTGTATCCGCTCACGGAAGGAGCGCGGCAGATCATCCGGCGCCATCAGGCGTTCATACAGCAGGCGGGGATTCACGTTGGCGGCCAGGCGCCGGGTCGGCAGGTGGCGGCCATCCTCCAGCTCGACCCCGCTGACCCGCCGCCGGCCACGCCAGGCTTCGGTCGTGACCGCCCGGACCGGGGCTTCGGTCTCGATCGATACCCCCAGGCGTCGCGCCTCGGCGGCCATCGCCTCGCTGATCGCACCCATGCCGCCGATCGCATGCCCCCAGACGCCGGGCTTGCCGTTGACGCCGCCGAAGACGTGGTGCAGCAGCACATAGGCCGAGCCGGGCGTGTAGGGGCTGGCATAGTGGCCGACAATGCTGTCAAAGCCGAGCGCCGCCTTGAGCCGATCCGATTCGAACCACTCATCCAGGATCTCGCCCGCACTGCGCGAGAACAGTGCCAGCAGATCACGGCGGGCCTCGGTGTCCAGGTGCCGGAGCAGACGGGCGTCACGAATCAGGCGTGGCAGATCGCGCAGGCCACCGCCGCCGCTCGGAGGGGTCTGCAACAGGGTCTTGCGGATCAGATCCGCGCCCTGCTCGAGCATGGCCTCGAAGGCGGGCAGGCGTTCGGCATCGCGCGGTGACAGTGCCGCCAGCGCGCGGGCAGTGTCGCGCGGGGTCGGACCCAGGGCCAGGGACGGCTCCCCTTCCGGTCCGGGCACGAAGTTGCCCAGTGGCCGCTCGACAATCTCCAGGCCGTGACGACGCAGGCCAAGATCCTCGATCACCTGCTCCTGCAGGAGGCTGACGGTATAGCTGGCGGTGGAATTGCGATATCCGGGATGGAATTCCTCGGTGACCGCCGCGCCACCCACCCGGTCACGGCGTTCCAGGACACGCACCCGCATGCCGCGTCGGGCGAGATAGCAGGCGCAGGTCAGACCATTGTGGCCGGCACCCAAGATGATGATGTCGTCCGCCGGCTTCATGACTTGCCGGATCTCCCCCGTCGGCCACGCTTCTTCCCGCCCTTGCGCCTGTCCGGGGCGCGTCGTCCCCGGGCGGGATCGGCGTAGGGGTTGTCACCGCTGCGGAACTCGACGGTGACCGGAGCGCCGGTCAGATCAAAGGCCTCGCGAAAGACGTTTTCGAGATAACGGCGATAGGCCGCGGGCACCCGCGAGGCCTGATTGCCATGGACGATGATGGTGGGGGGATTGCGTCCGCCCTGGTGGGCGTAGCGGAGCTTGATCCGCCGTCCCCGCACCAGCGGCGGGGCATGCCGCTCCACCGCCGCCTCCAGTACCCGGGTGAGCTCGGCGGTGGGGAGGTCGCGACTGGCCGCCGCCCAGGCGGCATTCACCGAGGCCATGAGATCGCCCACGCCGGTGCCATGCAGTGCGGAAATGAAGTGCACCGGAGCGAAGGACAGGAAGGGTAATTTGAGATCGAGCTCCGCCCGGGTCCGATCGCGCCGCTCGGGGGGCAGGCCATCCCACTTGTTGACCGCCAGTACCGTGGCCCGGCCGGCCGTCAGGGCCAGGCCGAGCAAGGAGGCATCCTGGTCGGTAATGCCTTCGGAGGCATCCACCAGTCCGATCACGACCTGGGCATCATCGATCGCCTGCAGGGTCTTGACCACACTGATCTTCTCGATGTGCTCTCGGACCCGGCTGCGGCGCCGGACCCCGGCGGTATCAACCAGCACGTAGTCGCGCCCGTCACGGCTGAAGGGCACGCGTATGGCATCCCGGGTGGTACCGGGCTCGGCCGAAGCGACCACCCGGTCTTCACCGACGAAGCGATTGACCAGGGTCGACTTGCCCACGTTGGGACGCCCGATCACGGCGACCCGCAGCCCCTGCGCGTCCACCGCGTCGTCTGCCTCGTCGCTTGCCGGTGGAAAGGGCTCGAGCGCGGCATTCACCAGGTTCTGGAGACCCCGCCGGTGGGTTGCGGATATCGCGAGCGGCTGGCCCAGGCCAAGGGCGTGGAATTCGGCGGTGATTTCGTCCGCCGCCCGGCCTTCGCTCTTGTTGACCGCCAGGATCACGGGCTTGTGCTGGCGCCTGAGATCGTCTGCAAGGGATTGATCCAGGGGGGTAAGACCATCGCCACCGTCGACCACGAAAACCGCCGCATCGGCCTCCTCGAGCGCCCTGAGGCTCTGTCGGGTCATTGCCTCCTCGACAGCGCCCTCGCCCGCCCCCAGGCCGCCGGTATCCACCACGATGAAGGGGCGACCGCCGATTCTTCCGATGCCGTACTGACGATCCCGGGTCAGGCCGGGCGTATCGGCAACCAGGGCGTCCCGGGTCCGGGTGAGCTGATTGAACAGCGTCGACTTGCCCACATTCGGGCGACCAAGCAGGGCGATGACTGGCAGCATGGCATGGGATCCCGCCCGAGGTCAGTCAAGTTCATCCAGCCGATAGGCGCGCACCCGCCCGCGACTGTCCTGCACCACCACTCTGTCATCGACCACGGTCGGCGGGGTATGGATGCGCACCCGCCTGAGGCGGTGGCGCCCGACCAGCTCGCCGCTGTCACTGTCGATGGCGTGCAGATAACCTTCCAGATCACCGACCACCACGGTCTCGCCGACCACCGCCGGGGCCGTCACTTCCCGCGCGCGCAGATCATCGTTCTGCCACACACTCGAACCATCGCGCTGGTTGAGGCCGTGCAATTCACTGTGTTCGTCGGTGAGATAGAGGAGATCCTGATCGACGGCGAGACCGGAATAGCTTCCCAGTTCCCGTTCCCAGACCCGATTGCCATTGTCGATGGCCACCGCCGAGGTGGTGCCCGCCGCGGTGCCGGCAAAGACCAGGTCATTGGTGGCATCGATCCAGCGGGCGACATCAGCGAGTTCCTCGATTTCGGTTCGCCCGGCGGAGACACCCACTTGCTCACTCCACTGGGCCTGGCCGTCACGCAGACGGAAGGCACGCAGGGCGCCGTTGTCGAAGCCGACCAGTGCACGGCCACCACGCACCACCGGCGCGGTGTTGCCGCGCAGGATCAGGGCCGGTACTTCTTCCTCGCGCGACCACAGTTCAGATCCATCGTCCAGCGAGATCCCCTTCACCTGGCCATCGGCGAGTCGTACCACCGCCACATCCCGGCTTAGCGCGGGGGGTGTGAGGACCTCGGAACGGACATGGCTTTCCCAGCGGACCGAACCATCACTGGCATCGAGGTAGTAAATGTCACCGTCCAGGCTGCCGACCATCAGGCGTCCCTGGAAGACGGTCGGTCCGGCGGACAGCGGTGCATCCAGTTCGGTCCGCCAGACGCGGCGCCCGTCGGACGCCCGCCGGGCCTCGACCCGGCCGTTGTTGCCGGCGATATAGACCATGTCACCGTCGGCCGCGGGTCTCAGGCCGAGCCGGTCATTGGGTCCCTCACCCCGCACCCGGGTACTCCAGACCTGATTGAACTCCCAGGCCTCGTCAAAGTCCTCGAGATCGCGCGGTTCCTCGATCACGCCCGGCGAGGCACAGCCCAGAAAGGCGAGACACAGCAGCGCGACGGACAGGCCCCGGATCGGGGTGATTGCGGACACTGAAGACATTATTCCTCGCTGTCGGCCAGTTCGTAGTATTTCATTTCGAGTTCGGGACGGGGCGGCGCATCATCGTCATCCTCATGCGCATCCATCGCACGCCGATAGGCCTCGCGCGCGCCGTCCCGATCATTGGTGGCGTACAGGGCATCACCACGGACCTCCTCGGCCAGGGCGGCGAAACGCCCCAGATCCCGGGCATCCAGGGTATTCAGCGCGGACTCGGGATCATCCAGGGCAAGATGCACCCGCGCAAGGCGTACCGTGGCAAGCTTGCCCAGCTCCTCATCCCGGGAATTATCCTTTGCCCAGCGCAGCCATTCGATCGCTTCTTCCAGTTCCCCGGTCTCGACCGCCACGGCGGCATAGCGCAGGGCCCCCTGGGCGGCATAAGCGGTGCGGCCGTAGTCATCGCGAAGCTGAGCGGCAATTTCCCGCAGCTGTTCGCGGTCCTGGAGGGCCGCCTGGGTACGGATCTGTTCATAGAGGGCGGAAGCTTCCTGCGCGGAGCGCTCCTGGCTTGCTTCCCAGAACCGCCAGCCGGCCACCACCGCGATACCAATGGCCAGCCCGGCGACCACCCAGGCACCGTTATCCCGCCACCAGGCCTTGATTGCATCAAGTGCTTCTTCGTCCGAAGTGAACACTGTCCTCTCTCTCCTCTGACAAGTTCCGGCTCAGGCAACTGCCTCCGGATGCAATAATTCCGCGAGCACCTCAACCAGCCGCCCGCGTTCACATTCAAACTGCTCACCCTGTCCACGCAGGGGCTTGACGCCCACCCGGTCCCGGGCCGCTTCTTCCTCGCCCAGGATCAGGGCATAAGCCGCGCCGGAGCGATCGGCCTTCTTCATCTGGGACTTGAAACTGCCGCCACCACAATGGACTGTCAGGCGCAGCTCCGGCAGCGCATCGCGCAAGGCTTCCGAGAGCGGCCAGCCGGCCGTTTCCGCCTGGTCACCCGCCAGCACCAGATAGGCGTGGGGCGCCACCTCGCGTTGCGCCTCCTCGCGCTCGGCAAGCAAGGCCACCAGGCGCTCAAGGCCCAGGGCCCAGCCCACCGCGGGCGTGGGTCGCCCGCCCAGTTGTTCCACCAGGTAGTCGTAGCGCCCGCCGGAACATACCGCATCCTGGGCTCCGAGGCGATCCGTTGTCCACTCGAACACGGTGCGGGAGTAATAATCCAGCCCCCGGACCAGGCGCGGGTTGATGCTGTACTCCACTCCCAGCGCCTCAAGTCGGGCACGCAGCCCGGCGAAGTGTTCCGCCGATTCTTCATCGAGATGATCCAGGATGCTGGGCGCCTCGGCGATGATTCCGGCCAGATCCGGATTCTTGCTGTCGAGTATGCGCATCGGATTGGTTTCCAGCCGGCGCAGGCTGTCCTCATCGAGACGCTCGCGGTAATCGGAAAAATAGGCCACCAGCTGCTCGCGATAGGCCTTGCGCGCCTCCAGGCTGCCGAGGGAATTGAGCTGGAGTTTCACATCCTCCAGCCCCAGGCGCCGCCAGAGCCGGGCACACAGCAAGAGCATCTCGGCATCGATGTCGGGGCCTTCCAGGCCATAGGCCTCGACCCCGAGCTGATGAAACTGACGGTAACGCCCCTTCTGGGGACGTTCGTGCCGGAACATCGGACCCTGGTACCACAGACGCTGGATCTGATTGTGAAACAGGCCGTGAGTCAGGCCGGCACGGACACATCCCGCGGTACCCTCCGGGCGCAATGACAGGCTGTCACCACTGCGGTCCTCGAAGGTGTACATTTCCTTTTCCACTACATCGGTGACCTCACCAATGGAGCGGACAAACAGGTCCGTGCGCTCGACAACAGGCATCCGGATTTCCCGGTAGCCGTAAGCGTCAAACACTTCCCGGGCGACATCCTCCACCCACTGCCAGACCGCACTGTCTTCGGGGAGGATGTCATTCATCCCCCGGACGGGCCGGACTCCCTTGGACACCTGATATCTCCTGCGAACTGTTATCTCTCGGCGTGCTTATTCACCGGTCTCCGGGACGGGAATATCGAAACGGACGGTGTTATCCCCCCGGATCCGCTCGGAAAAATCGACCGACTCGCCATCCACATCCACGCGAACCGCCGGACCATTGCCGAGAAAGACCTGGATCGGCGGGATGATGTCGAGTTCGAGATCCTCGCCGCTTGCCGCCAGGCCCTGATAGACCTGCCGGCCCTCGCCGTCGTCGAGCTCGATCCAGGAGTCCTCCTCGAAACGCAGCCGCACCCGTACGGGCTCCGCCAGCGGTGGTGACTCCATGAAATCGGGACCGATGGGCTCTCCCGGCCCCACGGCAATCGGTTCGATACCCTCTTCGAGCTCGGCCGCCTCCGTTTCCTCTTCCGGAGCCTCGGCCTCGAACATGGGCGCCTCGAGGGCCTCGGGCATCATTTCCACGTCCGGATCCCGTTGAGCCCGGATCTCGACATCGTCGTCGTCCTCGGGTTCCAGGTCCGGTTCCAGTGGCTCTTCCGGGCTGACCTCGGCAGTCGCATCCGCCTCGTCCGGGAAATCATTGGCGGTCACGACCGGGTCCCGGTGCGGTCCGGCATACCACCAGAGCACACCCATCACGAGCATCAGCCCGAGGACCATCCAGCCCACCACGAACACCCAGCGCGGGGTACCCGCGGCCATGTGCGGTCCCTGGGGCCGACCGGGGCGAATCTCCGGGGTCTCCACCGGCCGGACGCGTTCCCAGGCCGCGACCAGTTCTTCCGGGGGAAGCCCGAGAAGCCGGGCGTAATTGCGCAGATGCCCGCGGATGAAGATGGGGGCTTCCAGCACATCCCAGCGCTCTTCTTCCAGCGCGGCCAGTACGGACGCACTCATCCGCAGCTCGTGAGCCGCCTGCTCGAGCGACCAGCCCAGTGACTCCCGGCGTTGTCTCAGGCGCCGCCCGGGAGACTCGCCTTCAGCGGCCCCCGAGGCTTCGATCTCATCCGCCATAACCCATCTCCGCCGCTTCCTGGGCTTCCTCGGAATCGGCGTGTTCGGAGCGCAGTTTGCGGGCGAATTCTCCCGCCTGCTCGGTATCCCCGAGCGCGTCCTCGATCTTCACTCCCAGCAGGAGTGCGGAAGCCCCCAGGGTGCCGCGCTCTTCCAGTCGCTGGAAGAAACCGCGGGCTCTCAGGTATTCGCCTTCCTCGTAGGTCAGGTTGGCCAGTTGCCAGAGCGGCTCGGCAAACTCTGAATCGGCATCGGCGGCTTCACGGAAATAGCGTTCGGCCGCTTCCCTGTCGCCCGCCTGCAGCATGCAGGTGCCGGCATTGTTCCAGGCCACCTCCGGCGTCTGGTAGAGGCGATTGGTGGCGGCCCTCTCGAATTCCTCCGCCGCCTCTTCGAATTCGCCGGTGCGGCACAGAAAGGTACCGTAGTTGTTGCGCAGCGCCGGATCATCCCCGTCCAGGCGCAGGGCCCGGCGATAATGACGTGAGGCGGCGCGCTCGTCGTCGAGCTGCTCGTGGAGCAAGGCGATGGTTGCGTGAGTCATGGCCTGGCGATCGTCGTAATCAAGGGAGCGCTCGAGATGCTCCTTGGATTCGCGCAGGTTCCCCTGGCGCATGTAATGAATGCCAAGCTGGAGATGACTCATCGCAGCTTCCTCGTCATCCCGGTCCGCCTGCCCGGTGGTCGCGCAACCGGCGACGAAAAGAATGGCGACAAGCAACCAAGCAATCCCGTGTGCCTTCATGAAACCGCCTCCGCTCTGGCAGCCGCGCGCCTTTCCTGTCGGCGACTGCGATCCTGTACCTCACCGGCCAGCTGTCCGCAGGCCGCATCAATATCATCCCCCCGGGTCTTGCGGGTGATGACGAGAAAGTCCTTGTCCTGGAGCACCTTCCGGAAGCGCTCGATCCGCGCATCCGAAGAACGACGGTAGCGGGCCCCCGGATAGGGATTGAAGGGAATCAGGTTGATCTTGGAGGGAATGCCCGCGAGCAGTTTCGCGACCTGGCGGGCTTCCGCCTCGCTGTCATTGACGCCGTCGAGCATCACGTACTCCCAGGTAATGTGACGTCCGGGATGGCGCTCGATGTAATAGCGGCAGGCGTCCATCAGTTCCGCCAGCGGCCACTTGCGGTTGATGGGCACGATCTCGTCGCGGATTTCATCCACCGGCGCATGCAGGGATACCGCCAGGGCGACGTCGATCTCATCGGCCAGACGGTAGAGGTTGGAGACCACGCCCGAAGTACTCAGGGTGACCCGGCGCTTGGAGAAACCGAAGCCAAGATCGTCCAGCATCACCCGCAGCGCGGGCAGGACGTTGCGGAAATTCGCCAGTGGCTCGCCCATGCCCATGAGCACGATGTTGGTCAGGCGCCGGTTGCCGTTCTCGTCCCGCCCCAGCAGCCGGTCGGCATGCCAGATCTGGCCCAGGATCTCGGCGACATCCAGGTTGCGGTTGAAGCCCTGTTCCGCGGTGGCACAGAACTGGCAGTCCAGGGCACAACCCACCTGCGAAGAAATACACAGGGTGCCGCGCCCTTCCTCCGGGATGAAGACCGTTTCCACGCTGTTGCCGGCATCGACGCGCATCAGCCACTTGCGGGTTCCATCCCGGGAAAGCTGATCGGCAATCACCCGCGGGGGCCGGACTTCGGCGGTGGCCGCCAGTTTCTCGCGCAGTGCCTTGCTCAGATCGGTCATGGCGGAGAAGTCGGTCTCACCCTGGTGGTAGACCCACTTCATTACCTGCCGGGCACGGAAGGGCTTTTCACCGAGACGCTCGAAGTAGGCCTCCAGCGCCGCCCGGTCCATGCTCAGCAGATTGTTTCTGAGAACTTCCGCCATGGCCCTTCTCCCTCAGCGGGAGCAGATATCTTCCGAATCGAAAAAGAAGTCGATTTCGGTCTTCGCCGTATCCGGGCCATCAGAGCCGTGTACCACATTGGCATCGATGGTTTCGGCGAAATCGGCGCGAATGGTGCCCGGCTCGGCTTCCCTGGGATCCGTGGCGCCCATGAGCTCGCGGTTCTTCTCGATCGCGTTCTTGCCCTCGAGCACCTGCACCATCACCGGACCGGAGGTCATGAACTCCACCAGGGCACCATAAAAGGGGCGCTCCTTGTGGACCGCATAGAATTCTTCCGCCTGCGCCTTGCTCAGTTGCATCATGCGCGCGGCCACGATTTTCAGGCCGCTCATCTCGAAGCGGGTGTAGATCTCGCCAATCAGGTTCTGTTTCACGCCATCCGGCTTGATGATGGACAGGGTACGTTCGGCTGCCATGGGGTTGCGCTCCAGTACGATTGCTCCAGTACGAATCCAGGGATTACCCGACCGGGTTTGCCGGCCGCACGAAATCAGGCAAGCGAGACGGCACCCTTCGGTGCCGACCTCGAGTCAAGCGGATCATGATACCGGCTCGTCGGGCATACCGGCAATGCGCCCGGGCCGGAGAGGGGGCGGCCACGCCGCCTGGCGCCGGGGCGCCGGAGGGTCAGACGGTGAAGCTTTCGCCGCAGCCACACTCGTCGCGCACATTGGGATTGCGGAACTTGAAGGCCTCGTTGATGCCTTCACGGACGTAATCCAGCTGGGTGCCTTCCAGAAAATCCAGGTGTTCGCGCTTGACCACGACCTTGACGCCCTGATCCTCGAACACCACGTCATCCGGATTCTGCTCGTCCGCATAATCGATGACATAGGCCCAGCCCGAGCAGCCGGTACGCTTCACGCCCAGGCGCAAACCGATGCCATGGCCACGTTTTTCCAGGTGACTGGTGACCTGATTGGCTGCGGCTTCAGTCAGGCTGATCGACATCACTACCTCCGTCCGGAACATTCCCGCCACCGGCATTCAGGGCCGCGCGGCAGGCATCCTCAATGGTCAGAAACACGTCCATCTTTTCCGGCGGCGCCCCCAGCCCTTTGGCCAGGTCACTCGCCTCAATCTTTTCGCGCCCCGCGGTCCACAGCTCGGCGGCCAGGTCGGCCCCCGCAATGGTCCACGGACAACCGTGGGCCTGAAACCAGGCCGCGCGCGGGTCACGGGCCAGCCACAGGACCACTTCGGTATCGCCTTCCCGGCCTCGCGCCGTCCCGCGCAGGGTATCGCCTTGTCCCGGCGGACCCGCGTGTGCGGGGGCCTCGAAACGACGCCGGCACTCGTCGCTGTAGACCATGCTGTCGGCGCCGCGTTCAGAATCCATTTTAACGGATCAGGTAGCGAATCCGGTAACGGATCCGGTAATTGATCTGGGCGCCATCGCGCCGAATCATGCCGAAAGCCCCCGGGGCGAGAGTTCGCGCAGACGCGTGACTGCCGCGACCACCCGCTCGACCGCGAAATCCACCTCCTCGGCAGTGGTGAAGCGGCCGACGCTGAAGCGGATCGATGCCTCGGCCTCGGCATCGGACAGGCCCAGGGCACGCAGGACATAGGACGGCTCGGCACTGACCGAAGTGCAGGCCGAACCGCTGGACACCGCCATGTCCGGGTCGAGCGCGGCGAGCAGGGCCTCACCGTGGACACCGTCAAACCGGAGATTGGCCGTACCCGGCGCGCGACGCTCCGGATCACCGTTGAGATGCGCCCCCGACAGGCCTTCCAGCAGCCCTTTCTCCAGGCGACGGCGCAATTCACCAGGATGCCGGACCTCGGCCTCGAGTGAATCACTCAGCAGCCGGGCCGCCTCGCCCAGGCCCGCAATCTGGTGGGTGGCCAGAGTGCCGGAGCGCAGACCGCGTTCATGGCCGCCTCCGAGCATCAGGGGGGTCACCCGCGCGCGCGGGCGCCGGCGCTGATACAGCGCCCCCACACCCTTGGGGCCGTAGCACTTGTGTGCCGAAAGCGACAGCAGGTCCACCGGCCATTCAGCCAGGTTCACCGGCAGCTTGCCCACAGCCTGGGCCGCGTCCACGTGCAGCAGGATGCCGCGCTCGCGGGTAATCTCGCCGAAGGCAGCCACATCCTGCACCGTGCCCAGTTCATTGTTCACAAGCATCAGGCTGACCAGCACGGTGTCGTCGCGGATTGCTTCCCGCACCTGCTCGGGCGCGATGATCCCGGAAGCATCCGGCACCAGCCAGGTGACTTCAAAACCGTCGCGCTCGAGCGCGCGGCAGACGTCGATCACGGCCTTGTGTTCGGTTCTGGAAGTGACGATGTGGCGTCCGCGGCGGGCGTGAAAACGCGCCGCCCCGGCTATTGCCAGGTTGTTGGATTCGGTCGCCCCGGAAGTGAATATCAGCTCGCGCGGCTCGGCCCCGATCAGCTCGGCCACCTGGGCCCGCGCCTGCTCCACCCGCTCCCGCGCGGCACGCCCCGGACCGTGGGCCGAGGCCGGATTGGCGAAGACCCCGTCCCGGGTCAGGCAGCCGGCCATCACTTCCGCCACCCGCGGATCAACCGGGGTGGTGGCGGCGTAGTCGAGGTAGACGGGTCGCTTCATCTCAGGCTCGGAAATCTGACACAAGCGTCATTATCCCAGTGATCCCGGGGAGTGAATAGTGAACAGATGAAAGTGAACAGCAGGCCGTGCCAAACGCCACGCCGTGCAGTTTCGGAACGCAATTCACACCGAGCGTCAAGCACGATTGCCTGTCTCTCAGAAAACAGTAGGCGTCGGACCATGGCAGGGCCTGCTGTGCACTGGGAACTGTTCACTGTTCACTTCTTTTCTTCCTTCTCGGCGCCGATCCCTTGCCCTCCACGGCGCTCAGAATCCCGCGCAGGATATTGAGTTCGTTGCGATCGAGCCCGGCTCGGCCGAACAGGCGCCGCAGGCGACGCATGAGCTGGCGGGGGTGCTCCGGATCGAGGAATCCTATTTCCAGCAATACCCGTTCGAGATGCTCATAGAGACGCTCGAGGTCACCCGTGGTGGCCGCAGGGTGCTCGAGACCGGCCGGTTCCGGCAGTTCCCCGCTGCCCGCGGCCAGGCGCAGCTCGTAGGCAATCACCTGGACGGCCATGGCCACATTGAGGGAGCTGTAATCGGGATTGGCCGGAATATGCAGGGCGAGCTGGCACAGCTCGAGTTCCTCGTTGGTCAGGCCGGTGCGCTCGCGGCCGAAAACCACTGCCGCCCGTCCCGAACCTTCCCTTCCGGCAATCCGCTCGGCACAGGTCCGCGGCGTTACCGGCTCGGCGCCCAGCTTGCGTGTGCGTGCGGTAGCCCCGGCCACCAGGTCGCAGTCGGCCACCGCGGCGGCCAGATCCGCGTGCACGGCAGCCTCATCGAGCAGGTCGAGGGCCCCGGCCGCGCGCGCCCGCGCCTTCTGATCAATCTCACAAGCAGGTGCAACCAGCACCAGGTCCGTCAGGCCCATGGTCTTCATCGCCCGGGCCGCCGCGCCGATGTTGCCCGAGTCCGTGGTTCCGACCAGCACGATACGTGTATCCAGACTCATCTATTCTCCACCCCGGCCCGAGCGCCTGTGCAGCCGGCCCGGGCATGTCCGGTTTCCCTTGATTTTCATTCGGCTGCGGTTCACTTCTGTTATTCTACGCGCCGCCGGCTCCGGCCGGCGGTCCCTGAAATTGCGACCAGCGCGGAAGCTCATCATGCACCCACTGCTCAATATTGCCGTCAACGCCGCACGTCGTGCGGGCGAGGTCATCGTACGTCACCTGGACGAAATCGAGCGCCTGCAGGTCAGCAGCAAGCAGCGTAATGACTTCGTGACCGAGGTGGATCACCTCGCCGAGCAGGAGGTGATTCGTGAAATCCGCCGTCATCACCGCGACCATGCCATTCTGGCCGAGGAAAGCGGCGCCTCGGGAGACAGTGAGACGGTCTGGATCATCGATCCGCTCGACGGCACCACCAATTTCCTTCACGGCTTTCCGGTGTTCGCGGTTTCGATCGCCTGTCAGCATGCGGGCCGGCTGGAGCATGGGGTCGTCTATGATCCCATGCGTCAGGAACTGTTCACCGCAAGCCGTGGCGGCGGCGCCTTTCTCGATGGCCGTCGCATCCGGGTCGGCAATCGGCGCGGTCTGGATGGCGCCCTGATCAGTACCGGGTTTCCCTACCGCGACCATCGCTGGCTGGACGAGTACATGGGCATGCTGCGTTCGGTGATGGAACAGACTGCCGGAGTCCGGCGTCCCGGGGCCGCATCGATCGATCTGGCCTGGCTGGCGGCGGGGCGCACGGACGGCTTCTGGGAGCTGGGGCTCGACCCCTGGGACATCGCCGCCGGCGCGTTGCTGATCCGTGAGGCCGGCGGCATGGTCGGCAACCCGGCCGGCGGGCCGGAATTCCTCAAGCACGGCCATGTGCTTGCCGGGAACCCGAAGGTCTTCAAGGCCCTGGCGCAGGCCCTGCGCCCCCACCTGCCGAAGGCCCTGCGCGACGCCTAGGACGACAACGGCCGGGCAAGTACAGGGAGGAAAAGCGCAGGGGCGCCGGCCGGCGCCCCTGTTCCCACACCTTTTTGATCCCACACTTTTACTGGGGCCAGTCAGGGCGAGTCGCTGACGTAGCTCGTCTCTTCCTCGTCCTTCTTCGGCGGCAGCAGGTCTTCCCGCGTCAGATTGTTGATGATCAGCGTGGTGCCCGCGACGTAGATGGACGAGTAGGTACCGACAATGACGCCCACGGTCAGCGCCAGGGCAAAGCCGAAGATCACCTCGCCACCGAACTGCAACAGGCAGAGCAGGACCAGCAGGGTCGTGCCACTGGTGACAATGGTGCGCGAGAGCATCTGATTGATGGAACGATTGACGACCGAGACCGTATCGGCCTTTCTCATCTTCGGGAAATTCTCGCGTATTCGATCAAAGAGCACGATGGTGTCGTTCAATGAATAGCCGATGACCGCCAGGATCGCGGCCAGCACACTCAGATCGAACTGCAACTGGAAGAAGGAGAATATTCCCAGCACAATGATCACGTCGTGCACGAGACAGGCAAT
>SLND01000052.1 GCA_007133205.1 Natronospiraceae bacterium | reverse complement strand
TTGTCGGCATCGTGCAGATCGAGGCCATCTGCCTCTGGTGCATGGCCTCACTCGCAACCATTGCCGCCATATTCGGCGTCCTGAGCTGGCGTCGTCCGGAATCGGGCCCGGGCAAGCCCTGGAAGGTACTGCTGCTTGACCGGGGCGCAATGCTGGTCCTGATTCTGGCGCTCATGCACCTGCACTATGGTGGGTATCTGAGCCCCGGTTTCGGTGCCGAGGACCCGCAATTGCAGGCCCTGGCCGAACATCTGGCTGAAGAAGATGCGCGCTTCTACGGTGCCTTCTGGTGCCCCGCCTGCCAGGAACAGATGGATCTCTTCGGCGCGTCCCAGGACCGGCTACCCTATGTCGAATGCACGCCCGACGGTCGCGGCGGCGTTCGTGCGGCTGCCTGCGTCACGGCGGGTGTCGAGACCTACCCCACCTGGATCATCGAGGATCGGCGTCATACCGGTGTGCTGGAACCCCGGGAGCTGGCCCGCCTGTCCGGTTTTGACTGGGAAGAAGAATAAAAAGCGCTGACCCGTTCCACTCAACAACAGTTCTTGTCCTGCTGGACCGGAGGACAGGGTATATCGGCATAGCTGCAGAATACGCAGCAGTCTCCCTTGCGAGGCCGCAATAATTGATGACAGGCCTCGCACTCGTGAAAGAACAGGCAATGATCCTCCGGCATCGTCATTACGCTCTCTGTCCCGCAATGCGGGCAGCTCAAGCGCGCCTGATATTGGACTGGCTTCATCAACCGGCGCCCTCCTCTCAGAATGAAGCGCCCAGGGTGAGATGGAATTCGTCGCCGCCTCCGGCAGCTTCGTCAAAGCCGCGAGCGTAACCCACGCGCAAACGCACCGGCACCCACTGGTAGCCGAAGTTGAGATCCAGCAATGCTTCGACCCCGGCCGCAGAACGCCACTCCCGGGTCTCTCCGTTGTCATCCCATGCACGCCCCGATTCGGCGAAGACCTTGCCCGACCACTGGCGTAATCCGACCGGTGGCGCCATGGCGGTGCGCTCGACCCGCCCCAGGGGGAAACGGTACTCGGCCGAAGCCAGCTCCATGTTGCGGCCCTGCAGCTTGCTGGCACCCTCCGGGTAGCCGCGGAGCTGATAGCGGCGGCGGTTGAACATCGCTGCCGGTGATGCCACCAGGTCGAGACCGGCGATCCCGGCACCACGGGCCCCGCCCAGACTGAAAGGGCGTGTCTTCTCCCCGCCATCGCCCCGGACTCCCCGCAGGGCGAGAACATGACTGCGCCCAAGGTGCAGGTATTCCCGCCAGTCTCCAATCCGGACATCACCCTGGTAGGCACCGCCACGGCCATGGCGCTCGCCCACCAGTTGTACCCGGCGCCCCTCCTGGGCACTGATGGCCAGCCTCGCGCCCCGGGTATCGTCATGGACGAGAGCCAGACCATAGACATCATCACGCTCGGCAGGTCGGGGCTGGGCGTCATCCGCCAGGCGTGCATCCCGCTCGCGATCATGGATATAACCCGCATTGAAGCTCCAGCGCCGCTCCAGGCGCGTCACGGGAAGACGCAGGGCGAGACCACCGGTCTCGTTTCGCCGTGCCCGCTCGAACTTGTCCTCCTCGTCGCGGCGGATACGATTGTCCGCGACGTAGGAGAGAAAGAGCCGGTCCGAGAAGCCATAGACACCGGCACCAATGAGATCTTCGTTGCTGAAATCCAGTACCGGCAATACCTGGTAGCGATGCACGCCGCGGGCATCTTCCGAAAACAGCACCGCCCCGGCTTCATTGGCTTCTTCCTCAAGACGCAGATAGGGAAACCAGGCCCTGGGGCGCAGGTTCCCCCAGGGCACGTAGTCGCGGCTTTCCTCGGTTATCAGTTCCCGTTCTTCCAGGGGTTCATGCGGTTCGCTGCCTTCCGGTAACGCCTCAAGTGCTTCCGGCATCGGACGGTGGCGCAACTGGTAGCCATCGGAGGTATAGGTGAGAAAATACAGTGCACCATCGCGGGGTGATTCAATACCCTGGAATGAGCCGGTAGTACTGCGGGTCAGGGAGTGACTCTCACCGGTATCGAGGGTGAGCCGGCGGACATCGAAGACATCCCCGTGGTCCGAGGTAAACAGGACATGCTCCCCGGCCGCATCGAAGCGCGGATGAATGACCTGTTCCGCATCATCCGTCAGTCGTGTCCATTCCCGTGAATCAAGATCCAGCAGATACAGATCCCCACCCTCGCCATACTCGCTGCGTGAGACCACGAGCGATTGGCCATCCGGCGAGAAGGCCGGCTGACTGATCAGGCCACGGACATCGGTTTCGGCCAGCCGTTCCATTCTTTCTCCGTCTGCATCAATCAGATCCAGCATCGACTGTCCCTGCTCGAAGCGGACGGCTGCCAGCTTGTCACCATCCGGATGCCAGGCAATGTCACGGTAACGACTGCAGCGGGTGAGACGCTGCTTCCGCCCGCCATCCATTGGCAAATGATAGAGATCGTAGAAGTTGCGGTATTCCTCGCAGACCTGGGGCTGGGCCAGCATGATGCCGGCGTCCGGATGGACGCGGAAACGTGCCCCCCGGTTGACTTCGGTAAGCACCTCCCTGCTCCCCTCCTCCGGATCCAGGCGCATCAGGCGGGATTGACTGTGACCGTCATCGCGAATGACATACACGCGGCCCTGCTCATCTACGTCCAGATTCCCCCCCAGTTGGCGCCCTGCTTCTCCGCGGTCGGTCAAAGGCTCCCCGATTTCCTTGCCTGCTTCCCGAATCCGGTCCAGTTGCGGACCATAGCGTGCCTCCAGCCAGGCTTCGAATTCCGGCCACAGGGCCCGAAAGTCCGCACCAAAGGCAAATTGCGCCCGGCTGTTGAGGCGAAAGGGGATGAGTTGACCGCTGTAGCTGTCCAGAAAAGTCTCTATCGCGTCATCGCCCCGGGTCTCCTCCAGGAACTGGAAGAAATGCACGCCATACAGGTACGGCACGCGGCCGGCAGGCCAGGTCGTATTGGGGATATTCACCTGTGCCAGGGGGCGCACACCATCAATCAACTCGCCCCGCATCATCATTTCGAATTCACTGTCCTGACCACGCCCCGGTCCGTGGTAGTGCCCGCTTTCGTAATGGGTCGCCAGGCCTTCGATGATCCAGGTGGGATTGAAGATATTGGGCATGGCGAAGACCTGCCGCCCGAATACATTACGCAATCCGGACGGGGCCCCGCGCACACGGTCGATATGGAGGATATGGGTGTATTCGTGGACGATCAGTTCTTCCAGCCACTGCTCTACGCTGTCTACCTGGATGAAACCGCCCGGTTCAGGGGGCGAGACAAACAGACCCATCATGTTGTACGGGATCGGGCGCGCAAAACCGTTGGACTGGTCGAACTCGTCCACGAGCAAGACTTCCGTCGGTTCCCGGGGCCGCCATCCCAGGCGTGGCACCAGTTCCGCGTGGACTTCCTCGCAGATGCTGGCGGTCAGGTGGGCCAGGGATTCCAGTTCGGCAGGATAGTGAATCCGGAAGTTGTCGGATTCGAGGGTTCGCCAGTCATGAGAGGGATCATGCAGGGTGAAGGACTTGGCAGGGCTGACGGAAAACAGCCAGGCGGCAAGACAGAACAACCCGGCGACGCATTGCCATCGCATTGGCATCCTCGCAGCGCGAGATGAAAAAATCCCTTCGGTTGCAGACCCGAATGGATTGATCAGGACTGCCTCAGGCTTGCTCGCCGTAGATATAGTGGGTCAGATCCTCGATGGTGTGCTGCTGATCCCGGATCGCGGCCTTGGTCAGGTCGCCTGCCGAAACAAGCCCCACCAGGCGATCATTTTCATAGACCGGCAGATGTCGTACCCGGCGATCGGTACAGAAGCTCATCGCCTCACCCACATTCATGTCCGGTGAAACAGCCGCGATCTCTGTGGTCGCCACATCCATGAGGCGGGTATCCGCCGGACTCTTGTCCTTGTTCACAACCCGATTGAGCAAATCCCTTTCAGTAAACAGACCGCAAAGCCGATCACCTTCCATGATCAGCACACAGCCGACGGCCTTTTCCGCCATTATGGAAACGGCGTCCTGAACCGAGGCATTCGGATCCAGACTGAAAATCTCGCCGGACTTCTCCCGCAGGATGCTGCTGAGTTTGGTATCCATATGGCAGGGCTCTCCTTCCGATCTGGCATGTGCTTGTGCGGCCGATTACAGGAAGCGAATCAACGCGCGCCTTCAATTCATCCTGGCACGCAACCAGTTTACCCTACCCTCGTTTCACGGGGCCAGCTTCTCCAAACCGCCCATGTAGGCTTGCAGCGCCTCGGGAATTCGCACGCTGCCGTCTTCCTGCTGATAATTTTCAAGTACTGCCACCAGGGCCCGCCCCACCGCCAGGCCGGACCCGTTTAGGGTGTGCAGGGGCTCCGGGCGTTCGCTCTCCGGGTTTCTCCAGCGTGCCTTCATGCGCCGGGCCTGGAAGGCTTCGAAATTGGAGCAGGAGGAGATTTCCCGATACCGCTGCTGGCCCGGCAACCAGACTTCCAGGTCATAGGTCTTGGCTGATCCGAAACCCAGATCCCCGGTGCACAGGGTCACCACCCGATAAGGCAGCGCCAGGCGTTGCAGAATCGTCTCCGCATGCCCGGTCAGTTCCTCCAGCGCGTCCCAGGAATCCTCGGGCCGCACCAGGTGCACCAGTTCCACCTTTTCGAACTGGTGCTGGCGGATCATGCCCCGCGTGTCCTTGCCGTGAGACCCGGCCTCTGACCGGA
>SLND01000186.1 GCA_007133205.1 Natronospiraceae bacterium | reverse complement strand
GAACAATGTCTCTCCTACAGCGGGCAGGGATGGATCACTGCGATTAAACGAAGGCTGTAGGAGACCCTTTCCAGGGTCGACAGATTGGCTTGTGGGGATCAACCGACTTCAACGCGGTTCCTGCCACCGCGTTTGGCGACATACAGCGCGCTGTCCGCACGACGAAGCAGAGAAGGTCCGCCCTGCCTTCGATCCTTGAGGGTGGCCACGCCGATACTCAGGGTAATCCGGAGCTCACCGACTTCCGTTTCGAATGCGGCATCGGCGACTCGGCGGCGATACTCCTCGGCGATTCTTTGTGCATCTTCCTCGCCGGCACCGGGCAGGAGAATGCAGAACTCCTCGCCTCCGAGACGGCCGACGGCGTCATTGCTGCGGCTGCGTTCGCGCAGTAGCGTCGCCACCTGGCGGAGCAGTTCGTCCCCCACGGGATGACCATGCTGGTCATTGACCGGCTTGAAGTGATCGAGATCCAGCATCAGCACCGACAGCGAGTCGTCCTTTTCCTTGGCATCCTGCACTGCATTGCGCAGCACACGCAGGAAACCGCGGCGGTTGAGCAGACCGGTCAGCGAATCGCGATTGGCGAGCCATTCAAGGCGTCTCTGATGTTGCTTTTGCGCGCTGACATCAATGGCCACGGTGGAGATGCGAACCACCTCTCCCTTTTCGTCACGATGGGCAATCAGGGTCTGTTGCACATGCATGGTTTCGCCATCGCGCCAGCGCAACACCATTTCCCCGGTCCAGGTACCATATTCAACCGCAGCGGGCATGGCCTCCTCACGAAGCACGTCCAGCGATTCCGGGGTATGGAAATCAGCCGCCCGCCGGTGCCCAATGGGTTCGTCCGGCTCAAGGCCGAGCAAGTCCCGCGCGGCTCGATTGAGATAGACCAGGTAACCATCGGGATCACTGATGCCGACAATGGCCGGAGTCGCATTGATGATGTCGAGCAGCTGTTCCCGGGCCCGTTCCACGCGGACCTGCTCAGTCACATCCTCGGCAATGCCATCAATGTAATTTCGTCCATCGGCTCCCGGCTTTTGGCGTACCGACACCCGGAAATAGCCTTCCCGACCACGCAGGGTGCGCATGCGCAGGGTTTCGGTATGCCAGTCGGAAGCTGCCAGGACCCGCGCGACATAGGCGTCACGATCAGCGGGTTCCGCATACAGTTCCCGGATAGGGACGGACCGCAGTTCCTCGATGGATTCGGCTTCGGTAATGCGAATGAATTCCCGATTGCAGGTGATCATCCTGCCCTCTTCGTCCATCACGCTGCGATACACCCCGACCGGGAGACTTTCCACGATGTCATGAATCAGTTCCAGCTCCCGCTCCCGCCGGACACGCTCGGTTACATCATGAATACTGGAGTGGAGGTAGGTGGTGCCTCCGATATCCACCGGCCCGGAGTACACTTCGACGTCACGCTCTTCGCCATCGGCGAGGCGGTGGCGAAAACGGAAATACTGGCGGTGTTCGGAGCGGGCCGCCTCCATTTCTTCCTGCACCCTTTTCGTGGGCAGCGTGTTGATGTCGCTGATCTTCTTCTCGCGCAGCTGGTCCCGGGTCCAGCCATAGAAATTGCTGGCTGCACGATTGGCATCCACGATCCGCCCGCTGTCCGGATCGATCAGCAGTTTCACTACCAGGGTGCTGTGGAAGAGGTGATCGTAAAGGCGCTCCCCGTCCGATGCCTCATCCTGCAGGCTGGGACGCGGCCGGCTGCATTCGCGCAGCAGCATGAGAGTGTATTCGGGGTTCTGGTCCAGCGGTACAAGACGGGCCTCGATAGCCACTGCCTCTGACAGCTCGGCAATCTCCCGATGGACCGGTCCGTCGCCGTCCTGCACCCGGGCCAGGCACTGTTCCAGCTCGGCTGCGGCACCGGTGGGCAACCCTGCGAGCAGCTCCGCTCCCGGAGTGAGTGCGGGACAGGCGACCCCGCCCTGGCGGGCCAGTCGTTCCAGCGGATATTGTTCCCGCGCCGGCTGACAGGCCAGCACACGCGATTGCGAGTCCAGTACCAGCACGGTGCCGTCCATCAGCCCCTGTGCGGCCTCCATGGCGGGCCTGAAGGTCTCGCTGATCTGTCTGTCCTCGCTTGCGTACATTGTCTGTACCAAAAGGGCTCTCTTATTCGATTGTAACCCTCATTCAGGGGATTACCATCCGGTATTTTTCCCCAAAATCATCGGGCTTGAACCGCGGCAACCGTCACCCATACTGGGGAGGGACATGGTCAGGAGATACCCAGGGGAGGGATGTCATGCGGAAATTTCACGTCTTCCTGGTTGCGAGCCTCGCCGGGATGCTCAGCGCCTGCGAATTCGATCCGGAACCGGCCGGCCCGGACAGGCTGTTTGATCCGGAGTACTACGCGCTGGTGGACCTGAGCCACAGTTTCGACGAGGACACGCTCTACTGGCCGACCGCCCCGCATGAATTCCGGCTCGAGGAGCTGCATTACGGCGAGACCGAGGCGGGCTTTTTCTATTCGGCCTATCGCCTGGAAACCCCGGAACATGGCGGCACGCATCTGGATGCGCCCATTCACTTCCACGAGGACGGCCACACCACCGACGAGGTGCCTCTGTCCCAGTTGACGGGACCGGCAGTGGTGATCGATGTCCGCCGGGAGTCTGAACGCGACCGGGACTATGCCCTGACGCGTGACCGGGTCGAGGCCTGGGAAGACCAGTACGGCGAGATTCCGGCCGACAGCATCGTGCTCCTGCGTACCGGCTGGTCCCGGCACTGGCCCGATGCCGAAGCCTATCTCGGTGACGACACCGAGGGTGATGCCTCCAACCTCAGCTTCCCCTCCTTCGGCGAAGAGGCCGCGCGGCTGCTGGTGGAAGAACGTGAGGTGGCGGCCATTGGGGTCGACACCGCCAGCATCGATCCGGGCCAGTCGGAAGAGTTCGAGGTCCACCAGGTGGTAGCCGCCGCCCAGGTGCCGGCCCTGGAAAACCTCACCGGACTGGATGAACTGCCCAAGACCGGCGCCTATGTGGCTGCGATGCCGATGAAGATCGGGGGCGGCTCCGGTGGCCCGGCGCGGGTTGCCGCCTTCGTGCCCGAGCGATAGCACCCGGGCGACCCGCAATACTTGCCCACGGAGGCCATGCCCCCGCGGGGCGGGCTCAGGCGCGCGCCTCGCGGCGGGCGCCGATCAGGCAGATGGCGAGACCGAGGAAGAAGGGAATCAGGCGTTCGGCGGCATCACCCGGCACATCGGGCAGAAAGCCTATGGCAATGGTCAGCAGCGAGCCGAGCAGGATCGCGGCCAGGCGGAATGCGGGCAGGACGTAACCGACCAGCAGCATGACCAGCACCAGCGGCCCGAATCCGTTACCCAGCACCTGCCAGGCAAACAGGACCCGCTCGAAGATGGTGTCGGGCACGAAAAAGGCCAGGGTCACGGCGGCGATGCCGACCGCGACCACCACGAGGCGATCGATCATTACCGAGAAGGGCCCACGCCGCAGATCGTGGCTGACCGAACCACTGGCCACCAGGAGCTGGCTGTCGGAGGTGGACATGATGGCGGCCAGTACCCCGCCGGTAATGATGCCTCCGATCACCGCCGGCAGGAGATCCGTACTGAGTGCCAGCAGGATCGCTTCATGGTCATCGATCTCGGGCATCAGGACACGTCCGCACAAGCCCAGGGTGACCATGCCGATGTAGAGAATGGTGGCCCAGCCGAGTGCGACCGCCCGCGCACGTCCAACCTCGTCACGGGATCGCATGGCCATGAAACGATTGACCACGTGGGGCTGGCCGGGATAACCGAGACCGATCCCGAACAGGCCGGCGACGAAGACCATGGCCATGATCAGTCCGGGCTGATCGACTATCCGCAACAGGCCGGGGTCGCCCAGTGCCTGGAGGCCGCTCCACAGGGCAACCGGGCCGCCGACCGCGACCAGAGCGACAATGGGCAGGATCACGGCCACCACCAGCATCATGACCCCCTGCAGGGCATCGGTGACGCTCGCCGCCCAGAAGCCACCCAGAACAACGTAGGCGACCACGACAATCGCGCCCACGATCAGCGCGGTGTTGCCCGCTATCTGGGGCGTGGCCTCGCCGATGGCGGTGCCGGCAGCCTCGAACTGGGCGGCGACATAGAAGGTGAAGCAGAACAGAATGAGCAGTGCCCCCAGCACCCGTATGGCCCGGCGCATGGTTTCGGGGCAGCCGTCGGCGAGGAATTCGACAAGGGTGAGTGAGTCATTGGCGCGGCTGGCCTGCTGCATGCGGGGCGCGACCAGGAACCAGTTGATGGCGAAGCCGGAGACCACGGCCGGGATCAGCCAGGCCGCCTGCACGCCCCACAGCCAGGCGGCACCACTCATGCCGAGCAGCGACCAGGCGGAGGAGGAACTGGCGGAGGCGCTGAGCGCGGCGACGACCGGCCCGAGACGGCGGCCGGCGAGGTGGAAGTCGGCACTGGTGTCCACCCGCTGCCGGGCCCAGATGCCAATGGCCAGCAGGACAACGAGGTAGGCGATCAGTGTGACAAGAACCATTCGGCTTCCCCCGGGCGTTCGACCCGGGGGAATGTATCAGATGTGAGACGGGATCACAGAGCCGTGGGGGTGAAGGATCATTGGCCAGCAATTTGTCGACCCTGGAAAGGGTCTCCTACAGCCTTCGTTCAACCGCGCCGACCCAATTCCGACTTGCTGTAGGAGCGGCTTTCCAGCCGCGACAATATCGACCCTGGAAAGGGTCT
>SLND01000057.1 GCA_007133205.1 Natronospiraceae bacterium | reverse complement strand
TCGAAACGGTATGCCACCAGGTCCAGGAGTGGAATGAACAGGGTGAGGCACCGATTCCAGTGATGGTGAATGTGTCTCCACGTCAGTTCCTACGTCCCGAATTTCTCAAGGAAGTGCATGCCATGATGAAACAGGCTGGCATCCCTCCGGGCGCCGTCGGGCTGGAGATTACGGAGACCACCATGATGCAGGAGCCCGGCCGGGCACGGCGGCTGTTGGAGCAGTTTTCCGAGTTGGGGCTATCCACTGCGGTGGATGACTTTGGGACCGGGTACAGCTCGTTGAGTTATTTGCGTGACTACCCGATCCATGCATTGAAGATTGATCGAAGCTTCGTGATGGGCCTGCCTGAGGATGAAGGGGCTCTGGCCATCGTGCGCGCCATCATTGCCATGGCGCATAACCTGGGCCTGAAGGTGATTGCGGAAGGGGTCGAAACGCCGGACCAGGCAGGCCTCCTCCGCGAACTGGATTGTGATTATGCCCAGGGGTTCTATTTCAGCCGCCCCCGGAAGGCCGCGGTCATTCAAACTCTCATGGCCGGCGGTACTCCGCTGCCCTGGCCCGACCCGGACAAGGTGGCCGGCTGAATATGCGGGTGGTTTCTTTGGGGCGGGGTATGTAACACGAAGATCGCGAAGAGGAAACACAAGAACACGAAGAACAGACTATATTGGGCGGATCTCAATTGAGCTGGGCGTCAATGACTTCGAATTGGGGTTTCGTTCTGGCGGAAGATGCCGGACACGGCGTTTGTATATGAAGAGACCAGACCCTCCGTGTTCTCCGTGAACTCCGTGTCGGAAAATCCCGCTCGCTAATGACTCAAGGCTTTGAATCCCCCTCTGTCTCCCCCTTCCGCGCTGACGTGCGCAAAGGGGAGGACCAATACTTACTCCCCCTTGGAACGGCCGAAGGCCGTGAGAAGGGGGAGCCGGAGGGGGATCATTCAGACCAGGAAGTTCCTTTCAGCGCAGATTCTGGAACACGGGAAGCACAGAGAAGATACGGAGGACACGGGGGTTGTGTTTAATAAGACCAGACCCTCCGTGTTCTCCGTGCTCTCCATGTTCAAACAATCCCGCCCAAAAGGACCTTCTTCGTGATCTTGATCCTTTTCCTTCGTGCTCTTCGTGTCAAAGAATCCCGTTAAATGGCGCACCGCACTCTGCTCTGCGGCAGAAGCCCGGACCTCAGGCGCTCACCGGCTCGCAGTGGATATTGGGCCGGTCGCCCCGGCGCGAATAGGGGTGTTCCCGCAGCATGTCCTTCATGGCCTGGTCGCGCTCTTCCGGCGTGGCGTACCAGCGGTAGGCCTCCCAGTCCGGGCCCAGCAGGTGGGGTGCCCGGCGCGGATCGTCCTCGGGCAGGGTGATGCGAATGCCGTAGGGTTTCTTGCCTGACTCACTCATCGTGCAACTTTCCCGTGAAAGGGCCGCCCCGGTGTCCCGGGGCGGCATTCGATTGGACTGGTTTGCGGATTGCGGGCGGGACGCCTCTGGTTCGGCGTCCTCGCCGGAATTTCAGTCCCGGTCGTGGTCAAGTTCGGGTTCCGGGGCATCGCCGCCCGGTCCGACGAGATAATGCTCCATCCAGCGCATCAAACGTATGGCGTAGTCCCGCTGGCTGGCCGCATTGGCATTGCCATGGCCCTCACCGGGGTACTTGACCAGGCGGACCGGCACATTGTCCTGCACCTTGAGCGTCCGGTACAACTCCATGGACTGGCTCACGTGTACCCGCGTGTCGGCGGTCCCGTGCAGGATCTTGATCGGCGTTTCGGCCCGGTGGGCGTGATAAATGGGGCTGCGTTCGAGATAGAAGTCCCAGTTATCCCAGGGCCATTCGCGGGTATGGACCAGCATCAGCTCGTTCGGAATGTCGGAAGTGCCAAACTTGGAGATGTTGTTGCTGATGCCCACGAACATCACACTTGCCGCGAAATGCTCGGTCTGGGCGGTGGCACCCCAGGCGGAGGCATAGCCCCCGTAGGAACCGCCGGTGATGCCGACCCGGTCCTCGTCGGCCACGCCGATCTCGACCAGGTGCTCCTTGCCGTCCACATTGTCGTCGAATTCCGCACCGGCCGGATCATTCTGTCCCAGCTTGGAAAACTCCACACCCCGGGCGGTACTGCCACGGTAATTGGGGTAGAAGACCGCGAAGCCGGCATTGGCGGCGAATTGTCCGGGGCTGGAATAGTTGGTGTTCCAGCCGTCCGAGTAATGGGCTTCCGGGCCGCCGTGGATATCCAGGATGGTGGGGAAGGGCCCATCCTCCTTGTCCTTGCCGGGCGGCAGGATCAGTAATCCCTCCAGGTCCAGACCATCGCGGGCCTCGTATTCAATGACGTACTGCTCGCCAAGCTCGAGCTCGTCCAGCCAGGGATTGTGGTTGGTCCAGCGACGGGTTTCATCGTCCTCATGGACGAAGATCTCCGCAGGGTGGGTGGGCGCATCGCCCCGCAGGGCAATCCGATCCACCCCGGGCTGCACGCTCATGCCCCGCAGGACCGGATGGCCGGTGCCGATCAGCGATTCACTGTCCTCTCCCGAGCGATGCTGGCGGACCAGCTCGCTGCGGGTGCCGGTGTGGCCAAGCCAGAGGACATGATCCTCGTCCGTCCATGCAACCTGCTCGACATGACCCTCGTAATCAGACAGAAAGGTCTCGAAGTCTCCGCTGTCCACATTGCCTACCATCAGGCGGCCCTCCGACGGGTCATGGACATCTTCAACGCCGACCCAGGCAAGATGCTCGCCATCCGGAGACCAGGCCATGCCTCCCTTCTTGCCCTCGGTATCAAAACGGGCAAGGATTTCTCCATCTTCGATGTCCAGCACGTGCACCCGGCGTTCCATCAGGTCGTCATCCACCAGCGGCGTGGGCGCGAGCAGCATGGCCAGTCGATCACCGGCCGGGCTCCAGTGGATTTCGGAGGCCGAGCCGGGGGTTTCGAGCATTTCCGCCTGGCCGTCATCGCGGTCGGCGATCCAGACCTCGGTGTCTTTCAGTTCCTCCTCGTAGATCTCGGCATCGAAGCCCTTCTCGCGCAATTCCTCGCGCTCTTCGTCTTCCGCTTCCTCGGCCAGAAAGGCCACCCGCTCGCCGTCCGGCGACCAGCTGTAACCGGTGATGCCGGTGTCGTGGTTCACGATCCGCTCCGATTCACCCCCGTCCACCGGGATCTTGTAGAGCGAACGTTCGTCGTCGTCATCGCCCTGCTTGAGGAAGGAGATGCCGGAGCCATCCGGAATCCAGTCGATGGCGCCGACATTGACTTCCCCGAAGACAAACCGCCGCGTGTCGTCCTCTCCGCGGGCGACCAGAAGTTCACTCCAGGCCGGGCCGTTCTCGTCCTTGTAGGGGTCGCGCGGAACCTGGCGAAGATAGGCGATACGTTCACCGTCGGGTGAGAGGCTGACCGAGGTCACCTGCTTGAGTTTGCTCAGGTGCTCGATCTCGAAGCCGTCGGCCGATACGTCGGGTGCCGCGCAGGCAGCGACGGCGACCGTCGTGACGGCGACGCAAAGCATTCGGATGCTGAGTGGGGATTCCGTGGACATGGCTGTATTCCTTGTGTTGCTTCAGTACTGATCGGACAGGAAAGCCGACAGGATAGGCAAGCCGGGCGGCCGTGACCAGTCCCGGCATTCCGGTTCCAGTCGGGAGCAGGATCGCGGCTCAGTCACCGTTCGTCCGGCCAGGTCCTCCGCCAGTCTTCAGACCCTGTGTTCGACAACCGCGGTCGGACTCCCGTTGATCGGGAAAATTGCACCGCGTATTGCCGGCAATTGGTGCGGCTTTCCCATTCATCGGCTTCTGCAGATCGTTCATAGGGGTGACAGCCGCAATCACCGGCCCGGGATATTAGAGTCAGGTATACCAGTTCTGAGCAGAAGCCACGGGAGGTCCTGCCTGAGATGACAGCAGCACAGACTCCAAAGCGAAAGATTCCGCTACATCAACCGGGTGGGCGGCAGCGTGGTTTCAGCTTCATCGAGGTGCTGGTCGCGGTCCTGATCCTGAGTATCGGTCTGCTTGGCCTGGCCAGCCTCCAGATTGCGGGGGTCCAGGCCAACCACAGTGCCTATCTGCGTTCCCAGGCCACCCTGTTCAGCTACGAGATCGTCGATGCCATGCGTGCCAATCGGGAGGCGGCGATCAACGGCCAGTACAACAAGGATTTCGGCGACGGTCCGCCCGGGAGCAGTGATTCGATTGTGGACCTGGACATGAACGACTGGGTCAACAACGTCCGTGAACAGTTGCCGCAGGGCGAGGCCCGGATCGACGTCGATTCCGACAACCGGGTTCGGGTCGTGGTGCGCTGGCTGGACGAGCGGCGGGGCGAACAGGACGAATTCGGTACCTTCGATGTGGAAGAAGCCGAACGGGAGTTCGAGTATGCAACCGAATTGTAGAAACTGCTGCCGGCGCCATCCCGGACGTCGGACCCAGGGTGGTCTGAACCAGCGTGGTTTGACCATGGTGGAGCTGATGATCGCCGTGGTCATCGGGTCATTCATCATGCTTGGCGTGATCCAGCTCTTCTCCAGCATGAACGAGGCCTACCGCCTCAACGAGAGCCTCTCGCGGGTTCAGGAGAACGGCCGTTTCGCCATGGATGTATCGGGCAGCACCATGCGGATGGCCGGCTTCCAGGGCTGTGAAGGGCGCGCGGATGAAGTGGTGATGGGCGTTGAGGATGTCCCCGCTGATGTTGAATACCTGCTTGATTTTGACCGGCCCTTGCAGGGATATCGTTACGATAATGGGGAGTATTCCATCGCCAGCCTCCAACCGGAAGCCGAGAGCCTGAGCAACTGGTCTCCGCAGCCCGAATTCAATCTCGACAACGCGGTGCCTGGCTCGGATATCGTGACCATCCGGATGATGGGGGGTGACTGGGCCGGAGCGCAGGAAGGCTGGACCCCGAACTACGACTCCGGAGGAGTGGGGTCGCCACCCACGTTTCATGGACTGGATGATCCACACATGTACGAGCAGGATGAGCTGATCCTGTTCTGCGACTTCCGCGGCACTGCAGCGATTGGCAGACGAGGCAACCAGCAAGACGCAACCCAGGTCAATGTGGCGGGTAGTGATCTGCCCGAACTGGACAATCCCGTGGAACTGGCTCAGCCCGCCGCCTTCGTGTTCTACGTCGGGGTGGGCGAGGACGATTCCCCCGCCCTGTTCCAGCGGCGCCTCACCACGCTTGGCAGCGGGGGTTTCGAGGACGAAGAGCTGGTCTCCGGGATTGAACTGATGCGGGCGATGTACGGCATCGACCAGGATGGCAACGGCGCGGTTGACGAATACCAGCGTGCCGACGAGGTGGACTCCGCCGATCTCTGGCATCAGGTGGTTTCGGTGCGGATGGCCTTCCTCGCCCGGGCCGATCAGCGCCTGGTGCTGCCGGAGGGAGCGGAGTCGGCCACCCTGAGCGTGTTCGATGAGGATATCGCCATTGCCGAGGGCATCCGGGACCGGCAGCGCCGGATATTCACCACCACCATCCAGGTCCGGAACTAGGAGGGGCGGGAAACCATGTGGCAGGGAACCTCACAAGGCATCGTGGCAGGCAGATCGCGGCAACAGGGCGCGGTGCTGCTGTTCAGCCTGATCATCCTCCTGCTGTTGACCATGCTCGGCCTGACTGCGATCCAGACCACCGCCATGCAGGAACGCATGGCCGGGGGGATGCGTGACAATCATCTCGCCCTGCAAGGCGCCGAGGCGGCCATCCGCGACGGAGAGCAGTTGCTGGAACAGGCAGGGTTGCCGCAATTCAACGGCAGCAATTCCCTTTACCACCATGAGAATGCCCCCTCGCCGCACTGGGATGACTACGACTGGGACAATGCCCGTCTCTATCGCGGTGGCGATGACATGGACGGCCTGCTCCATGAGCCCCCCGCCTATTACATAGAACAGCTCCCGGCCATTCAGTTGCCTGGTGGCTCACTGGTGGCGGATGACCCCCAGGCCGCCGACACCATGTTCCTGATTGTCGCCCGTTCCACGGGAGCGAGCGGACAGGCCGATACCATCGTCCGCGTCATCTACCGCCGGGATTGAACCCGACCTGCAGCGATTCAAGATTCAAAAAGGCAGCGAGTCATGGACAAGCAGAGCCGAAAGACATTCAGCGGTTTCAAAGGGGTACGGCGGACTGCCGCCGGATCGGTCGCACTTGCCTTTGGCCTTATGGGCTTGCCGGCCGCCGGTGGCGGCGGGGACGTGGCCGATATTCCCCTGCAGGTTTCCCAGACCATACCCCCCATCGTTGCCCTGAGCATGTCCAATGATCACCAGCTCTATACCGAGGCCTACAATGAATATACCGATCTGACCGGTGACGGTGAGCTGGATCGGACCTATAACCACGAATTCGAATACGCCGGCTATTTCGACCCGGGCAAGTGCTACGAGTACGGCGGTGGCGTCTTCGAGCCCGCCGCGGAAACCGACACCCGTTATTGCGACGGCGTCTCGGGGGACTGGTCCGGCAATTTCCTGAACTGGGTCACCATGGCCCGGATCGATGTGCTTCGCCACATGCTCTACGGCGGTTACCGGGCTATCGACGAGGCCGGGCAGACCGTTCTGGAACGCACCTATCTGCCCGCCGATACCCATAGCTGGGCACGCTATTACGACGGCGACGACATCAGCCTGTTGACACCCTTTACCTCAGCGGATCTGGACGTGCCCCAGGGGACTGCCGTCATCGACAACGAAGAAGGGGAAATTCCCGTCGAGGAGTGGGCCGAGCGATTTGCCGAGGGGCTTCACTTCGAACGGGAATGGTTTCGCTTTGGAAGTGAATTTCCGGGGCAGCCGGGGGATCAGGTCTGGCTTGAGGACAATGATGACCGCCTGCTCCAGGGCTACCTTCAGGAATCCGAAGATGCCGGGCTGCGGTGGCGCATTGTCTTCCAGGTGGCGGAGGGCAGCGGGACCGCCGATGCAACAGACGAATGGCGTGTGGGTAACCCCAGTCGGGTCGGCATCAGTTTCTGCAACACCACCTACGATGAGAACACCTATTCGCAACGGAGTGATGCCCCGCCCCTGATGCGGGTGGCCCAGGGCAATTACCATCTCTGGGGCGCCAATGAACGATGGCAGTGCACCTGGGAAGATGAGGAGTCCAACGAACTTGCCGGTGACTGGGGCTATCCTGACTGGGCCTGGCCGAACAGCAATGGCAATGTCGCCGCCATCAGTGGTCTCAATGCCAACACCGACATGCCCGATCGTGACGCGGTCGGTCTGGGAGAGGCTGACTACGAGGTGCGTGTTTCGGTCTGCGAGGAAGGCCTGCTGGAAGACAATTGCACCGAATACGGCGAAACGGAGTCCAGCTTCAAGCCGACCGGCCTGCTCCAGGAGTTCGGTGAAGAGGAAATGGAATTTGCCCTGATCACCGGCAGTTATGAGCGCAACAAGTCCGGTGGCACCCTGCGCCGCGCTGCGGGTGACATGGCGGGTGAAGTCGATCCCACGGACGGGACCTTTATCGATGATGGCAATCCCAGCATCATCGGTTCCCTGGATCGCCTGCGGATATTCGGCTACAGCCATCGGGACGGAACTTATCACGACACCTCGGAGGCGCATAACGACAGCTGCGAGTGGGGCACCCGTGAATTCGATGAAGGCGACTGCAGCAACTGGGGCAACCCCCAGAGCGAAATCCTGCTCGAAACCCTGCGCTATCTGCGCGGCACCGATGGACCGCGATTCGCGGCAGACGATGACCGCTATATCGATGGCCTGCTGACCGATGACTGGGACGATCCGGTGGGCGAGGATCAATGGTGTGCCGCCCTGAACGTGGTCCAGATCAATGCCAGCTCCAGCTCCTTCGATGGCGATAACCTGGGTTATGCCAGTGATATCGGCCTGGATGATCCGGTGGGGGCCACCAACCGAATCGGCGAGGAGGAAGGCATCCATGGCGGGGAATGGTTCATCGGCGAAAGTGGGGGCAATGACGATGGGCTTTGCACTGCGAAGACCGTCAATGGTCTGGGTGAAGCCAGCGGGATCTGCCCCGACGAGCCCCGTCTCGACGGGACCTACAACATGGCCGGTCTGGCCCATTACGCCCATGTGACCGACGATTTCCGCCCGGATTTCGAGCAGGGCGAGCAGACGGTGACCACCCACGGGGTGGAGCTGGCACCCGCTTCGCCCGAGATCCAGGTGCCGGATGCCGGCGGCGAGCCGGTGGCCAGTCTGGTACCTGCCTGCCGCGAAGAAGATGAGACGCCCCACGGCAGTTGTTCCATCGTCGACTTCAAGGTAATGGAGCAGGAACTCACCAGTAACGGCAGTCGCGGGCAGTTCTTCGTGATGTGGGAGGATACCGAATGGGGTGGTGACTATGACATGGACATGACCGGCATGCTCGCCTATGAACTGGAGGGCAGCGAACTGCGCGTCACTACCCGGGTCTTTGCCGATTCATCCAATTTCCCCATGGCCTTCGGCTATGTGGTCAGCGGGACCACCCTGGACGGCTTTCACGCCCATTCCGGGATCAATGATGCCCAGACGGATCAGTGTGGCAGCAGTGTGAGCTGTGAACTGCTCGCTCCGAAAACCACCAATACCTATAACCTGGGCGGTAGTTCGGCCGATTTCCTCGAGCGCCCGCTTTACTATGCCGCCAAGTGGGGCGGCTTTGACCGGGAAATTGCCGATACACCGGTGGAGAACGACGAATCCTGGGACAGCAGCGGTGACGGGATTCCGGACAATTACAACTTTGCGACGGACCCGGCCGGACTCAAGGAGGCACTGGAAGAGACCCTGGGGGGTATTGCCGACCAGGTGGGTACGGCGGCCTCCATTGCCACCAACTCCACCCGGCTCGACTCCGACACGCTGATCTACCAGGCCCGCTTTGACAGCGAGGACTGGTCCGGCGAATTGCTGGCCTTCGAACTGGAACATGACCCGGAATCGATCGAGGATGAGGGCTCGATCGGAGACCTGGCCTGGGATGCCGAAGAGGAACTGCCCCATTATGTCCAGCGCCAGATCCTGACCTGGAATCCGGATGAAGAGCGTGGTGTGGACTTTGAGTATGGTGCCCTGAGCGACGATCAGCAGGAGGCCCTGGATACCAATCCGGATACCGGCGAAATGGATGGCTACGGGATTCGGCGCGTGGAGTGGCTGCGGGGCAGCCAGGACGACGAGGAACCCGGTGGCATGTTCCGGGAGCGCACCCGCCTCATTGGCGACATTGTCCATTCGGATCCGCATTTCAGTCATGACGAGGATTTCGGGTATGCCAGCATGACAGACGATGAAGACGTGGCCGAGGCCTACCTGGAACATCTCAGCGATCTGGGCGAGGAGCGGCCGATGCTCTACATCGGTGCCAACGATGGCAAGTTCCACGGTTTTGATGCCGAAACCGGGGAAGAGGTCTTCGCCTTCGTGCCCGATACCGTATTCGATGATCTGAATGAGCTGACTTCCCCGGATTATGACCGGCAGTACTACGTGGATGGTTCTCCCCGTGCCGGGGATATCTGGGACGGCAGTGATTGGCGCCGTATTGTCGTGGCGTCCCTCGGCGCGGGCGGCCGGGGCGTGTTTGCCATTGATGTGACCGAGCCGGAGGACCCGGAGGTCCTGTGGGAAATCAACAACGAGACCAACGGCTTTGAGTCACTCGGCTATACCATCGGTCAACCCACTCTGGGCAAGACCGCGGAAGGTGAGTGGATTGTTGCGTTTGGCAACGGCTATGAATCCGGTGACGGCGCCCACCTGTTCATCGTGGACCCGATCAGCGGTGATCTGGAAGAGACGCTGACTCCGGGCAATACCTATAACCCGGATGACAATGGTCTCTCATCCCCAACGCCGGTCGATGACGAGGGCGACCATCGGATTGACTGGATCTACGCCGGTGACCTGGAGGGGAATCTGTGGATTTTCGAGACTGATGATGGTCCGGCGGGGCAGCGTTTCGGATTCGATGAGCCGCTGTTTATCGCCGAGGGGCCCAATGGCGAGACCCAGCCGATCACCATGCGGCCCGAGGTGACCCGGGCCGAAGGGAACGATGTCATGGTCCTGTTCGGTACCGGCAGCTATTTCCGGACGGATGATGATGTGGTCGGGGAAGACCCGGACGTTCAGAGTGTGTACGGGATTCGGGATCGGCCGGAAGACCGGGATGTGGTCGAGCGGGAAGATCTGCTGGAGCAGGAGATTACCCACGAGATCAGCGAATTCGACCGCAATCTGCGGGTGACGACCGATCATGCCCTGGAGCCGGGTCACGAGGGCTGGTTCATTGACCTTGTCTCCCCCGAGGCCGGACCGGAAGGGGAGCGCTCCGTGGCCGAGCCGGTGGTGCGCGGCGGGCGTCTGGTATTCACTACCCTGATTCCCTCGGAAGAACCCTGCGATGCCGGTGGGGAGAGCTGGTTGATGGAGGTGGATGCCCTGGAAGGGGCCCGCCTCGCCCGCTCACCATTCGACCTGACCGGCGACGGCGAATTCACCGAAGACGATATGGTGGAGATCGACGGCGAGCTCGTCGCGGTGAGCGGAAAGCAGTCCGAGGTCGGCATCATCCGCACGCCCGGTATCGTTCAGGCCGGCAGCCGTGAATACAAGTATATTGCCGGATCCACCGGGGAGGTGGCCGAGGTCCGTGAGCGTGGCCGCGATGAGGATGGACGCCAGTCCTGGCAACAGGTCCGGTAATCCATGACGGGGCGGCTGGATTGATCAGGGGCGCCCTTGCCTGGTGAAAAGCTGGTAGGGCGTATCGGAAAACAGGGATTCGCAGCCGTCGTCGGTAACGACCACGGTATCGGAAATGCCGACCACCCGGTCCCCGTTGACGCCATACAGCCACGGGATCAGGTGCAGGGTCATGCCGGGCTCCAGGGGGCGGCGGTCACCGGGCTTGAGGCTCAGGATATAGCCTTCGTCCCAGCTCGGGGGGAAAGCAATCCCGATGCTGTATCCGGCGCGCGTGATCAGTTCCGCACCGAGGCGGTTGGCCGCAATGATATGCCGTGCGGCATGATCCACTTCCGCCGACGTGATGCCGGGCCGGATCACCCGTTTCATTTCGGTCAGGGCTTCGAGCGACAGTGCCTCGGCTTCCCGGATGTCCCTGGGTGGTTTCCCGCTCGTCCAGACCGTGCGCATCATGGCGGTATGATAGCGGCGCATGCAGCCGCCGATTTCCATGAAGACCGGTTCGTCTTCCCGGATACGGCGGCCCTCCCAGGTAGCATGCCCGAGCATGGTCCGCGGGCCGGAAGTGATGTAGGGCGCCACCGCCGGGTACTCTCCCCCGGCGCGGAACATGGCGGCATGCACCGCGGCTGCCACGTCGTTTTCAAATGCACCTGTCTCCACGGCCTCGATGCCGGCGGCCATGCCGGCTTCCGTGGCTGCCGCGGCCTGGCGCATCAGGGCCAGCTCCTCGTCCGATTTCGTGATTCGTCCGGCCTCCACGATGCCGAAACAGTCCACGAAGTTGCTCTCCGCGAAGGTGGCCAGCATGCGTTCCTGCTGGTAGGCGGGGAAGAAGTAGCTGTTGCGCTCGTAACCAATCCACTTGCTTTCCAGGCCGAATTCCACCAGCGCGTGATAAAGCGTTTCGATCGCATCCCCGGTATCGGAATAGGGCCGGGTGTGTTCGACCCAGGTGCGGGGCGCCACGTTGGTCTCCTCCACCCGGCGGGTCACCATGAAGGGCTCGTCTTCCAGTGGCACCACCAGCGCCTGGAAATAGGAGTAGCCCGTGGTCTGGTAGCCGGTGAGATAGAGCAGGTTGCCCGGATCCGTGATCACGGCCACATCAATGCGTCGCCGTGCCATACGTTCGCGCAGGGCCTGCAGACGCCTTTGATATTCGGCCAGTGAAAAACTCAGACCGTCATGATCCCGCATGGATCGGCTCCCGATAAGAACTGCACTCGAAGCGAAGGCCCGCCGCCGGGTTTCAGGCTGTGAGGCTACCGACGGCGAGCGAATGCTGCCCAGTACCAATCAGTACGGAAAGCCGGGGTTGGCGTCAACATGGCGGGCGCTCATTCTTCGCCTGGAGCTGCTTCCGGCTCGAAGTAGCGGCGGAGATGCTCTTCAAAGCTGCGGGTCTCGGCCACCTCGATCTCTTCCTGCTTTTTCAGTGAGGTTCGGGCGGCGGCCGCCAGGGCCTGTTCGGCTGATTCCGGCAGGGGCTGGTCGAGATAGTGCTGCATGTGGGACCGGCTGAGCCGCAGGGCATAGTCGGAGAAGCTTTCCCCGCTGGCCCGCATCTCTTCCAGCATCCTTGCGGAAGGGGTCAGGTCGGGATCGTCCACCCGTGCCTGCTGTTCCGCCAGCGCATCGCCGTAACCGGTGCCGGAATGATTGGCATCCAGCAGTTCGCAGACCCCCTGCATGCCCTGCAGGATTTCGGCGGCCCAGTCCTTGAGGAGTATCGTCTCGCCATTGCGGAAGAGTTCCAGGCCGGGCTGACGTCCGCGGCAGGCGACCCGTTCCTGATTGACATCGATTTCCCGTTCCTCCAGCTCACTCAGCGGGGGGCTGTCGAGTAACAGGCAGTACAGCAGGAAAGCTTCGATGAATCGAAGCTGACTCGCATTCACGCCGAGCGGATCAAAGGCGCAGACATCGAGTGCGCGCACTTCGATGTATTCCACACCCCGGTTTCTGAGGGCGTGGACCGGCCGCTCCCCGGGGGCGGTCGGCTGTTTCGGGCGGATGAAACTGTAGTACTCGTTCTCGATCTGCAGCATGTTGCTGTTGAGTTGCCGGTATGCACCATCTACCCGGACGCCGATGCGCTCGTATTCCGGGTCGGGCGTGCGGGTGGCCCGCTCCAGGGTTTCGGTATAGCTGGTCAGGTCGTTGTAGGAGATGCCCAGGCCCGCCTGATTCTTGTTCTTGTAGCCGATGTCGCTCATGCGCAGGGACGTGGCCCAGGGGTCGAAGAGCGTGTTGTCATCGAAGTTCTCGAAATGGGCGCTTCGGCCCTGGAGAAAGGACTTGCACACCGCCGGCGAGGCACCAAAGAGATAGGGCAGGATCCAGCCGCGGCGCTGGAAATTCCGGATCAGGCCGAAATAGAACTGGTCGCGAACTTCGCGCAGTGGTGTGTCGGGAAGCTCGTTCTGGGCGAAGAGCTTCCAGAAGCTTTCCGGCAGGGAATAGTTGTAGTGGACGCCGGAAATCACCTGCATCGCCCGCCCGTAACGATACCCGAGCCCATGGCGGTAGACATGGCGCATCCGGCCTACGTTGGATTTCCCGTACCAGGCGATCGGGATGTCCTTGTCCTCGCCCAGGGCACAGGGCATGCTGGTGGCCCAGAGGATTTCTCCCGCGGATTGCAACTGCCGGGCAGTAAAGGCGTGCAGCTCCATGAGGTGGGACAGGGTATCGGATACATCGTGAAAGGGGGGTGTCACGAATTCCAGCAGGGCCTCGGAATAGTCCGTGGTGATACTGTCGTGCGTGAGGGCGGAACCCAGGGCGGGCGGATGGGGGGTCCGGGCAATATGTCCGGCGGCATCCACGCGCAGACTCTCCTTTTCGATGCCATGCCGGCCGTTGCGCAGGCAGTTCACACAGCCCCGCTCGCGCAGGGCCTGCAGGCGTTGACGTACACATTCTGGCAAGGGATTTACTCCCGGTTTCGGGCTTGCTGGAGGCGGCCATCATCGAATCCGGGCTACCGTTCGTCAAGCGCCGGGGCCGGGCGGTCAGGTCGAAACCATTCGTCGGTGATTGATTGCCGCCGGGGCGGGCGGGGGGTGAGCAAGGCTTGTATCGGGAATAGAGTAGATGCCATGAGACGCCAAAGCGGTCTGACATTGCTGGAATTGATCGTCGCGCTGGTCGTGATCGGGGTGCTGTTGAGCCTGGCCGCGCCCGCGTGGTGGGGCATGGTCGAGCGCAACCGGATCACCACGCAGGTGAACGAATTCATTACCGCGGCCACCCTGGCGCGCTCCGAAGCGACCCGGCGGGGCAATGATGTCCTGCTCTGTGCTTCCAGGACGGCCACTCAGCCGCGAGAGTGTGACGGCGAGGACTGGACGGATGGCTGGATCGTCAAGGAGGACGGTGCGGACGAACCCATCAGGGTATGGGATGCGCCGGCCGGGCAGCCCGATATGGAAGTAACCGATGGCGACACCACGGTGAGCTTTCAGCGAAATGGCCGCGCAGATGGACGCCTGCGGATTATCTACCGTGGCAGTGATGCCGGGGGACAACAGGTAGATGTCTTCTGTCGGGAGATCGTGATCAACAGCTCGGGTCGGGCCCGGGTCAATGCGGAATGGACCGGTGAAAGTCCCTGCTGAATTCGGGTTTCTGCGTTCGAACTCCGGGGACAAGGTAACCAGCGACAGAAAATGGAGGGGGGATGATTGTGTACTGCGGATGCCACCGCAATGGTGGCTTCAGTTTCATTGAACTGCTCGTGGCCATGCTGGTACTCAGCATTGGCCTGCTGGGCCTGGCCAGTCTTCAGATGGCCGGCCTGCAGAGCAATTACAGCGCCAACATGCGCTCCCAGGCCACCCTGTTCAGTTATGAAATCGTCGATGCCATGCGTGCCAACCGCCAGGCGGCCCTGTCCGGCGACTACAACAAGGGCTTTGGTGACTATGAGGACGCCAGTCCCGGGAACGGTGGCTCCGCTGCGCAACGTGACCTGAATAATTGGGCCTTCAACCTGCGCGAGCAACTGCCGCGTGGTGCCGCCCGCATTCAGACCGCCAGTGATGGTTCGGTCATGATCGTTGTGCGCTGGCTCGATGACCGCAGTGGTGGTCTGCTGGGGGAGGACGAACCGTCCGCGAACGGTTCCGGGGAACAGGAGTTCCGCTATGTCACCGAGATCTGAAACCTGCTTTTCTCTGGTCGCTTCCCGGCAGCGGGGCCTGACGCTCGTCGAGCTGATGATCGCGCTGGTGATCGGTTCCATCCTCATGATCGGAATCATCCAGCTCTTTTCCGGCATGCGCGCCTCCTACCAACTCAATGAAAGCCTGTCCCGGGTTCAGGAGTCGGGGCGCTTTGCGGTCGAACTGGTTTCGGACGAATTGCGTGTCGCGGGTTATGCCGGACCGATGGGAAGTCTTGACCGGGTGTGCAACTTCGGTCACCCCGGCGACGGTACCGACCCGGAAGGTAATTGCCCCGGCGGTGGCAGCGGTGGCAGCGGTGGCGGCGGTGGCCCTGGCGGTGGAGGTGGCGGTGGCCCGGGTGGTAGCGGCAACTTCTCCAGCATCGACGTGTTCACCAATCAACCGGTCGTGGGCTACGAATGGACCGGTGATCGTGACCTCGGTGAAGACTTGAGCCCGGAGGCGGTCGGCTCCCTGGGTGAGTGGAGCGGTGATATTGCAAGCGATATCCGAGACCCGGACTTGGCAGACCTGATTGAGGATCGCGCCATTCCCGGTTCTGACATCTTCGTGGTGCGCTCCCTGGGAGGCGGTGGAAGTCTTTCCGCAACCCAGCCTGGAGGCATGGGAAGCAATATTGATACGCCGGGCAATGATTTCAACGAGGAAGAGCCGATCGTGATCTGGGATGGCAGCGGCACGATCTTCGTGGGGCACCGCACGAATGCTGCTGGCAATGACACCATCACCTTCCCCGGCCATTTTGACGGCGCCGGTTGTTGCGTACCTCCGATTTCGGTGGCCCGCGGGCAGGAAATCTGGTTCTTTGTCGGTCGCGGTGCGGATGATCAGCCGGCCCTGTTCTATGCTCAGCCACGTGGCGATGGTGGCGTGGAATCCGACGAGCTGGTCTCCGGCGTGGAAATGATGCGGATGCGCTTTGGTGTTGATGAAACCGGGAATGGCAGTGTCGATGATTATCGTGATGCGACACAGGTGGAAACGGACGATCAGTGGGAGCAGGTGCTTGCCGCCCGCCTGGCCTTCGTGGTCCGAAGCCACACCCGCCTGACTGATCTTCCAGAGGTCGATGAATTGGCGGTACTCGGGGATGTCCTGGATGTGGTGGACAATCGCGAGTACCAGCGGCGGGTGTACTCGTCCACGGTACGGCTGAGGAATCGGATCCCGTGAACGGGATGAAAGAGACTGGAACAGATGGTTTTCAAGGCAATGACAAGGATTATGCAATGACAAGCATGCAACAGGGCAGACAGAAAGGTTTTTCGCTGATCGAGCTGCTGATCGCGCTGGTGATCGTAGGCATTCTCGCGGGGATTGCCTATAACGCCTACATCAACAATGTGGACCAGAGCCGGCGCGCCGACGCCCAGTCCTCGCTGATGCAGGCGGCACAGCGCCTCGAGCGCTGCTATACGGTCAACAACGAGTACGAGGACTGCATGGATGATGAGGAGTGGGACTCCGAGGACGGTTACTATCGGATCAGCAAGGACGTCCAGGATGGTGGCCAGAGTTTCACCCTGCGCGCCGATCCACAGGGCGCGCAGGAGCGGGACACTCATGCCTGCGAGTATTTCGAACTGGACAGCGACGGTTCGCGCAGGGCCGCGGGCAACCAGGTAGATGATGAATACGACGGTTGCTGGGATCGTGCCCTGTAGCAGCCGGGGCGTTTACCGGGTATGAAAACGAGGAGGGGGTGATGACGCGCAATCAGCCAGGGGCTTTCACGACGATGGACCGACCGCGGCAACGCGGTGCGGTTCTCCTGTTCAGCCTGATCATCCTGATCATCCTGACCGTACTCGGCGTGACCGCCATGCAGACCACGGGCATGCAGGAACGTATGGCCGGTGGTCTGCGCGACCAGCATCTGTCCCTGCAGG
>SLND01000087.1 GCA_007133205.1 Natronospiraceae bacterium | reverse complement strand
CTGACCTATCGCGCCAACTGGCACAGCTTCAGCGATGAAGAAGAAGGCGTCACCATGCTGACCGACGAGGAAACCTTTGACGACGTGATGCTGCGGGCCGTCTTCCTTTTCTAGTCTGACCCTCATCCGCCCACCGCAAATGCCGCCGGGGCCACCCCGGCGGCATTTGCCACTGAACCAGAGCTTGCGGGAATCCGGGACAGGGCATGCCCCCCCCTGCTCCGCCGGCTCAGCAAGCGAAACCACGCGATTCCACAAGTATCCTGCCTGCAATCAGTGAAACGCCGGAATTGAGCACTTTTCCCATCCCTGCCGGTCTATAATCCGCGACAAGACGGCAGTGCATCCGGGTGGCGGTCACCCGGGGCATGTCGTCCCTTCCGGAGGGATACGGAAGTGCCTCTTACCCGACTTGCCCTGAGTAACCCGGTCGCGGTGGCGGTGGGTTGCCTGCTCCTGCTGATATTCGGGCTGATCAGTCTCGGCCGCCTGCCGATTCAGATGACCCCCGACGTGGACCGGCCCTCGATTACCGTATCCACGGGCTGGCGTGCGGCCTCGCCCGGCGAAGTGGAATCCGAAATCCTGGAGCCCCAGGAAGCCCTCCTGCGTGATACTCCGGGACTACAGCGCATGACCTCGACTGCCTCCCAGGGCAGTGGCTCGATCCACCTGGAGTTCAGCGTCGGTGCCGACATCAACCGGGCCCTGATCGAGGTCATCAACCGCCTGAACCGGGTGCCGCGCTACCCGGTGGATGCCAGCGAACCGAACATTCGGGTCGGTGATGATGATTTCGCCAAGACCATCGCCTGGTTCAGCATTCAACGCGCCCCCGGCAATGACCGCCCCATTGCCGAGTACCAGGACCTGGCCGATCAGGTCATCAAGGAACGGATCGAGCGTATCGCCGGCATATCATCCGCCAATCCCCAGGGCGGACGCCCCTACGAGATCCGCATCAGCTTCGATCCCTGGCGTGCCGCTGCCCTGGACATCGATCTGACCACCATCGGTCAACGCCTGGGCGAGAACGTGGATGTTTCGGCCGGCCAGCGCGAAGTCGGACGGCGCAGCTATACCCTGCGCTTCGCCGGTCGCTACCAGGTCGATGACATGCGCGACCTCGTCCTGGACTGGCGGGACGGACACCCGGTCTACCTGGGCGACGTGGCGACGGTGGAACGGGTCATGCGCGACCGGCGCGCACTGATCACCCACAACGCGGAAGAAACCATCGCCATGAACGTGATTCCGGAACCCGGAGTCAACGTGCTCGAGGTGATGAACGAACTGAAAAGGACGGTCTCGGAACTGGAGCAGAGTCATCTCCAGCCCGCAGGGCTGACCATCAAGCAACTCTATGACGACACCATCTACATTACCCAGTCCATCGCCATGGTCTCCACCAATCTGATTCTGGGAATGGTGCTGGCGATCGGGGTTCTTTGGTGGTTCTTCCGACGCTTCCGCGCCACGATGATGGTGGCGCTGGCAATTCCATTGTGCCTGCTGTTTGCCTTCCTGGTGCTGGATGCCAGTGGGCGCACCCTGAATGTCATTTCCCTCGCTGGACTTGCCTTCGCAACCGGCATGGTTCTGGATGCCGCCATTGTCACACTTGAGAACATTGTCCGGCGGCGTGAAGCCGGTGAAGACATTTACGATGCGTCCCTCCGGGGCACAACCCAGGTCTGGGGAGCGCTCCTGGCATCCACGGCCACCACGGTCGCCATCTTCCTTCCGGTCATCTTTCTTGAGGATGAAGCCGGCCAGTTGTTCGCTGACCTCGCCGTTGTAATTTCGGCCGCGATTGTCTGCTCCCTGATCGTCGCCGTGACCGTATTGCCCACCGCTGCCTGGCGTCTGCTTGGTGAACGCGAACTGCGGGATCGCCACGGGCACTGGTGGCAAGGCATCACCGGCGGCATCATGCGACTGACCGATACCCCGCGACGTCGCTGGGGCTGGGTTGTGGGCCTCACCACGGTGCCTGTTCTCGTCGGCGCCCTGCTGCTGCCACCGGCGGATTATCTGCCTGAAGGGCAACGCAATTTCCTTTTCGGCTTTCTGATCACCCCGCCCGGTCTCGGCGTGGATACGGCGGAAAGCGAACTGGTAGGGGTGATGAACGAACGGATGCGCCCCATGCTGGTGGATGCCGGGCCTGATAACGACGGGTTTGATAACGAAAAGGGTCCTCGGATCGAGGACATGTTCATCGGTTACTTTGGCGGCGGCATCTTCTTCGGTGCCGTGGCGGCAGAAGACAGACAATTCAATGCCTTGCTGGCGGACGTCAATTCCCGGGTGGTCCAGGGTCTGCCAGACACCATGGGCGGTGCCAGTCGTGCCCCGCTCTTCATCGGACGCGGCGGACGCAGCATTCAGGTAGACCTGCAGTCAGCGGATTATGAGGCCCTGCTCGGTGCCGGCATGATCGGCTTCATGGGCCTGCAACAGGCATTGCCGGGCGCCATAGTGCGCCCCCTGCCGGACCTGGAACTGGCTGAACCCGAATTGCGACTGCACCCCGACGACCGCCGGATTGCAGAGGCCGGCTGGACCCGCAGTCAACTCGGGTCCGCCTTCCGTGCGCTGGGTGACGGGGCCTGGCTCGGGGATTACTTTGATGGTGACCGCCGCCTGGACATCGTATTGCGCAGCGAAACCTGGCTGATGCCCGAGGATCTGATGGGCACACCGCTGGCCACCCCCCTGGGGGACATCGTGACCTTGGGCGAAATGGCGCGACTGGAGCAGACCGCCGGACCCAACCAGATTCGGCGGGTGGACCGGCGCCGTACCCTGACCCTGCTGGTAACGCCACCTTCGGATATGCCCCTGGAAACGGCACTTGATCTCATCGAGTCCCAGGTGGCGCCCCAGATTCGGGCCAGTTTGCCACCGGATGGAATGATCACTTACCGCGGTACCGCAGAGGCCCTGGGTGAGACCCTGCGCAACCTTTCCGGCAGCTTCCTGCTCGCGGTGGTCATTCTCTATCTGCTTATCTCGGCTCTGTTCCGTTCCTTCCGTGATTCCTTCCTGGTATTGCTGACTCTGCCCATGGCCACGGTCGGCGGTGTGATCGGGCTACGCCTGGCGGGCGTGGTAACCGGACAGGCCATGGACATGCTGACCATGATCGGTTTCGTGATCCTGCTTGGACTGGTGGTCAATAACGCCATTCTTCTGGTCTATCGCGCCCGTGACGGTGAACGTGAAGGACTGCGTCGACGCGAGGCAGTGGAAGTCGCCGTACGGCAACGACTGCGCCCGATCCTGATGAGCACGACCACGAGCCTGTTCGGCATGCTGCCACTGCTTCTGATCCCTGGTGCGGGTACCGAGATATACCGGGGGCTGGCCGCCGTGATCGTCGGTGGCATGGCCCTGAGCACCCTTTTCACTCTCCTTCTCCTGCCCAGCCTCTTGCGCATGAACGAGGAGCGTTCTTCATATCACACCGCTACCCCGGGTACTGCTCCCACAGGAGGTACTGCATGAACGGATTACTCAAGCGTGGGCTCGCCCTCCTGTTTCTGACCCTGGTTACCCTTCCCTGTGCGATGGCCCAGCCGCCGGGTGCACCGGTTCGCCTCGCCACGGCCGAGACCCAATCGATTGCCCCGGGCAGCCGGGTCTCGGGCACCGTGGTCTCACGTGAAGACGTGACCCTGTCAACGGAAGTGGAAGGCCGCTTGATACGCGTCGCCGAGCCCGGCACCCGCTTCGCCAGGGACGATATTGTTGCTCAGATCGAGGATGTAGCCCTGCGCCTGCGCGAGGAAGAACTGGTGTCCGAAGTACGCCGTGCCGAGGCTCGGCGCATCTATCTGGATGCAGAACTCTTGCGCAGGGAACGTATTGGAGAACGCGGGCACGTATCCCTGGCTGACGTCGAGCAGATTCGCTCGGAAAGAGACGTCGCCCTCGGCGACAAGGCCGTTGCCGAGAGTCGCTTGGCCCAGGTTCGTCATCAGATCGAGCGTGCTCAGGTTCGCGCACCCTTCGACGGCATCGTCGCGGAACGCCTGGCCCGGAGCGGAGAAAGGGTCGCCGTGGGCACTCCGGTGGTGCGCATGCTGGACCCGGACGATGTTGAAATCGTTGCGCGTGCGCCACTGGGCTACTATCGCTATCAGTCGCCCGGGGATCGCTTGTATTTCACTGCCGATGGTCGCGAACTTGGCGCACAACTTCGCACTGTGGTCGTCGTCGGCTCCGAGTTCAGTCACGTCTTCGAGCTTCGCCTTGATCCGGAAGACGCATTGCCTGTTGGCCAGACGGTACGCCTGCGCATTCCGACAGCGAATGCCCAGCCAGTGCTTACGGTCCCCAGGGACGCACTGGTACTGCGCAGTGACGGCATCAGCGTGTTTGTGGTGGACCAGGACAATGTGGCCCATCAACGCCGGGTAACCACGGGAACCGGTTCCGGAGAACTGATCGAGATCCGCGGCCCGGTGGAAGCCGGTGACCGGGTAGTGATTCGTGGGGCCGAACGCCTGCGGGAAGGCCAGCCGGTGCGGGTGCTGGACAACGGGGAAGCCGGACCCGGGAGCCCGTGATCAATTCATTCGCAGCGGCAGGGAGCTGCTTCAGGGCAGGCGCGTGACGGGGGTCCAGCGTTTGCGTCGGCGATCGCGGCGCGCATCGGCTTCCTCGCCGGAGTAATCCACCGGCACCGCGGTTTCCGTCAGCGACGGTACCCCTTCCAGCACATTGCAGTTCACCGTGGCCCAGGCCCCGG
>SLND01000086.1 GCA_007133205.1 Natronospiraceae bacterium | reverse complement strand
GCCGCGACCATTTCCATGGCCTTGGTGATCTTCTGCGTGTTACCGATACTCTTGATCTGAGTCCGGATTTCCTTGGCGGCACCTGACATAAGCTCTATCCGCGTTGCCGGCCGGAGGCGTCTGCCTTACCAGGCCTGGGTTTTCTTGAACTCGGTGACGACTTTCTCGAGTCCCTTGGCAATCTCGTCGTCGTACTTGCCGGACTCGTTGATCTGGTTCATCAGATCGCTGTGTTCGCTGCGGAAGTAGTTGTGCAGCGCGGCCTCGAAATCCACGATCTTTTCCACTTCCACATCGTCGAGGTGGCCCTCGTTCACCGCGTACAGCGAAAGCGCGGTCTCGGCGATGGTCAGGGGCTGGTACTGCTTCTGCTTCATCAGCTCCATGACCCGCTTGCCACGTTCAAGCTGATCGCGGGTGGCCTTGTCGAGATCGGAGGCGAACTGGGCGCAGGCCGCCAGCTCCCGGTACTGAGCCAGTGCCAGTCGAATCCCGCCGCCGAGCTTCTTGATGATCTTGGTCTGGGCCGAACCCCCGACACGCGAGACCGAGATGCCTGCGTTCACCGCCGGGCGAATGCCGGAGTTGAACAGATCGGTCTCGAGGAAGATCTGGCCATCGGTAATCGAGATCACGTTCGTGGGCACGAAGGCGGAGACGTCACCGGCCTGGGTTTCCACGATCGGCAGAGCGGTCAGGGAACCGGTCTTGCCCTTGACCTTGCCGTCGGTGCGCCGCTCCACTTCCTGCTCGTTGATCCGCGCAGCGCGTTCGAGCAGACGGGAATGGAGATAGAACACGTCCCCGGGATAGGCCTCGCGTCCCGGCGGACGGCGGAGCAGCAGAGAAACCTGCCGATAGGCCCAGGCCTGCTTGGTGAGATCGTCATAGATGATCAGGGCGTCTTCGCCACGATCACGGAAGTACTCGCCCATGGAGCAGCCGGCATAGGGCGCAATGAACTGCAGCGCGGCGGTATCGGAAGCGCCGGCGGCGACCACAATGGTGTGCTCCATCGCGCCGTGCTCTTCCAGCTTGCGGACCACGTTGGCAATGGTCGATGCCTTCTGACCGACGGCGACGTAGACACACTTCACGTCGGAGTTCTTCTGGTTGATGATCGTGTCCACCGCGACCGCGGTCTTGCCGGTCTGGCGGTCGCCGATGATCAGCTCACGCTGGCCGCGCCCGATCGGGATCATGGAGTCGATCGACTTGAGCCCGGTCTGTACCGGCTCGTCCACCGACTGGCGGGTAATCACGCCGGGTGCAACCTTTTCGATCGGCTCGGTGCCTTCGGTCTCGATCGCCCCCTTGCCGTCAATCGGCCGACCCAGGGCATCCACCACCCGGCCGAGCATCTGCTCGCCCACCGGCACCTCGAGGATGCGGCCGGTGCACTTGACCGTATCCCCTTCGGAAATGTGTGTGTAATCCCCCAGCACCACGGCACCGACGACATCGCGTTCCAGGTTCAGCGCCATGCCGAAGGTGTCGCCAGGGAATTCGAGCATCTCACCGTACTGGGCGTCGCCCAGGCCGTGGATGGTGACAATGCCGTCCGTCACCTTGACCACGGTGCCGACATTGCGGACTTCGCCGCCGGCATCGAATTTCTTGATGCGTTCCTTGATCAGTTCGCTGATTTCGCTTGGATTGACTTGCATGGTCCTGTCCTGTCTCGCGCTTTAGTGACTCATGGCCGCGGCAAGCCGGTCGAGCTGGCCTTTCACGGAGCCGTCTATGACCAGGTCGCCGGCACGGAGCATGACTCCGCCGAGCAGTTCCTCGTCCTCGATCACGTTCAGTTCCAGCTGGCGACCCAGGCGGCGGCCGAGGGCTTCGGTCAACGCCTTGCGGGTCTTGTCGTCCAGCGGGCGTGCGGTGCGCAATTCCACCGTCATCCGGCCCTCGGCTTCGGCCCTCAGCTGATCGAACTGGCGGGCGATTTCCGGCAGGGCGACCAGGCGGCGCCGTTCCGCCAGCAGGCGGATGAAGTTGCGGCCCGCCTCGTCCAGGTCGCCCAGGGCCTCGCTCAGGACCTTGCCGAGCTCGGCGGGCGGCACCAGCGGGCTGTTGACCCAGTCGGCCATTTCCGGGCTTTGCACCAGCTCGGCAAGAGCCGCCAGGCGATCCGCCCAGAGCTGGCCGCTGTCGCTCTCCAGGGCCAGCTCAAACACGGCCCGGGCATAGGGGCGGGCGATCGTACTGTAATCGGCCATGACGGTGTCGTCCTCTTACAGTTCGGAAGCCAGACGCTTGACCAGATCCTCATGGGCCGAGGCATCCACCTCGCGGCCGAGAATCTGGCCCGCACCCAGCGCGGTAAGCTCGGCCAGTTCCCGCCGCAACTCGCCGCGGGCCCGTTCGGTCTCCTGCTCGATCTGGCTGCGCGCATTGGCAACCAGCCGCTCGCTTTCGCGGCGGGCCTCGGCACGGGCCTCCTCGATCATCTCGCTGCTGCGACGATTCGCCTGGTTGATGATCCCGGAGGCCTCTTCGCGTGCCTCCCGGAGGATGCGCTCGGCTTCGTCGCTGGCTTCCTCGAGCTGCTTGCTGCCCTTCTCCGCGGCCGCCAGACCTTCGGCGATGCGGTCGCGACGCTCCTTCATGGCCTCGACCAGCGGTGGCCACACGAACTTCATCGTGAGCCAGACCAGCAGGCCGAAACTGACCATCTGGATAAATATCGTGAGATTAAGATTCACGCTGCGAACCCCCGTTCAGCACGGTTCCAACTCGGCTTTGATTCCGGCACAACGGCATCGGAATGCTTCAGATCATGCCTTCCAGGGCCCCAAGGAACGGGCTGGCCACGGCAAACCACACCGCAAGACCCACGCCGATCATGGCGACGGCGTCAAGCAGACCGGCCAGGATGAACATCCGGACCTGGAGCATGCCCACAAGCTCCGGCTGGCGCGCAGCGGACTCCAGGAAACGTCCACCCAGCATGCCGAAACCAATGGCGGTACCCACGGCACCGAGACCGACGATCAGGCCAACGGCCAGCACGGTCATGCCCTGCAGCTGTGCAATCGCAGCGGTAACTTCGATTTCCATAACTTCCTCCGACGTCCAAAGAACCAGGTTGTTGTGAACTCGTGGCGGAGCGAGCAAGCCAGTCCAGCTCGCCGCGCCGTTATCCGGTCAGGGATTCAGTGCTCTTCCTCCGCCATGCTCAGGTAGACGATGGTCAGGGCCATGAACACAAAGGCCTGCAGGGTAATCACCAGCAGCTTGAAGACCGACCAGCCGAAACCCAGGGCCCATTGCAGGTACCAGGGCGAGATGGCGATGAGCGTAAAGATGAGACTGCCGGCGTACATGTTGCCGAACAGACGCATGGCCAGTGAGAAGGGCTTGACCAGCTCTTCCACGACCTTGAAGAAAAGGTTGATCGGCGCCAGCAGCACCTTGAATACCGGGTTGCTGGCGTGGAAGGGCGAGGTCAGGAACTCGCCGCCAAAGCCCATGAACCCCTTGGCGCGCAGGCCGAAGAACATGATCATGACGAACACGCCCAGGGCAAGGCCGGCCGTGGCATTGATGTCCGAGGTCGGGTTGATGCGCAGGTATTCGATCCCGACCATCTGGGCCAGATACGGGAACAGGTCATAGGGAATCAGCTTGACCACGTTCATCAGGAAGACCCAGATGAAGATGGTCAGGGCGATCGGCGCCACCAACTTCGATGTGCCATGATAGGAATCACGCACCTGTTCATCGATGAAATCGATGATGGTCTCGATGAAATTCTGGAAAGGTCCGGGGGTGCCGGTGGTCACGCGGCGCGCAACAAGGAAGAAAATCAGGAAAAAGGTCAGCCCCAGGATGGTGGAGAAGAGCACCGTATCGAAGTGGATGCTGAAGAAGCTGTCCGGATCGCCAATCACCCAGTGACCGAGGTGATGGTCGATATACTCTCCGGGGCTGTCGTAATCGATTCTCATTGTTGTCGGTCTCTACGCCTGGAACGTTCCCTGATTTTTTCGGTGCAAACTACTGCGGCGGTTCAACGCGCCGGGCCAGCGGCAGCAGCGCGAACCAGTAGCCCAGCAGAGCCACAATGAACGCGGTCACGATCTCCGCCATCTGCTCGGGCATCTGGTGGGCGGCAAACAGAAAGAAAACCGCCACCAGGACCAGCTTCATCACTTCGGCCCGATAAAGCCTGCGCAGGAAGGCCTGCGGATCAGTCGCGGCATCCACGCTGAACAGGCGGACGGCAAAATAAAGGCTCAGCACGGTCACCACGCCACCGCCGAGCAGGGCCGCCGGCGCGCTGCCACCCGCAAGCCACCAGACTCCGGCCACCAGCAGTGTCAAAGCGGCCTGACTGACACCGAGGCGGAAAACGACGGGCCATGCCTGCTGCACCGCTGAAAGCCTCCGCATCGGGTAGTGGCCGGCAACACAATCCGCGCACCCGCTCGGCGGGCGGGTCGGCCCGGGCGGATCGTTCGGCAAACTGTCTCGGATGCTCCCCTGTCGCTGGCGGGACTGCGCGGGTCACTGCCGCGCCTACCCTTCCGGGCTCGGGGCGCGCAAGTATACAAGCGCGGCGGGAACGGCTCAAGGAGCGCCGATAACCGGCGCTCGTCCGCGCCCCGGATCGAACAGGGGCGGATGCCTCAGCGGATGCGCTCGAGTATGCCGTCGAGTTCATCCAGGCTGGCGTAACGTATCACCAGCCGCCCCTTGCCGCCGCGACCATCCTCGATCGCGACGCGGGCACCCAGGCGTTCGGTCAGATCCTTTTCCAGACGCTCGATGTTGGG
>SLND01000168.1 GCA_007133205.1 Natronospiraceae bacterium | reverse complement strand
GGGAGTGTGGACACATGCCGGCATCGAGTGATACCAGCCCGATCGACATCAACCGGTTGCGCCAGGTCTGCAGTTCCTGTTCCTTGCGTGATTTGTGTGTCCCATTGGGGCTTGGGGAACCGGAAATGGCCCGGCTCGACAGCATCGTCGAGAAGAGCCCACCCATGAAAGCAGGGCAGCACCTGTTTCGCGCCGGGGACCCCATGCGCAGCATTTACGCGGTTCGTTCCGGCACCTACAAGAGTTATACCCTGGACTCGGAAGGCGAGGAGCAGGTCCTCGGCTTCCACCTCCCTGGGGAACTGGTCGGCCTGGACGCCATTCATCCCGGTCAGCACCAGTGCAATCTCATGGCACTGGATACCGCGATGGCCTGCATCATGCCCTTCGATGAACTGACGCAACTGGCTTCCGAGCTTCCCGGCCTGCAGCGCCAGATCATGCGCCTGCTGAGCAAGGAAATCACCAGTCTCGTGCCGATGGCCGGGGATCACTCGGCGGAAGAACGCATGGCCTCCTTTCTCCTGAGCCTGGCCAGGCGTTTCGGGGAAAGGGGGTATTCCTCACGCAGTTTTCGCCTGGTCATGTCGCGACGGGATATTGCCAACTATCTCCGCCTGGCCACCGAAACGGTCAGTCGGGTACTGCGCCGATTCCAGGACAAGGGCTGGATTTCGGTGGATCGGCGTGATGTGAGTCTGGACGACGTCGAGGCGCTTCGTCGGATCGCCGACGAGACCTGACCGGCTCCCCATACTTGCGGAATAACCGCGAAACCGTGGTAACTAGCCCTGGGTTTTAATAAGCCCTGGGTTCCTGTCTCCCCGGGTTGTCGCCCGGGATCCACATTGCTCCGAGTGACGGATGATTGCGAGAGGAGACTTTGAAGGTGCATCCGAATATCCTGCGTGGACAGGAAAACCAGGAATACTTCTTCCGTGAAGGCTGTTACATACAGGAGTGGTCCAATAGTGACGCGGATCCGGAGCTTTCCATTGCCCGGGCACGGGTAAGCCCCGGTGCCGTGACACGTTGGCATCGCCTCCACGGCATCACCGAGCGCTATGTGATCCTGGAAGGCAGGGGCAGGGTGGAAGTCGGTGAGGGGCAGCCGCAGACCGTGGAGCCCGGGGATGTGGTCATCATTCCGGCCGGTGCGGATCAGCGAATCCGCAATACCGGATCCGGGGATCTGGTCTTTCTTGCCCTGTGCAACCCCCGCTTCGTCCCGGAGGCCTATCAGGACGTGGATCCGGCTCCGGAAGCTTGAAACTGCTTGCGTGAAATACCCTGATCATCATTATTGGACTTGCGGAGAAAAGAATTGAACGAGCAGGCTTCGCGGAAATACCCTCGCCTGATGGAACCACTGGATCTCGGATTCACCCGCTTGCCGAACCGGGTGATCATGGGGTCGATGCATACCGGCCTGGAAGATCGGGCGCGGGATTATGATCGTCTGGCTGCGTATTTCGTTGAACGCATCGAAGGTGGCGTCGGCCTGGCGGTTACCGGCGGCATTGCTCCCAACTGGCGCGGACGGTTGGCACCTTTCGCCTCCAAGCTCACCAACCGTTGGGAATTGTCCCGGCACCGGAAACTGACCCGCGCTGTTCATGATGCCGGCGGCCATATCTGCATGCAGATCCTGCATGCCGGGCGTTATGCCTATCATCCCTTTTCCGTGGCGCCCTCGGCCATTCGTGCGCCGATCAATCCCTTTACCCCCAGGGCACTGAGCGCGAAAGGTATCGAACGCCAGATCCGCTACTTCGTGCGCTGCGCGCGACTGGCCCGGGAAGCCGGTTATGACGGCGTCGAAATCATGGGCTCGGAAGGCTACTTCATCAATCAGTTCCTGGTGCCGCGTACCAATACCCGCAAGGATGAATGGGGCGGATCCTTCGAGAACCGCATGCGCCTGCCGCTGGAAATCGTACGCCGCACCCGGGAAGCGGTGGGAGAGGATTTCATTCTCATCTACCGGCTGTCGATGCTGGACATGCTTGCTGATGGCAATAGCTGGGAAGAAGTGGTGAGCCTGGGCAAGGCGGTCGAGGAGGCCGGTGCCAATATCATCAACACCGGCATTGGCTGGCACGAAACGCGTATTCCGACCATTGCGACCATGGTGCCACGGGCGGCCTTCACCTGGGTCACGCGCAAGTTGCGCGATGAGGTTTCGGTCCCGCTGGCGACGGCCAATCGTATCAACATGCCCGACACCGCCGAGGAAGTGCTCGCACAGGGCGATGCGGACATGATTTCCATGGCGCGGCCCTTTCTTGCCGACCCGGATTGGGTCAACAAGGCGGCGGAAGGACGCGAGGAGGCGATCAATACCTGTATCGCCTGTAACCAGGCCTGTCTCGATCATGTATTCAGGAACGAGTACGCGAGTTGCCTGGTAAACCCGCGGGCCTGTCACGAAACCGAGTTGCGCATCGAGCCTGCCGCGCAGCGCAAGCGCATTGCCGTGATCGGTGCCGGTCCTGCCGGCCTGGCGGCGGCCACCACGGCGGCCGAGCGTGGCCATGAAGTCAGTCTCTACGAGGCAGCCGATCGCATCGGCGGGCAGTTCAACATGGCGCGGCGGATCCCCGGCAAGGAGGAGTTCGACGAGACCCTGCGTTACTTCCGTCACCGTATCGAGGAAACCGGGGTGGATCTTCGGCTCGAGACAGTGGCGGATGCGGAGAGCCTGCATGCGGCCGGATATGATGAAGTGATCCTGTCCACGGGGGTGTATCCCCGGGATCCGGGCATCCCCGGGCAGGACCATCCCATGGTGCTGTCCTATATCGATGTGCTTCTGCACCGCAAGCCGGTCGGCAAACGGGTCGCCGTGGTCGGGGCCGGTGGCATCGGTTTCGATGTCTCGGAATTCCTCGCCCATGAAGGTGCTTCGCCGAGTCTGGACCGGGAGCATTTTTTCCGGGAGTGGGGGGTGGACATGAACATATCGGTGCGCGGTGGTGTGGCCGGAAACAAGCCACGGCTGGAAGCCGCTGCGCGCGAGATTCATCTGCTCCAGCGTCGGACCACCAAGCCCGGCAAGAACCTCGGGACCACCACCGGCTGGATCCACCGGCTTTCGCTCAGAAAACGCGGGGTGAAGATGGTTCCGGGTGTGCGCTATCGGCACATTGATGACAAGGGACTGCACATTGAAGTCGACGGGGAGCAGCGCTGCCTGGAAGTCGACAATGTGGTGCTGTGTACCGGACAGGTATCGCGGCGTGAACTTCATGACGAACTCGATGCAGCGGGCATGCCCGTCCACCTGATCGGGGGCGCGCGCGTCGCCGCCGAGCTGGATGCCAAGCGTGCAATAGATGAAGGCACGCGGCTGGCGGCCCGCCTCTGACATGATCCTTGGTGACCGGTTCGGCCCTCGTTTCCTGATCCCGGTATAATCTCTTGTCCATGGATACTCTGAGCATTGGCCCCCTCGCCATACCCCTGGATCGCCTGTTCGTCCTGCTGGGCGTCGTCGGCGTGTTCGCCCTTGCCTGGTGGCTGGAGCGACGTCGGGGCGTGGATGCCGGTCTGCCCCTCTGGTGCGGGCTGATTGCGGGCATTGTGGTGGGACGGGCGGCCTATGCCAGCGCCCGCTGGGACTGGTATCAGGACAATCCGGTCACTGTCCTTTTCTTCTGGCAGGAAGGCTATGCGCCCGTCTGGGGCATGGCGGCCGCGCTGCTGGTCGCCGCCCTGGTGGCCTGGCGTCGCCAGATTCCCGTGCTCGTGCCCTCGGCGTCCCTGCTGGCAGGGTTTGCTCTGTGGGGCGCACTGGCTTTCGGTCATGGTCTCGTGAGTGACGGCCCGGCAGGTAGCCTGCCCGAGCGGCAGCTGACCAGCCTGGAAGGAGAGCGTCTTGAGCTTGCCGGCCTGGAAGGCAAGCCGGTGGTGATCAATCTCTGGGCCAGCTGGTGCCCGCCCTGTCGCCGGGAGATGCCGGCCTTCGAACAGGCCCAGGCCCGCTACGGCGACGAGGTGCATTTCCTGTTTCCCAACCAGGGTGAAAGCCGGGAGGAGATGGAAGCCTGGCTCGCCGCCGAGGGGCTCGAGCTCGACGGTGTCCTGCTGGACAAATCTTCCAGCCTGTCAGGGGAAGTCGGCGCCCACGTTCTGCCCACCACGCTCTTCTACGATGCGGACGGGAAACTTCGCGATGCCCATGTGGGGGAGGTGTCCAGTGCGCGCCTGGCCGACTACGTCGAAAGCCTGAAGTAGTCCGGTTATTCCCGGCACCGCCAGGCTCGGTGCCGGGAAAGCATACTCAGGCAGTAATCGCGATGCTGATCTCGCTTTCGGCGGTGAGCGAGTTGGTGATCAGGCATTGCCGTTCCGATTTTTCCAGAAGCTGCTCCAGTTTTTCCGGACCGGCTCCATTGGCCGCTCGCAGCTCCACGCTCAGTCGAAAGTGAGTGAAACGCAGGCCGGATTCCGTCTTGTCCAGCTCACCTTCCGCATCGACCCGCAGGTCTTCCCACTCCGCGCCGGCATGCCGGCTCAGGGCCCGGAAGGTGAGAACAAAGCAGTTGGCGACGGCGGCCACCAGCAGGGTTTCCGGGGACCAGTGCTCGCCGCTGCCCCCGAACTGGGCGGGTGCGTCCGTTTCCAGGTCGGGGAGACCCGGGCTCTGCACCGGAATGTTGCCGGCGGGGCCGCCGCTGGCCGAAACCTGGTATCGATGGGGGAGGGGTTTCATTCCGGCTGCTCCTGATCAGGGGATGGTGGGGGCTTGCGGGCATCATCCCGTGTTTCAGGGGCCCGTTCATTGATCTGGCTCAAGTGAGCGCTGATGGACGCGCCCGGCGACGCAGGATGGCCTTCTCGCCTTCCACCAGGAACAGGATCGGCAGGCTCACGGCGAGAATGCCCAGCCAGCTTTCCAGCGGCAGCGGGGTGGT
>SLND01000075.1 GCA_007133205.1 Natronospiraceae bacterium | reverse complement strand
GGCCTGGGCGTCATCTTTCAGGAGAGCCGGGAAGCGCCCAAGGACTGGCCCGGACTGATCCTGCCCCTGGCGGGCGTGGTCCTCTTCGTCCTGCTGCTGTTTTCGATAGCCGCGAACTAGTGAGTCATGCCTCAGGTTCGCGAATCGGTTGATCGCTGTCCTGGTGCCAGATGTGGGCAAAAAATGGGGGACGTCCCTGTCCCCCGTGCCGGCATTGGCGGCCTTCAGCGTCCCCGGCAGAGCTGAGCCATTCCACCGGACCACTGCAGGCTGGCCCGGGTGTCCGGATCCTGTATCGCGATCAGGTCCCCAATCGCACCCGCGTCCAGACCAACGACAAAAACGCCTGAGTGGTAACCGCCGCGTGCGGCGACCACTTCCGAGTGATCCGTACCTGCATAGACCCCTTCCTCTTCGGTCGGAATGAACAGGGTGAAGCCGCGGTGGGTGACTTCCAACCCGGTGCCGTCGGTGCTTTCGAAGTGCCCTGTTGCCGCCGCCACCAGGACACCGTTGTCGCGCTCTTCAGTGAATCCCAGCATGTGCCAGGTCTTGGTCAGGTGACGTTCGGTGCCGTTGGTGATGCCAGTGAGCGTCACCGGGCCCTCGAAGTGGCCGTCACCGGTGACCTGTTCCAGATCGCCACTGTAGACGTAGAGCTCACAGCCGCCGGCCAGGGCCTTGCTCCCGGCACCCGCGAGCATGAATGCAGCCACCACCGCAAAGATCAGTTTGGTCATGTCCATTTTGCTTCCTCCTCTGACTTGGTTTTACGGCCGCATGACTCCACGGAGTTGATGCAGACGGCACTGGAAAGCGTGGTAGCCGGTGGCTTGATCTGCCCGGGGAAACGGGCATGAAACGGGGAGGAAATCCTGAAGCGGGGGAATCCGGGCCGGCAGGCCGGCGATGGCAGGCCGCGGACCCCGGTGCTAAGGTTTGAAAACCGGGATCAATCGGGGAAGGCCATGGAAGAGCGCCCGGGAGCCCGATTCCGGCTGGGCCCATTCGAGATCCGGGGTGATGAGAACCGCATCACCGGGCCGGACGGCGAGTCCACGGTGGAGCCGAAGGCCATGGCCGTGCTGTTGGCGCTGGCCGGGGCCGAAGGCCGGGTAGTGCGTCGAGAGACTCTGCTGGACACGGTCTGGCCCCGCGGCTACGTCACCGACGATGTGCTTACCCATTGCGTGGTGCAACTGCGTCGTGCCCTGGACGATGACCCCAGGTCACCGCATTTCATCGCCACCGTGCCCAAGGTGGGCTACCGCCTGCTGGTGCCCGCCGAGCCACCGGAGGCAGACAGCACCCGGGCAAGCCCGGTACGCCTGCGCCTGGCCGCCGCCGGCCTCGCTGTGGTCGCCGCCCTGGCCTCCGCCCTGATCCTGCATGAGCCCGAACCCACACCGGCGGCGCTCCCGGTGGTCGCAGTGCTGCCCTTTGACGATCTCAGTACGGACGGCCACGCCTATTTCGCTGACGGAGTGCACGAGGAGATCCTGGCACAGGTGTCGCGCTTGTCCGGGCTGGAAGTGATTTCCCGAACCTCGGTGCTGCGCTTTCGCGACAGCGAACAGTCCCTGGTCGAGATATCCCGGGCACTGGGTGCGGACGTGGTTCTGGAAGGCAGCGTGCGCCGGGCCGATGACCGCGTCCGGGTAACCGCCCAGTTGATCGACGCCCCCCGCGACGTCCACCTGTGGGCGGAGAGTTACGACCGCGAACTGGAAGACATCTTCGCCATCCAGAGCGATGTGGCACGGGCGGTTGCCGACGCCCTGGAAACCACCCTGACGCCGGACGACATGGCCGACATCGCACGTCTGCCCACGGCCGATATCGATGCCTATGAGCACTATCTGCAGGCCCTGAACCAGTTGCGCCGGGGTTACCAGGAACACGAATTGCGGCAAGCAATTACGGAACTGGAAGCCGCGCTCGAGCACGATCCGGAATTCGTCGAGGCCTGGATCCTGCTTGCCCGCACGCATGGCTACGTCCACTGGTTCGGCTACGATCGCAGTCCCGTACGCCTGGCGCAGGCACGGGACGCCGCCGAAAGGGTGCTGTCGCTCGCCCCGGAGCGGCCGGAAGCGATGCATGCCATGGGCGAGATCCACTACCGCGAGGGTGATTACGCCACTGCCGTGGATTACCTTGAGGCTGCCTGGCGGGAGCGCCGGGAAGTTGCTCCGACCCTGGCCGCTCTCTACCGGCGCATCGGCCGCTGGGATGACTCGATCCGCATGTGGGAGCTTGCCCTGGAACGTGATCCGCTCTCCGCCATGCCCACCCACGAATTGGGCGCGACCTACTGGGCGATGGGGCGGCACGAAGAGGCCGATCGCATGCTGACACGCGCACGGGCACTGGAAGTGGGGGAAGACACCTGGGGCTATTACACGCATGCCCTGGTGCATCTTCACTGGCACCAGGACACGGCCGCCGCCCGACATGTCCTGGATGCCGCCCCGTCGGACCTGCAAGCCGGTCTGAGCGACGTACGCCTGCTGCTGGATGCCGTTGACGGAAAAGTGGAAGAGGGTTTGATGCGGCTCCGGGAACTGCCGCTCGAAAGCCGCCCGCGCCAGCTCATCTATGTGCCGCGGGAAGCGGTGAAGGGTGAGTACCTGCGCTTCATGGGAAAAGACGAGCCGTCCCGCGAGCAACATGAGCTGGCCTATCGCGAGCTGAGCGCCCTGCGTGAGGCCGGCCAGGCGGATGCCTGGATTCTGATTGCACTGGCGCACAGTGCCGCCGTACTGGACCACCGTGACGAAGCCATGGAGGCATCACGCCGTGCCGGGGAAAAGCTGTCCCTGCAGCGGGACACCTACTGGGGGCCCATGGTCCAGCTCCGCCGCGCCCGGGTGAAGGCCATGCTGGGTGAAACCGATGATGCCCTGTCCCTGCTGGGCGAGCTCCTTGAAGTCCCGTCCCCTTACTCGCCTGACTGGCTGGCGATCGATCCCTACCTCGCACCTCTGCAGGAAACACCCGAGTTCGAGCGATTGCTGGCTGCAGGAGGCAGGATAGAAATGCTTCACTGACTAGCCGGGATCGTCGCGCTTTACCGACATCCCCGCAGTGACCGCAAAGCGCATGGCGTCTTCCATCGACATGTCGATGGGGCGAATCCGGTCGGTCGGGATATAGAGGGTGTAGCCACCGATCTGGTAACTCATGGGCAGATAGACCGCGACCCGTCCTTCACGCCCGATTCCTTCCGGAAGACCGTCGAAATCCTCGCGGGTGACAAAACCCACCAGTTCGACCTCGTCACTGCCGAAGGGGCTGACCATGACCACCCGGTTGAACTGGCCGCGACCGCCCTTGGCCACGAACTGGACCAGGTCGCGGATGGCCCCGTAAAGGGTCTTGACCAGCGGGATGCGGTTGAAGATGGCCTCACCCAGCGCGAACAGGCGGCGCAACAGGACATTGCGCGCCAGCAGCCCGACCGCGAATACCAGGCCGATCGCCGCGATCAGGCCCATGCCCGGCAGGTACCAGTCCTCGGGCAGGACCACGCGGATTACTTCGCCCAGGCCCCGCTCGGCACTGATCGCCAGCCAGACCACCAGCCAGACGGTGATGACCATCGGCAGCAGGGTGGCCAGTCCGGCCAGGAAGATGCGTCCAAGCGTCGCCATCGGTATTCTCCTAGCTCTGGTTGCCCGATCCTTGTCGGGTGTGATCTTGTCCACAGCTCCGCAGAGCTTACTGCAATTGTCGCAGGGCTTCGGAAACGGGACTGTCTATGGATACTGCCATTGTCTGGCTGCGGCGCGACCTGCGGCTGGATGACAATCCGGCACTTGCCGCAGCGGCCAGGCGCGCCCGAGCCGTGATTCCGGTGTGGATTCACGAGCCGGACGCTCCGCGGGGTGACGGCACCGACTGGTGGTTGCCGCACAGCCTGCGTGACCTGGACCGTAGCCTGCGCGCGCGTGATTCCCGGCTCATGCTGCGCCGTGGCCCGGCGATGGATTGTCTGCACGCACTGGTGGCCGAGACCGGTGCCGGCGCAGTGTACTGGAATCGACGCTATGAACCGGATGAGGTTCAGCGCGATCGCGGCATCTTCCAGAGCCTGCGCGAATCCGGGGTCGAGGTGCAAAGCTTTCGCGCCGCACTGTTGCGCGAACCCTGGGAGCTGGCCACCGGTGCGGGCACACCCTATCGGGTGTTCACGCCTTTCTGGCAGGCCTTCAGACGGGCCGGCGAGATGCCCGCACCGATTTCCAGGCCATCCCGGATTCCGGCTCCCGCGCGCTGGCCGCAATCGGAAGCCGTGGAGGCCCTTGATATCGATCGGGACAGTACCCATCACCGGCGAGCACTGGGCGATCACTGGCAACCGGGTGAGTCGGGCGCGCGGACGGCGCTTGAGCGCTTTCTGCGCCGGGGCCTGAGCCATTACGCCGGCGGTCGCGATCATCCGGCGGAGGATGGCGTTTCGCGGCTGTCGCCGCATCTGCATTTCGGTGAGTTGAGTCCGGCCCGCGCCTGGAAGCGGGTGGCACGCAGAATGGAATCGGATCCGGACAGCCGGGAAGGGGGCGAGGCCTGGTTGCGGCAACTGGTCTGGCGCGAGTTCGCCCACCATGTCCTGTTCCACTTTCCGCACACGCCGGATCAACCGATGTACCGTCGCTGGCGGCATTTCCCCTGGCGGGAAGATCATGAAGACCTGCTGGCTGCCTGGCGGGAGGGCCGGACCGGTTACCCGATCGTGGATGCCGGCATGCGCGAGCTGTGGGAGACGGGCTGGATGCACAACCGGGTACGGATGCTGGTCGCTTCATTGCTGGTGAAGAACATGCGCGTCCCATGGCAATCGGGCGCGGCGTGGTTCCTGGAGACCCTGGTGGATGCGGATCTGGCCAACAATACCCTGGGGTGGCAATGGTGTGCCGGCTG
>SLND01000194.1 GCA_007133205.1 Natronospiraceae bacterium | reverse complement strand
GAATGTCTCTCCTGCAACGGCTAGAACCGGTACGCCAGCCCGGCCATCACCCGCGAGGTTGCCCACATGATGTCGCGAACGGGGCGTGGCAATTCGCTGCCACCGGCGGCGGTGGCGGCTTCGCCGTGTTCGGCTTCTTCGGTGTGCATCTGCCGGACCACGGCGCGGCTGCGCGCATCTGATTCGGGCAGTCGTTGCAGGTGGTCTTCCAGGTGGGCGCAGACCTGGCGTTCGGTCTCGGCGACAAAGCCCAGGTTCCAGCGATCCCCGGCGACCCCGGCCAGGGTGCCTATGGCAAAGGCCCCGCCGTACCACAGGGGCGTGAGTTTGCTGGGCCCCGAGCCCAGTTCCTCCAGACGGGCGCCGCACCAGGCCAGGTGATCCACTTCTTCATCCGCGGCATGCTGCAGCCGCTCGGCCACGTCCCGGTCGCGGGCGGTCAGGGCCTGGGATTGATAGAGGGCCTGGGCGGCGACCTCGCCGGCGTGATTGATGCGCATCAGCCCGGCGGCATGCTCGCGTTCATCTTCACTCAGGCCCTCATCGGGCCCCTCATCAGACAAGCTGTCGGCAGGGCTGGGTCGGGCACTGCGGGTGCGGTTGGCACACACGGTCCGCAGGCCCTCGTCCAGTCCGGCGATCAGACGGTCAATCGGGGAGAGGTGGCGGTCGCTCATGAGTCAGGGCTCCGTGACCGCATCTGGCGGTCAAGCAGTTCCAATGGGTGCAGAATCTCGCAATCTGGCAGTGTGCCGGCAAGTGCCGCGCGCAGCTGAAGCTTGCAGCCGATGTTGGTGGTGAGCACGAAATCAGGTTGCTCTTCTCTGATTCGATCCGCCAGCGTCCGGGCCAGGCGCCGGGACATGGCGGGCTGGCCGAGCGTGTAGGTGCCGGCTGCACCACAGCAATCACCGCGGCTGTCGAGCCGGTGCAGCTTGATGCCCGGAACCTGTTCGACCAGTCGGGCAGCGGCTTCGGTATCACCCACCACATTTCGCTGGCTGCAGGGCGTGTGCAAAAGCACCCGGGCATTGAGCGGCGAGAACTCCGGCCCTGGCGTATCGCGCATGGCCCGGTCGAGAAAGGTGCAGGCATCCTGCACCCGCTCGGCAAAGGTCTGCGCTTCTTCCTTGCTCAGGATTTCCGGGTATTCCATCAGGCTGGCGGTACAGCCGCTGGCCGAGCCGAGAATGGGGTTATCTCCCCGGAAGGCGGCGATGTTGTCGCGTGCCAGCTCCATCGCACCGGCCGCGTCCCCGCCATGCTGTTTGGGCGCGGCGCAACAGCCCTGTCCAGCCGGGAAACGAGGGCGGTGACCACAGGCCCGCAGCAGACGCTCCAGGGCGTCGGTCACGCCCGGATCCAGGGTTTCGCCCAGACAGCCGAGAAAGACCTGCACCGTTGCGGTATCGGCTGCTTCCCCCGAGCGCTTGCGGCGAGTCGGGATCCGTTCCGGCAGGAGGGCATCCAGGCGTGCGAGCCCGGGCAGGATGCGGAGCAGACTGAGTCTGGCGAGACGCTGAAGCCCGGTGAGCTGATACAGGCGCAGGCAGGCAATGCTCAGGCGCAGCAGCAAGGATGAGCCCAGCACTCGCGCAGCAAGCTGCTCGCGTCGGCTGCGGTGACCGGATTCGCGCACGATACGACGGCCGGCATCGATCAGGCGGCCATAGGGGACCTCGGCGGGGCAGACCGGCTCGCAGTTGCGACAGCCCAGGCAGCGCTCCAGGTGGGCGGCGGCACGCCCACTCGCCGGCAGTTCGCCTCGCGCCAGTCCCTGCATCAGCGCGATGCGCCCGCGCGGTGATTCGTTTTCATCCAGGGTTTCGCGATAGGTGGGGCAGTGCGGCAGGCAGAGCGCACATTTCACGCACTGGTCCGCGTCGGCAATCGGGAAATCCTGCCGTTCATCGCCAGACCCATGCCGCGAATCCGCAATCTTCCGGAACACCACTGATGCCGCCCTGTCCATGCCTGTATGATAACGCCTTTCCGCGGGGTTCGTGGCTGTCCAGGCCCCCATGGCGGAAAGTCTTTGCCTCGTCATGATCTGTCCGAGTTCCTGCTGATAATCTGAAGGAGTCAGACTTGTTGCGTACCTCGTTGGGGAGCCTGGCCGTCTTTGTAGTTTCCTGCGGTGCGGCTCAGGCCGGCAGTGACGTATTCGGTTCCGCCGGTCACTATGACGATGTCTGGGACACGGTCGAGCGTCCCAACGAGGATGATGTCGACATGGAGGACAAGATCGGTGACTGGAACTACGGCGGACGCATGGAGCTGGGCTACCAGTCCCGGTCCGGCAATACCGATCGGACATCAATGAATACCCGCATTCTCGTCGGGGCCGAGCGCGACCGCTGGGGACACGCGGTTGAATTGCGGGCCCAGGGCGCGACCCAGGATGGCGAGACGGACGAGGAGCGCTACTTCCTGGCCTTCAAGAGCGAGTATGAAATCCGCACGGCCAATTACCTGTTCGGCGCGGCCAACCTGGAAAAGGACCGGATCAAGAACATCGACCTGGAAACGACCGAGGCCGTCGGTTACGGTCGTCGTCTGATCAAGACCGACCGCCATCGCCTGGACGCGGAGCTGGGCGCGGGTGCGAGACAGACCCGGTTTCGGGACGAGACGCCTCGTTCCAATGAGGCCATCGCGCGTTTTGCCACCGACTACACCTGGGATATCAGCGACACGGCTCAGCTCAGTCACGACACTCGGCTTGATGTCGGCGTGGGAGGCAATGATCGGGATGTGGGCGAGTCCATCACCAGCCTGAGCGGGACCCTGGTGGGGAATCTTTCCATGAACGTGTCCTATGCCGTGCGCTACGACAGTGCCCGGAATGATGAAGGCCAGACGACCACGGACAAGATCACCAGCATCGGCCTGTCTTACAGCTTCTGATGTCCTACTACCGCCGCCACGCCTTTTTCTGTACCAATCAGCGTGAGGGACGGGCCTGCTGCCAGGATCACAATGCCGCCGAGATGCGGCGCCATGCCCGGGATCGGGTCCGCGAGGCCGGGGCCGACGGACCGGGCGGGGTGCGGGTCAGCGCCAGTGGCTGCCTCGATCGCTGCGCCGAGGGGCCGGTCGTGGTGGTCTATCCGGAGGGGGTCTGGTACACCTTCTTCTCCCGCGAGGACGTGGACCGCATCGTCGAGGAGCATCTCCTGGCGGGGCGGGAGGTCGAGGACCTCCGGATCTAGGCCCTTCCGCGGCCGGTTTTCAGGCTTGCTCCGACCCCGGCCATCCTGTAACATTCCCGCTCTTTAGCGCGGGTTGCGCACCCTGGCGCCCGGAGCCGTGTGTGGCTCGGCAGGGCCCCTTGAGCAAAAAACCCCACTGGGCAAAGAACCTACTGATTTCGGAGCGAATTCCGATGAAGACCTACTCCGCCAAACCGGAGACCGTGGAGCGAGACTGGTACGTGGTCGACGCCGAGGGCAAGACCCTGGGCCGCCTGTGCTCGGAGATCGCCCGCCGTCTGCGTGGCAAGCACAAGCCGGAATACACCCCCCACGTGGATACCGGTGATTACGTGGTCGTGGTGAATGCCGAGAAGGTCCGGGTAACCGGGCGGAAGCTGCAGGACAAGCAGTATTTCTGGCACACCGGCTACGTGGGTCACATGCGCAGCCGCAACATGGAGCAGATGCTCCAGAAGAAGCCCGAACGGGTGATCGAGATCGCGGTGAAGGGCATGCTGCCCAAGAACCCGCTCGGCCGTCAGATGTACCGCAAGCTGAAGGTCTACGCCGGTCCCGAGCATCGACACGAAGCCCAGCAGCCCAAGGCGCTGGAAGTCTGATCCAGTCCGACAACGCAAAGCGAAGACGAGCTCATGCCACAGGAACAGTACTACGGAACCGGCCGCCGCAAGACCGCCACTGCCCGGGTTTTCATGCGCCCCGGCAACGGCAACATCACGGTCAACGGCAAGCCGCTTGACGAATATTTCGGCCGCGAAACCGCCCGGATGATCGTCCGCCAGCCGCTGGAAAAGCTTGAAGTGGCCGACAACTTCGATATCCGCATCAGCGTCGAAGGCGGTGGCGGCACCGGCCAGGCTGGCGCCATTCGTCATGGAATGGCCCGCGCACTGATGGACTACGACGAAGCCATGCGTACCCCGCTGCGCCAGGCCGGATGGGTGACTCGCGACGACCGTGAAGTCGAACGCAAGAAGATCGGCCTCAGAAAGGCCCGTCGCGCGCCGCAGTACTCCAAGCGCTGATCGGTCACCCCGACCGCCCGGCCATGAAGGCCGGGTGCGACGTTTGGGGGATCGTCTAATGGTAGGACAGCGGACTCTGACTCCGTTAATCCAGGTTCGAATCCTGGTCCCCCAGCCATAAAAAAACCCCCCGCCGGAAGGCGGGGGGTTTCTTTTATCGTGGGGGCCTTATGAGAACCTTCGGGGAAGTCGAGACAGGAATGTCTCTCCTACACCGAGAGGCGTCCGGTAAGGACTGCTGTAGGAGAGGCTTTCCAGCCTCGACAGTCGAGACAGGAACAATGCGTATGGAACGCATTGTCGCGAAGCCCCGCGCGAAGCGCGGGGTGAGGCCCAGGGATGGGCCGAGCAATGTCTCTCCTACAACGGTCGGTTGTTGTCGAGACAGGAATGTCTCTCCTACAACGAGGGACGTCCAGGAGGGATGGATGTAGGAGAGGCTTTCCAGCCTCGACTGTCGAGATGGGAGGCACAAAATCCGTTTGCTGCATTGTCTTTCAATGCAAAACAGCCCCATTCAGACAAGAAAACACGCTCAGAAGCCATGAAAGGCCGTGTATGAAGAGATTGTGAGTGGGGCATACGCATACCCCACTCAACAAATCTCCAGAAAAACGCGTTTCAGTGGCGTCTCACGCTAATGTTCATGCCCATGGTCATGTTCATGGGCGTGCTCATGCTGGTGTTGATGGTCATGCCCGCGATCATGCCCGTGATCATGTCCATGGTCGTGGCCGTGACTGTGTTCGTGGCCGTGACCATGCTTGTGTCCGCGCACCTGGATCAGGCCTTCCCCGAGCAGTGCCCGCAGACCGGGTTCATCCACCGCATTGCGCAATGCCTTCACCCGGGGGTGTTCGGTGCCGAGTTCGGCGACCAGCAGGGCCGCCGCATACTCGCGTCGTTCGCGGTCATCACTCCACAGCACGATATCGTCCAGCTCGGGGCCGGTTTCCGCGCGACCTTCAAGTGAGGCGCGCAATGCCTGCCGGCGTGCTTCCACGAACTGGCTCGAGGGGCGTTGGGCAGCACTGGCCACCGCTTCGCCACAATCGCCCTTATCGAGATCTTCAGGATCCGGGGGACCCCATTCACCCCCGTCGACGTTCAGGAGGATGGGGTTGGTGACCGCCGTCGCCAGGATCCCGCCCTGGTCGATATTTTCTCGCAGGTCTTCAAGGGTCTCGTTGCCCTCCGAATCCAGATCGCCGGGGTCCACCGGAAAGAGGGGTTCGGATTCGCCATCGGTGCCGCGCACGGCCACCAGGACCCAGGAGTCGCCTTCCGGGTCATCCAGTTCGTGGGTGTAGGAGGCCTCCCAGACGCCGGCATCGTCATCGAACTCGACCTCCAGGTCGTCGCCTTCGATGATGTGATTGGGGCAGGCGAGATAGCGCGGCGGGCCGTTGTCTTCGCTGACGTCTTCGGGATGGTTGTTGACGAAGATCTCCAGCCGGTCGAACTCGGCCCACTCCGGGCTGGTGATCTCGATCTCGATCTCGATTGTCGCTTCATCTCCTTCCACTTCCAGGGTCCGGTCCTGGTCGACCCGCAGCCCGGCTTCATTGCCGTTGCTCTCGCCGGTGATCTCGATGAAGGGGCCATTGGTCATGATCACCCGGCCGGCACGCACGTTCTCGGCGAGCGGCTGGGGGTCGTTGGAGAGATCAGCCGGATCGGTGTCCTCGCTCGCGACCAGCGAGCGGGTCCCCATGGAGGTGAGGCGCTTTTCGTGACTGTCGGAACTGGCCACGGCGGTGCGCAGGGTGCCGTGGTTGATGAGATTGAACCAGTCGCCCTTGTTCTCCAGCAGGCGCCGGCCGGTACCCTGGCGCTCATTGACCCCGATCCAGATTTCGAGCGCGTCGAAATTGTCCGAGAAATGATTGACGCCCGGTTCCAGTCGCCGCCGTTCCGGGTCCACCGTGGACTCGATTTCCTCGCCACTCTCCACGCCGGTATCGATGCCCAGTCCCAGTGGTCCGAAGAAGGAATGCACGTGGTTGATCTGGACCACGGGGTCGTAGTCCAGGTCGTCGCGTGCTTCGGCGAAGATCTCGCCGGGGCTCATGAGATAGTTGCCCAGCTCCGGATAGCGTTCCCCGGCCGGGACATCGCGCCAGCCCCAGTCCAGGCTGCCTCCGGACAGGAGTTCAGGGTCCGGGGTGAGCGGCCAGGGATTGAAATGGCCGTAATCGGGGGTGGTGAGTTCGGTGCTGACCGCGGTACCGATCAGGTCCTCCACCTCCATGTCCTCGATCACCGGGCGAAAATCCACCTGTACCCCGTGATCCGAGCTGATGAAGAAATCCATGCCTTCGCCCATCAGGGTCGCGATCCGGTCTTCGCGCCCAATGCTGGAATCGAGACTGTCGATGCCGTGCACATGGAAATCGGCCGAGACGAAGCCCTCGGTTTCCACCACCCGCTCCAGTTCCGCTTCCACCGAGGTGACGGCACCCGCGGTAATGGTCACTTCCTCGCTATGGGCCGAGTAACGCGACCCGCGCGAGACCACCAGCTCATAGGTGCCGGGCGTCATGAACGCCCCGCTGAGCAGGCCGTCACGATCGGCGAAACCGGAAAAGGCGATGCCGAAGGGCAGGGGATCACCGGCGACACTGTCATGAAACAGACCAAGCTGAAGTGGCACATTGCCGGCCGTGGCCTCGAAGGCGTTGACACCGGGCGGATTGGGATCGAAGCCGACCAGTTGCACCTTGGCCGGACGGCCGTCCGCCACGGTCACTTCCAGCATGCCCTCTCGCGGCAGATCGAAATCCTGCTCGACCGTGCTATCCGTGGCGACATCCACCACCGCCGACTCGGGACTTGATGCCTCGCGTCCGTCTGCGTGGACGCGCAACTCGTATTCCCCCGGGGGGACATCGAAGCGGTATTCGCCGGCCTCGTCGGTGTAAGCCTGGCTCTGGACGAACTTGCTGTCGTCCCGGCCGTCGATGTCACTGCGAATCAGGGCTACACGGGCCTCGGCCAGGGGTGCGCCGTCGGCCTCCACGGTCCCGGTCACCTCACCGGTCTCGAAGCCGTGAATCTCGTTGCGGATCCGCTCCAGACCGGCGATGGAATCCCCGGTGACGGCAAAATACCGGTTCACCTCGAGTTCGCCCTCGGCGGGGATGGTGAAATTGGGGGACGGATCAAATGCGAGGAGATTAAAGATATTCGCGCCGTAGACGAAAATGTTCACCCCGGTCTGGCTGAAGGTCGAGCTTCCCTGGAAATCTTCGTCGATGTCGTGAATGATCCCGTAGGCCAGTCCCGTGGCGCTGCCATGGCCGGCGAAACCGACATAGTTGCAGGGATCGCAGTCCCCCGCCGAACAGGCGGTCTCGGCACGGCTGGTGCAGGGTGGCGTGAGCAGGGGTTCTCCGAAGCCATAGCCGGGAAAGAAACTGTCGACCTTGCCCGAGCCGCTCAGGTATTCGACCAGGAATACGTCCACATCCTCGTCCGATTCATTGATCAGGCGGGTCTTTTCCCGCACGGCGGAGTGGTCGCCCTCGAGGATGTAATCGGTTTCGACCGTGACCGGCAGCGGTTCCTCGGTAACGGCGGTGGGTAGCTCCAGCTCGTCAATCCCGTCAAGCTGGGAGCTGGGATTGACGTACTCGAACAGGTCCAGCGGTCCGGTGGCCCGAATCACGGCCGGTTCGCAATCGCTGCCGTCATTGATCACCTCCACCGACTGGTAATTGGGGATGCTGTTGACGTTGACGCCCAGAGCCGAGGCCTCGAAATGGGCGCCACCCCCGGGTTCACCTTCCTCTCGCTGGATGTCGGCATCAATGATGCCGCCGCCATAGGGATTGATGCCCCCGTACCATTGACGTCCCTCGCTCTGGATGATCACCCGGATTTGGTCGTTTTCCATGTAGAAGTCGCCCACCTGACCGCGGGCCACCGGTGAGCCTCCGATGAGCTGATCCTCGCTGTCGACGGTGCCGGCCGCTGGACAGTCCTCGACGTCATTTATCGGGTCGTCGATTTCATCCGTGTCGTCGAGGTCGGCACAGGCGCTGAGCGAGAGGATGAACAGGCCGGTCAGTGCGAGGGGAAAGCGTGAGCTGGAAAGCATCGGGAACCTCCGGTGTCTGGAGTCATCCCGCAATTCTGGATCATCCGGCCTGATTTCGCCATGCCGCCTTGTTCGGCAAGCCACCTGTCAATTGTGGCCAGCGTTACCCGTCCCGACGGCTGTCGATGCGCTCCACGCCGTCCTCACTACCGAGCAGCAGGACATCGGCGCCCTTGAGTGCAAAAAGACCCACGGTGACGACGCCGGGAATGTTGTTGAGTCGTTGTTCGAGCTTGATCGGTTCGTTCATGTTCAGGCCGGAGACATCCAGAATCCAGTTGCCGTTGTCGGTGGTAAAGCCTTCCCGCCAGCTGGGGCGTCCTCCGAGGCGGGTGAGTTCCCGTGCCACCAGGCTGCGCGCCATGGGGATCACTTCGATCGGCAGCGGGAAATCGCCCAGGGCCCGGACGAGCTTGGAGTGATCGGCAATGCAGACGAAGCGCTTGCTGGCCGCGGCGACGATCTTTTCCCGGGTCAGGGCGCCGCCGCCACCCTTGATCAATTGCAGCAGTCGATTGCTTTCATCCGCTCCGTCCACGTAAAGGTCGAGGCCGGCGACATTGTTCAGCTCGCTCACCTCGATCCCGTGCCCCTCCAGCCGCCTGGTACTCCGGTCGGAACTGGAGACCACCTGGCCCGGCCGCAGTCCGCTTTCGGCGAGGAGATCTATGAAGATATCGACAGTGGACCCGGTCCCGATGCCCAGGTCCATGCCTTCGCGGACGAATTCAAGGGCCGCCCTGGCGGCATTCTGTTTTGCACTGTCCGAACCCATGTCTGCATCTCCGCCGTGTCCCGAAGTTGTCGCCCCACCACAGTACCCGTGCAGCTACCGGCCGGAAAGAGCTTGCTGGAAGAGGGTGGACGTCCGGGAGAGAAAATTGGGGCCAGGAAAGAAAGGGCGAAGAAAAAAGGGCCGCCCCGGAGGGCGACCCTTCACGCTCATGATAGCCTGAGGCTATCTCTTCTTCTTCTTCTTTCTCTTTTTCTTCTTGCTGAGCGCTTTCTTGCGGAGCATGCTCGGGCGCCGCCCCGTAACCTTCTTCTTTTTCACCTTGCGCTTGGCCTTCTTCTTGGCCTTTTTCTTGGAGGCCTTCTTCTTCGCGCGCTTCTTCTTGGCTTTCTTCTTGGTCGCCTTCTTCTTGGAACGCTTCTTCTTGGCCTTTTTCTTGCTTGCCTTCTTCTTGGAGCGTTTCTTCTTGGCGGCCTTCTTCTTGGCCTTTTTCTTGGAGGCCTTCTTCTTCGCGCGCTTCTTCCTGGCCTTCTTCTTGGTCGCCTTCTTCTTGGAACGCTTCTTCTTCGAAGCCTTCTTCTTGGCGGCCTTCTTCCTGGCCTTCTTCTTGGTGGCCTTCTTCTTCGACGCCTTTCGCCTCATCGCTTTCTTCTTGGAGGCCTTCTTCTTGGTGGCCTTCTTGGCCGCCGTGCGACGAGTAGCCGCCTTGCGGCGAAGCGCCGTGCGTTTCTTGCGTGTCGCCTTGCGCTTTCGGGTGGATGATTTGCGAGTAGCCATGCGTACTACCTCCTACTTTAAGACTCGTGCCTGAGTATATACGACACATTCAGGATTTCCAGCATAAGTGTCAAACAAGTCTTGACCTGGAAATGCACTGCGTGCATGGCGTCAACTCGCGTACGTTGTTACAAGTCGGTACCCGAGAGTTTCACGATCGTGTTCCACTCCTTCCTGGTAATGGGGGTGATTGAAAGGCGGTTGCCCCTTTGCAGGATCTTCATGTCCGCCAGTGCCGGGGTATTCTTGAGCTCCGAGAGCGGTACGTAGCGCTCGAATTTGGCCAGGAATCGCACGTCCACCATGTACCAGCGCGGATTGTCCGGATCACTCTTGGGGTCGTAATGCGGGTCGTCGGGGTCGAATGCCGTATGGTCCGGATAGCCTTCGCGTACGATTTCCATGGCTCCGGCGACCCCGGGCGGCTTGGTGTTGGAGTGATAGAAAAGGGCACGGTCGCCGACCTTCATCTGGTCACGCATCATGTTGCGTACCTGGTAATTCCGGCAACCGTCCCAATGGGCGGTCTTGCCGGGCATGGCGGCCAGGTCGTCGATGCTGAACTCGTCCGGTTCCGACTTCATGAGCCAGTACTGCATGCAACCTCCTTTGGTGGATCTGGCAATGGTGGGTTGATGGGGGTCATGCTTTTGCCGCGGCCCGTCTCCAGGGCCCGTGCCAGCCGTGTTCGGTGACCACGGCGTCGAGGGGGACATCCCAGGCTTGTGGTTCCAGGCGGGGTAGCTGCTGGAAGGACCATCCGGTACCGATCAGCACGGGGCGGGGTGGCGGTTCCGAATCGAGCAGGAAGGCGAAGGTGCGGTCATAGTATCCGGCACCCATGCCGATGCGGTTGCCATGGGCGTCGAACGCGACCAGGGGAAGCAGTATCAGGTCGAGTGCCCGCGCAGGTATTTCCTTCGCTCCGGATGCGGGTTCCGGGATGCCGAAGCGGTTCTTCGTCAGTGATTCACCCGGTTGCCAGACACGAAAGTGGAGTTTCGGTTCCGGTTCATTGACAACCACCGGCAGCAGGGGCTGGATACCCTGGTCGACGGCATGTCTGAGTACGGGAGTCAGGTCCGGTTCGCCGCCGAAGGGAAGATAGGCGGCAAGGGTCCGGGCATGCTTGAGTTGTCTGGAGTCAATCAGGTGTCGGCACAATTGCCGATTCATGTCCTGGCGTTGCCCGGGGGAAAGCTGTTTTCGCTGTCGCTTGAGCCTTTCCCGGATTGTTTCTGTTGTCTCCATGCAACGCCCTTGATAGAGAGACACCTCCCGCCTGTGCCGTAACGGACCTTCGCCCTGGAACCGATTGGTTCAGGTGGGGCCTTCCGCGATGCCTTAGGCTTTCCGCTCTGTGGCGGACTTGCTCACCAGCACCGCAGGTGCAGCCCTTGGGTATTTTACAAGGCTCGAGGGGTCACCCGGCCCGTCTCGTACACCGCAGGAGGTGTCTGACCTTTTGAGCAATTGCCATTGCTCACAGTTCCATTATGCGGGGAGATTGCTACCGAATTCAAAGGGCGTATGCGCCGTTACAGCCCGGTCAAGGGAGCAGTATTGGCCGCATCGATTGCGGGAAACAGGTTTCGGGGGCGGTTGCCCGGGATATCCGGGGAAACGAGTGCTGGAGTCTAATGGCCCGTGGGTGAGTCGGAATTGCCGGAGAGGACGAAGCGCTTTTCCCGCGCAATGATGTCGGAGATGCGCCCCTCGAGCCGCCGTACCCGCTCGATCGCTGTCTCTGCCGCACCCTGTTCCTGGTTCTGGTATGTCAGCAGTTCATTGGCCATGTTGAGGGCCGCCATTACCGCGATACGGTCACTGCCCACCACCCGGCCACTGCTGCGGATCTCCCGCATCATGCGGTCCAGGTAGTCAGCTGACTGAATGAGGTCGCTACGGTCTTCCGGTCGGCAGGCGAACTGGTAGTCCTTGTCGAGAATGCGGACCGTGACCTGGGTCTGGTCCTCGGCCATCAGGCCTGCTCCAGGGATTTGAGCCGGCTGATCATGGCCTCTACCCGGGTGCGGGCCTCCTCATTGCGCTGCAGGAGGCTGGCTCGTTCGCCTACCAGGGATTCCTGCTGGCCATGCAGGGACTGGTTTTCCTCGCGCAGGCGTTCGACCAGCGCGAGCAGCTCGTCGACGCGGGCTTCCAGGCGGTGCAGTTCCGCCTCCAGTTCTTCTCTGGCAGATTTCTCGGACATGCTGTAACTATAGGCATCTTGTCCGCGTGAATCAACGTGGATATCCGGTAAAGACAGGGGCAATTCGCGACATCCTCCGGTGTTAGAATGGATAGCGTGGCGGATGCCGGCATGGAAACCCGGCGTGGCTTCGCCAATTGCGATTGCGTGATGGACTGAGAAGAGGTGCCCCGGTGTCATCGCCCGATTATTTCAGCCTTGCCGATGCCCTGCGCAGCGCGGACGCATTGTCCGAAGCCGCGGAAGCCCACGGCACCCTGGCCGGCATGGTGGCGGCCAATCCGGACCAGGATTGTCATCACCGCTGGTTGATGCTCAGTCTGCATGGCAGCGATCAGGCCGCTCATTCCACGCCGACTCTGACTGATGAGGCCCGCAAGACCCTGCATGCGGTCTATCACAGCACCTGTGCCGGACTTTCCGATCTCCAGATGAGCTTTACCCCCCTGTTGCCACCGGACGATTTTCCGCTGGGAGAGCAGGCCCGTGCCCTGGGTCTGTGGTGCCAGGGCTTCGTGTACGGTTTTGCCCTCGGCCGTCCGGGTACCCGGGAGGTGCACTCACCCCAGGTTCGCGAGGTACTGGACGACCTGGGTCGGATGGCGGAAGTGGAGATTCCTGAAGACGACGGGGATGAACAGGACCGGGCCGCCCTGGTCGAACTTGTGGAGTATGTCCGGGTCGCGGCGCAACTGGTTCATGATGAACTCAGACTGAGTGCCTCCGGCCCGGGAGATGCACCCACGCACTAGGGCAGGGCAGAGGGCAGTAATTTGGAGGGATGATGCCCAAGAGCAGAGAATTCGAGCGACGACGGCGTCAGCTCATGCGAACCATGGGGGATGATGCTGTCGCCATCCTGCCGGCGGCACCGGAACGCCGGCGCAACCGGGACATCTTTCACGATTATCGCCAGGACAGTGATTTCTGGTACCTGACCGGTTTTCCCGAGCCGGAAGCGGTTGCCGTGCTGGCGCCGGGGCGGGAAAACGCCGAGTACATCCTGTTCTGTCGTGAACGTGATCCGGAGCGCGAGACCTGGGACGGCTACCGTGCCGGGCAGGAGGGTGCCTGCCGTGACTACGGTGCCGAGGATGCCTTCCCCATTTCCGATATCAACGAGATCCTTCCCGGGCTGATCGAGGGTCGCGAAAGGGTGTTCTACGCCATGGGGCGTCATCCGGAGTTCGATCAGCGCCTGATCGGCTGGGTGAATGATCTCAAGGAGCGTTCTTCCGGGCACGCCGGCCATGAAATCGTCGCCGTGGACCACGTGTTGCAGGACATGCGCACTTACAAGAGTCGCGAGGAACTGCGGGCGATGGAGCGGGCAGCGACGATTTCGGTCGCGGCCATGCGACGCGCGATGCGGGCCTGCCGTCCGGGCATGATGGAGTATGAGATCGAGGCGGAACTGCTACATGAATACAAGCGCCACGGGACCGAGCCGGCCTACCCGAGCATTGTCGGTGGCGGCGCCAATGGTTGCATCCTGCATTACATCGACAACAACAGCGAATTGCGGGACGGGGACCTGCTGCTCATAGACGCCGGCTGCGAATATGAGTTGTATGCCGCCGACATCACGCGCACCTTCCCGGTGAACGGACGATTCAGTCGCGACCAGCAGGCGCTCTACGAGTGGGTGCTTGCCGCCCAGGAAGCGGCGTTCGCGGAGATTGCACCGGGCAAGGCCTGGAATGACAGTCACATGGCGGCCCTGCGTGTGCTGACCGAAGGACTGGTGGACCTGGGCATTCTCAAGGGCGAAGTGGACGGTCTGATCGAATCCGGTGCCTATCGACGTTTCTTCATGCACCGGACCGGGCACTGGCTGGGGCTGGATGTGCACGATGTGGGGGAATACCGGGTGGACGGTCACTGGCGGGAGCTGGAACCGGGCATGACCCTGACGGTGGAGCCGGGTCTTTACATTCCCGCGGGCAGTGAAGGCGTGGATGAACGCTGGTGGAATCAGGCCGTGCGGATCGAGGACGATGTTGCGGTGACGCGTGATGGTCATGAGTTGCTCACTACCGGTCTGCCGCGCACGGTTGCCGAAGTGGAGTCGGAAATGCAGGCCGACCGCGCCGCATGAGTGAACCGGCCCTGCGTGATGTGGTCATTGCCGGTGGCGGTATGGTCGGGGCCAGCCTGGCTGCTGCACTGGAGTCGACCGGGCTTGCGGTGAGCCTGGTGGAACCTTCGGCTCTGGAACCGGGCAAGGGGGGGCAGTCCGGTTCCGGCAGGGATCCGGATCAACGTGCCACCGCGCTGGCCCTGAGTTCACGCCGTTTCTTCGAGGCCCTGGACCTCTGGGGGGCCATCGCCGAGGGGGCAACCCCCATCCGGCACATTCACGTCTCCGAGCGGGGCCGCTTCTCCCGCGTTCGTCTTTCGGCCGAGGATCTCGAGCTTCCCGCGCTCGGCCATGTGGTTCCCAATCCGATGATCAATGCCGCCCTGGCCGGGCGCCTTGAGACGGGCGCGAACACGGAGCTGGTCGCGGACAGTGCCCGTGGCGAGCTTGAGCAGAGCAAGGAGTGGGTCGCCTTGCCCCTGTCCTCCGGCCAGTGGTTGCGAACCCGGCTGTTGGTGATTGCCGATGGGGCGCGATCCAGGCTCCGCGAGCAGCTCGACATCCCCGTCAATCAGGTGGATTTCGGCCAGCATGCGCTGGTGGCCAATGTGGAAGTGAGTCGTGACCTGGCCGGCCGGGCCTGGGAGCGGTTCACCGATTCCGGGCCGATGGCCCTTCTCCCGCTCGGGGGCAGGCGGGCCAATCTGGTCCTGTGCCTGCGCCCGGAGGCGGCATCGCGCTGGCAGACGATGAAGGACCACGAATTTCTCGCCGCCTGTCACGAGCGTTTTGGTGCGCACCTTGGTGCGTGGCGGGCGGTGGGCAAGCGCCAGGTCTTTCCCCTGGTCCAGGTCCGGGCACGTGCACTGACATCCCACCGCTGCGTGCTGGCGGGGAATGCTGCCATGTCCCTTCATCCGGTGGCCGGCCAGGGCTTCAACCTGGCGCTGCGGGGGGTGGCCGATCTTGCCGAGACCCTCGCTGCGGCCGCTGCGGCGGGACAGGATCCCGGCGGCCCCGGGCTGTTGGCCGCACACGCGAAGCGGCGAGAGGCTGATATCGAATTCACCGCACGCTGGACCCGAAGCTTGGCCGATGCCTTCACACTGGGGCTGCCGGCCGCCGGGCTTGCCCGCTCGGGAGCGCTGTTGATGCTGGATCGGGTGCCGGTTCTGCGCCGCTGGTTTGCCCGGCGCGCGACCGGCATGGGACCGGGCCTGCCGGCCCTGTGCCGTGGTGTGCGTCCACCCTTCGGTGATGCAGGCGCGTCCTGAGCGACTCAGCCCAGTTTCAGGCCCACCTTGGCGCAGTCCTCTCCTTCCATGCTTCGGACCACGAACTGAACCGGCCCGATCTTGACTCGATCACCCACCACCGGCTTGTTGAACCGGCCGGCCAGGAACTGGGAAACACTCTTGCCGGCGGCGTCGGCGGGGGGAACGAAACCATAGAGGGCCGCCAGGTCATCCATGCGGGCATTGCCGTTGATGGTGAATTCGCCGAAGAAGCGCTTTTCGGACAGATGTTCCGGTTGCTTGGTGGAGACGAAGACTCGATCAAGAAGCTCCGCGTCTTCCACCGGGGAGACCAGGTAGATGGCATCGTCCGTCTCCAGGGAAGCCGCCTCTCCCGGTGTGAGCAGATTGCCGTCACGGATCAGCAGTGCGGGCTTGACGCCTTCCGGCAACGCCAGTCGTGACGTGGAATAACCGGCCGCCGGACTGTCCTCGGAAATCTGATAACCCACCAGTTCATAATCGGGCTGTCCCGGCAGATCCAGTTCCAGGCGCTGGACCAGATTCCGGTTCGGTGGAATGTCGACACCAAACACCCTGGCCGCAGGCGCCAGGCTCCAGCCCTGAACGACCAGGGAAACGAGAACCACGAAAAAGGCCACGTTGAAGAAGGTATCCGCATGATCCAGTCCGGCCAGCAGGGGGAAAATGGCCAGAATGATCGGCACTGCGCCGCGCAGTCCCACCCAGCCAATGAAGACCTGCTCCCTGAACGGAAAGCGGAAGGGCAGCAGACTCAGGAAGACCGCCAGCGGGCGGGCCAGGAACATCAGCACCAGGGCAATCAGCAAGGCCTCCACCCAGACCGACAGCAATGCGCTGGGGGTGACCAGCAAGCCCAGCATCAGGAACATGACGATCTGGGCGATCCAGGCCATCCCGTCATGGAACCGGCGGATGTTCTGTACTGACTGAACCCGGGTATTGCCCAGCACCAGTCCGGCAAGGTAGACGGCCAGGAAGCCGCTGCCGCCGAGGACTGAGGTAATCCCGAAGACCAGCAGGCCGCTGGCGAGCGCGAGCAGGGGATAGAGACCGGCCGACAGGGGCAGGGCGTTGATCAGGCGCGCCACGAGCCAGGCGCCTGACAGACCCAGTATCGCACCAAGCCCCATCTGCTGGACGAATTCCAGTCCCATCGACCAGTCCAGGTGGTACTGGCCGGCAAGCAAGAGTTCCACCAGTACCAGGGTGAGGAAAATGGCCATGGGGTCGTTGCTGCCGGACTCGATCTCCAGTGTTGCCCCCACCCGCTGCTTGAGTTCCAGGCGGGAGGTATGGAGCAGGGAAAACACGGCGGCGGCATCGGTCGAGCCGACAATCGCCCCGATCAACAGGCCATACATCCAGTGGAGGCCCAGCACCCAACTGGCGAAAAGGCCGGTAAGTACCGCGGTGGCGAGAACCCCGAGCGTGGCCAGGGAAATCGCGGGTGCCAGACCGACACGGAAGCTCGAGGTCGAAGTGCGCAGCCCGCCGTCGAACAGGATGACGGCGAGGGCGAGACTGCCAATCAGGTGGGCAATCTGGATATCGTGAAATTCCAGTCCGGCCCCTTCCTCGCCCAGGGCCATGCCCAGAACCAGGAAGACCAGCAGCAATGGCGCCCCGAGCCGGGCCGAGATCACACTGGCCAGAATGCTGACAAGGAACAGCAGGCCAATGAACAGGATGATCTGATTGGTCAGGTCCATGCCGTTTGAAGCTCCAGGCTCCAGGCTACAAGCTTCAAGCCTACATCTTCTGCCCGTGAGGGGCACAGTGGATATTCGCCTGGCGTCACCAGAGCAAATAGTCCCCCGCCCATTTCTCTGGGCGCTGATCCCCGGGGAACCGGCTTGGCGCTTTCAGCTTGTAGCTTGCAGCCGCTTCCGGACAAGCCTGGCTTGCCCGGAAGCGGTTCATGCCTTCGCCAGTTTCTTCACTTCCTGGAGGGCCACGGACATGGTGGCGAAATCCAGTCCG
>SLND01000120.1 GCA_007133205.1 Natronospiraceae bacterium | reverse complement strand
ATCAGAAACTGGTTCAGCCGCTACTTCTCGGACCCTCAGGTGGTGATCCTCGGGGTCCTGCTGCTGGTCGGTCTGTTGGCGATCATCTTCGCCGGGCGCTATCTGGCTCCGGTGATTGCCAGTATCGTGATTGCCTACCTGCTCGACGGGCTTGTGGAGGCCTGTCAGCGGTACGGGATCCCCCGTCTGCCGGCAGTCCTGGTGGTATTCAGCCTGTTCTTCGTGGGGATGCTGGCGCTCTTGTTCGGCCTGTTCCCGATTCTGACCCGGCAGGCGACCCAGCTATTGCAGGAAATTCCGGCCATGCTCAGTGAAGGCCAGCGCCTGCTGCTGACTCTGCCGGAGCGTTACCCGGCCATCTTCAGCGAAACCCAGATCCAGGAATTCCTTGACCAGATTCGCCGCGAAATTGCGGCCTTCAGCCAGGATCTGCTGGGCCAGACCATTGCCTCGGTGGTGGGCGTGATCGCCTTTACCGTGTACCTGATCCTGGTACCGCTGCTGGTCTTCTTCTTCCTCAAGGACAAGCACGCGCTGCTCCACTGGGGTGCCCGTTTCATGCCCCGGGAACGCGGTCTTGCCGCCCGGGTGTGGGAGGAAGTGGATACCCAGCTTGGTAACTTCATCCGCGGCAAGTTCTGGGAAATCCTGATCGTCTGGGCGGTGACCTACCTCACCTTCATGTTCATGGGCCTCAATTTCGCGATGCTGCTTGGATTCCTGGTCGGCATATCCGTGCTGATTCCCTACATCGGCGCGGCCGTGATGACCTTCCCGGTGGCCCTGGTCGCCTACTTCCAGTTCGGCTGGAGCGCGGAATTGGTCTGGATTCTGGTGGCCTACGGGGTCATCCAGGCACTCGACGGCAACGTCCTGGTGCCCATCCTGTTTTCCGAGGTGGTCAATCTGCACCCCATAGCCATCATCGTGGCGGTACTTTTCTTCGGCGGCATCTGGGGTTTCTGGGGCCTGTTCTTCGCCATTCCCCTGGCCATTCTGGTCCAGGCGGTCATCAATGCCCTGCCGGGAATGAGCGAATCGGGGGCCGACCCGCCCGAGGAAGCCAGGGCCTCCTGATCGTATTGGGCCCCGTCCCCGACTGAGACTGATCAGAGCACTTCGGAGGCGTAATCGGCCAGCCGGGAGCGCTCCCCGCGCAGCAGGGTCATGTGACCGGAATGGGCCCAGTGCTGGAAGCGGTCCACCACATAGGTCAGGCCCGAGGTGGTCTCGGTAAGATAGGGCGTATCGATCTGGGCCACGTTGCCGAGGCAGATGATCTTGCTGCCCGGTCCGGCGCGGGTGATCAGGGTCTTCATCTGCTTGGGGGTGAGGTTCTGGGCCTCGTCCAGGATGATGAAACGGTTGAGGAAGGTCCGCCCGCGCATGAAGTTCAGTGAGCGGATCTTGATCCGGTTGCGCACCAGATCATTGGTGGCGGCCCGTCCCCAGTCACCGCCATCTTCCGGGCGCGTCAGGACTTCGAGGTTGTCCATCAGCGCCCCCATCCATGGCGTCATCTTTTCCTCTTCCGTGCCTGGCAGGAAACCGATGTCCTCGCCGAGGGGGACGGTCACCCGGGTCATGATGATCTCGGCGTAAAGATTCTCTTCCAGGGTCTGGGCGAGGCCGGCTGCCAGGGTGAGCAGGGTCTTGCCGGTACCGGCCGCACCGAGCAGGCTCACGAAATCGATCTCCGGATCCATGAGCAGGTTCAGCGCGAAATTCTGTTCCCGGTTGCGGGCGCTGATCCCCCACACGGTGGCATTGGAGGCTCGATAATCCCGGACGGTCTCCAGGACCGCAGTGTCGTCATCCACTTCACGGACGATTGCGTCAAAGCCGCTGCCATCATCCCCGCCCGCGACGAACTGGCAGGGGCGCCAGTCCCGAACGCGTGGCCCGCTCAGGCGGTAATAGGTCCTGCCTTCCTCGGTCCAGGATTCCATGCCCTTGCCATGGGATTCCCAGAAATCCGACTCGGTCTTGTCCACCCCGGAAAACAGGAGGTCCACATCCTCCAGGACCTTGTCGTTGTAATAGTCCTCGGCGTGTACGCCGACCACGGAGGCCTTGATCCTGAGGTTGATGTCCTTGGTGACCAGAATGACCTGCTTGTCGGGCATGCGCTGCTGCAGGCTGAGCGTGGCGGCGAGAATGGTGTTGTCCGGCTTGTTGCCAGGCAGGCTTTCCGGGAGGCTGCCGACCAGGGGTTCGGTCTGGAAGAAGAGCCGACCGGATGGCGTGCCTCGCGCGCCGACCGAAGGGTGACTGGAAGGCAGCGCAAGCCCGTCGTCGATGTTGCCGCTCTCCGACTCGGACATCAGCTCATCCAGAAAACGGCTGATCTGGCGCACATTGCGCGCTGACTCGGACATGCCCTTCTTGTGGGAATCCAGCTCTTCGAGTACCACCATGGGCAGGAAGATGTCATGTTCCTCGAATCGAAAGATGGCCGTGGGATCGTGCATCAGCACGTTGGTATCGAGGATGAACAGCTTTTCGCCCTGATTCTTCATGAGACAGGCACCCGCCGGAAGTGAATTTGTGGCCTACAGTGCCCGGACAGCGTCCAGGACTTCTGCAACGTGTCCCTTGACCTTGACCTTGCGCCACTCCTTTCGAAGTATGCCCTCGGCATCAATGAGGAAAGTGCTGCGCTCGATGCCCATGACCTTCTTTCCGAACATGGTCTTTTCCCGAATCACGTCATAGGCCCGGCACAGTGTCTCTTCCGAATCGGACAGCAGGTGAAAGGGGAAATCGTGCTTGGCCCGAAAGTTTTCATGGGAGCGGATGCCGTCCCGGGACACGCCCAGGATTTCGGTGTTCAATCCTTGGAATTCCTCGTAGTGATCCCGGAAATCCTTGCCTTCGGTCGTGCAGCCCGGCGTGCTGTCCTTGGGGTAGAAGTAAAGGACCAGGTTACGTCCCTGGAAGTCCGCCATCGACAGTGTCTGTCCGTCCGTCGCTTCCAGATTGAAGTCTGGTGCCTTCTTGCCCACTTCGACCTTCGACATGTCCTGTTTCCCTCCTTGTGTTCAATGTTCTCGTTATCTTTGCAGGGTTCTCAGTGCTTTACCGGCTCCATCATGCCATCCAGGTTCAAGCGATCACACAGCTCCATGAATTCTTCGCGCAGCATCGCGAGTGACAGATTATCCGGCAAATGAACATTCATCTGCACGGTCGCCATGCTCGTACCGGTATGGTCCGAGACAAAGCTCTGGGTCACGACTTCGGCCACAACCACTTCGTGGCGCTGGAAGAACTCGAGCAGCTCCGCCAGCGTGCCATGACGGTCACGCCCGACAATGTCCACGGAGTAGGGCAGGCGAGGGCGGTCCGGTGTGCGGGGTGAGACCCGGCGCAGGTGGATGTCGAGTTCAAGGCTGCGTTCCAGGCGCTCGCTGGCCGCTTCCAGGCGCGCCAGCGTGTCCCAGGTGCCACCGACCCGGGCCACGAATACCAATATGCCGTCCATGACGGACACACGGCTGTCCGTGATCGAGCAGCCGCACTGACTGATCTGCTGCACCAGGGCTTCCAGGAGGCCTGTCCGGTCGTCGCCCATGGCGGACAGCAGAAGTGACTGGCTCATCGGACAATCTGCCTTTGTTGCGGAATCTCCGCCCCATGCCTGCATATCCGAGCCGAATTCGCGCAGGCAGGGGAGGGGAGCTCGTGGTACTGGAGGTTCAGTCTATCCAGTTCGCCCGGGGCTGAAAACCATGAATGCAGCAGGCCTTGCGTGGCTTTTCAGCCCGCAGTCCAGGCGGTATGATGAGCGGTTACGGCAGTGTCACGCATGCCACCCACCCACAACCGACCCTGGAGTTGTCATGTTTGGCGGCAGCATGGTTGCCCTGGTTACGCCCATGAAGGGCAACGGCGAGCTGGATTTCGCGGCCCTTTCCAGGCTGATCGATTTTCACGTGGAGCAGGGCACGGATGCGCTCGTGGTGGCGGGCACGACAGGGGAATCCCCCACCCTGACCAGTGAAGAACACGCGGCGCTGATCGACGAGAGCGTGCGTCTGGCACGGGGCCGCATTCCCGTGATCGCCGGCACCGGCTCCAATTCCACCCGCCAGACTCTGGATCTGAGCCGGGAGGTGGAAAAAGCGGGTGTGGACGGCTTTCTCCTGGTCGTTCCGTATTACAACAAGCCGACCCAGGAGGGGCTGTATCAGCACTTTCGCGCCGTCGCGAATAGTGTGAGCCGGCCGGTGGTGCTTTATAACGTGCCTGGCCGGACAAGCTGTGACCTCAAGCCGGAAACGGTGGCCCGTCTTGCCGAGCTGGACAACGTCGTCGGGCTCAAGGAGGCCACTGGCGACATGGAACGGGTCGACGATCTGCGCCGCCTGTGTGGCGACAGCATCGAGCTGTACAGTGGTGACGACGGCACGGCAATGGAACTGATGCTGCGCGGCGGGGTCGGGGATATATCAGTCACTGCGAATGTCGCGCCGGCCGCCATGCATGACCTGTGTGCCGCCGCCAGCGCGGGCGACCGGGAACGGGCCGAGGCGATCGACGGCAAGTTGCGGCCACTGCATGAGAACCTGTTCGTCGAGGCCAATCCGATCCCGGTCAAGTGGGCCCTGGCGGAAATGGGCCTGATCGAGCCGGGAATCCGTCTGCCACTGGTGCCGCTGTCGAAGGAATATCGCGACCGCGTTCGGTCGAGCCTCAGCGAGGCCGGCGTACTCTGAATTCACAATTGCAAGTCGGGAATCTTTCATGCTGATCCGAATGCTGTCCCTTGCTCTCGTGCTGCTCCTGGCGGGGGTGACCGGCTGCGCCACGACCACCGCCTGCGATCCGACGGAGCGCCAGCCCTACCAGGACGCGCGCTCCGGGGCGCCGCTGGCGGAGATCGAGGGCATTTATAGCCCCGGGACCAGCGGTCGCTTCGCAATCCGCGGGGAAGACCCGGCCGGGCGCCATGTCACCAACCCCTGCCTCAAGCAATCGCCGCGCATCGTTCCCATCCCGGGGAGCGAGGAAGACGAGGACGACTGACAGGCCGGGT
>SLND01000091.1 GCA_007133205.1 Natronospiraceae bacterium | reverse complement strand
TCGGGCTACAAGACCCGACGGGTCGAGAACGTGTTCAGTGAACTGGAACAGGCCTTCCGGATTCACGAGGAAAACGACAGCCATCTTGGCGGGGTGCACATCGAACTGACGGGCGAGGACGTGACTGAATGCATCGGTGGGGCCACGGGTCTGACCGAAGCCGACCTGGAACGTGCCTACCGTACACCCGTTGATCCCCGTCTCAACTACGAGCAGGCCCTGGAGCTGGCCATGCGTGTTGCCGGCTACCGACTGGGGCAGGGTCGGGACCGCGGTGTTGCCTGACCGGGTGCCGCATCAGCTCAACCGCCTGACAGCCCCTCGAGATCTTCCCTGATACGGGCAACCGCCTCTTCGCCGGCGCGAATCGCTTCCGCACCGCGGTCGAATTCCATCAGTCGTATGTGGGACAGGCGGGGCGAAATGATGACTTCCGGCGGATCCCCGGCCATTCGACTGCGGGTGATACGGTCCTGAACGATATTGATCGACCCGGCGAGCACATCGAACAGGCCGGGCTCCGCGCTTTCCTCACGCCTTGCGACCGAAGAAATCAGGCTGTCCAGGCGCAGTTGCAGCCCCATCCGGAGACGGGTAATGGCAGCGCCAATGCCTTCCGGGCTTTCGGGTATTTCCGGATCCCGCTCCGGCCCCTGAACCTCCAGATGCTTGCCCACGATGTCGCCATTGAGATTGACGGCAATCACCACGTCCGCATCCAGGGCCCGGCATAGCGAGACCGGCACCGGGTTCACCAGGCCGCCGTCCACCAGCCAGCGATCCCCGACCCGAGCCGGGGCGAAAATACCGGGGAGGGCAATGGAGGCCCGTACCGCCTCCAGCATGGACCCCTCCCGGAGCCAGATTTCACGGCCGCTGGCCAGGTCCGTCGCCACCGCGGCGAATGGAATTTCCATGTCCTCGATATTCATGTCCCGGACATGCTCGCCCAGAGCCGACATCAGTTTCTCCCCACGTATGAAGCCCCCACCTTTGAGGTGAGGGTCCATCAGGCGAAGGATGTCCACACGGTCCAGATCCCGAATCCAGGATTCCAGGCGGTCCAGGTAACCGCTTACCCAGGCGGCACCCACCAGGGCACCGATACTGGTGCCGGTGACCACATCCGGGCGAATGCCCAGTTCTCCCAGCGCACGAATCACGCCGATCTGCGACCAGCCGCGGGCGGAGCCGCTCCCCAGGGCCAGACCAATACGCAAGGAACCGTTCCTGCCGCCTGCGCTGTTCATGCGGACACACTGACCTCCGGCGGGCGTTGAAAGAAACCTTCGTCCATGAGCTGGATGAAAGCCTTGGCCTGGGGCGAGAGAAACTTTCCACGCCGAGTCACCACACCGTAGCTGCGTTCGGGGAAATAGTCGGTGACCGGGCGCATGTGGAGGTTCTCGCCCCCGGTCAGGCAAATGCCGGTGACAATGGAAATTCCCAGACCCAGTTCGACGTATTTCTTGATGACTTCCCACCCCCCGGCTTCCAGCTTCACTTCGTAATCGAGTTCGTGCTGCTCGAAAACCAGCTTGACCATGCGCCAGGTACTGAGATGGCGTGGCGGCAGGATCAGGCCGTGCTGCGCGATCTCCTTGAGACTGGGTTTTTCCTGTTTCGCCAATACATGGTCTCGGTGCGTGATCAGGACCGGATCAAAGCGGAATATCGAACGATAACTGATGTCATCCGGAATCTCGATCATGGATCCAACGGCGAAGTCCACCTCGTCGGCTCGGAGCATGTCGAGGCCATCACGGCCGGTGACGTTGTGAAGCCGGAACTGCACATCCGGGTACTCCGAGGCGAATCGGCTGACGAACTCCGGCAGGAGATAGAGGAGGGTGGATTCACCCGCGGCGATATCAAGCTCCCCGTGGGCCGGATTGCCACAACGCGCCGCGAAGGTTTCGGGCAGATTATCCATGCCTTCCACCAGGGGCAGGGCCATTTCCAGCAGGCTTTCTCCCTCCGGAGTCAGGCGAATCCTGGGACCCCGCCGCTCGAACAGGATCACCCCCAGTTCCCTTTCAAGTGTCTGAATTTGCAGGGAAACAGAGGGTTGACTGCGCTCCAGACGCTGTGCCGCGCCGCTGATACTGCCCACCTGGGCGGTGACACAGAAACTGCGCAGTTGCTGGTGGCGGTTGTGACGGGAATGGCCGGCCATCGGAACCTCCAATATTTCTTTTTCTTATATTACAGATTGGGGGGATTTGATAGTCAAATGGATTGTCCGACCATATCGTAGCCCCAGATTTCATTTGCGGACGTGAGGGCTGATCTGATGGGAAGCCAATCCATTTCGCCTGGCGGGCTGCCTCCCCAGGCGCCACTGAAGCTGCTCCGCGAGCCACCGGCGGGAACAGAAGGGTTGTTCACCCCGGAGGCAATGAGCTTTGTCGCGGCTCTGGCGGAATGCTTTGCACCGCCCGTCGAAGCCCTGCTGTCACGCCGCCAGGAACGGCAGGCCGCCTGGAACGAAGGGGCGATCCCCGATTTTCCCGAAGAGACCCGTGCGATTCGCGACTCCGACTGGCGAATCGCGGAAATTCCATCTGATCTGCTCGACAGGCGGGTCGAAATCACCGGCCCGGTGGATCGCAAGATGATCATCAACGGCCTGAATTCCGGGGCTCGGGTGTTCATGGCGGATTTCGAGGATGCCTCAACGCCGACCTGGTTCAACCTGGTTCACGGGCAGCGCAACCTGCGGGATGCAATCCAGGGCACGATCGATTACACCAGCCCTGAAGGCAAGCATTACAGCCTGAACCCAGAGACGGCCGTTCTGATTGCCCGGGTACGCGGGCTTCACTTGCCGGAAGACAATGTCCTGTTCAATGGCAAACGCATTCCCGGGGCATTGTTCGATTTTGGTCTCTATTTCTATCACAACGCCCGTTCGCTTCTGGAGCAGGGCACCGGGCCATACTTCTACATCCCGAAACTGGAGCATTACGAAGAAGCCGCGCTGTGGCGCGAGATCTTCAGCTTCGCCGAGGATGAATTCGGCCTGGAACGGGGCACCATCAAGGCCACCCTGCTGATCGAAACCCTGCCGGCCGTGTTCCAGATGGATGAGATCCTGCACGAATTGAAGGATCACGTCGTCGGGCTCAATTGCGGTCGCTGGGATTACATCTTTTCCTGGGTAAAGGTGTTTCATGCCCATCCCGACCGTGTCCTGCCTGACCGCAAGCAGGTCACCATGGATGTACCCTTTCTGCGCGCCTATTCACGCCTGTTGATCCAGATCTGCCATCGACGCGGAGCCTTTGCCATGGGCGGCATGGCCGCCCAGATTCCGGTGCGCGATGACCCCGACCTGAACCGTGAAGCGATCGAGAAGGTGCAGGCGGACAAGGAACGGGAAGCCTCCGAAGGCCATGACGGCACCTGGGTGGCACATCCGGGGCTGGTCTCCGTGGCCAGGGAAATCTTTGATCGTCATCTGGATGGACCGAATCAGCTCGACAGGCTTCGCGAGGATGTCCGTGTGACCCGGGATGACCTGCTACGCCAGCCCGAGGGTGAAATCACCCGTGCCGGTCTGAACAACAATGTGGCAGTGAGCCTGCAGTATCTGGCCGCCTGGCTTTCGGGGCAGGGCGCCGTGCCCATCAACCACCTGATGGAAGATGCTGCCACCGCGGAGATCGCCCGATCCCAGCTCTGGCAATGGATTCGGCACCCGGCCGGGGTGCTCGAGGACGGCACCCCGATCGATGTCCCGCTTGTCCGTCGGGCGCTGGAGGAAAACCTGGTGGCCCTGCGCACGGAATCCGGCACACCGAGCGCCTGGAGGGACAAGCTGGATCCGGCCGCCAGGCTGCTCGAAGAAATCACGATTCGCGAGGACTTCGCCGATTTCCTCACCCTTGAAGCCTACCGGCAGCTTGAGCATTGAACCTTGGAATCCGACAGGGGGTTACAACATGAGTACTGAAACCGAAAGCAAGGCCATCGAGCAGGACTGGAAGACCAACCCCCGTTGGGCCGGGGTGGTTCGCGACTACAGCGCCGAGGAAGTGACCCGCATGCGGGGCAGCCTGCAGGTGGAATACACCCTGGCCCGCCGGGGCGCGGAACGCCTGTGGAAGATGCTTCACGAAGAGGATTTCGTGAATGCCCTGGGTGCCTCGACGGGCAATCAGGCCATGCAGCAGGTCAAGGCCGGGCTCAAGGCCATTTACTGCTCTGGCTGGCAGGTGGCCGCCGATGCCAACACCGCCGGCCAGATGTACCCCGACCAGTCCCTCTACCCGGTGGACAGCGTCCCGAACCTGGTGCGGCGGATCAACGCCTCCCTCCAGCGTCTGGATCAGATCAATCACATGGAAGGCATCGAAGGGCAGGAAGTCTACGCGCCGATCGTGGCCGACGCGGAAGCGGGCTTTGGCGGACCGCTGAACGCCTATGAACTCATGAAACACATGATCGAGGCGGGCGCGGCCGGGGTGCATTTCGAGGACCAGCTCGCCTCCGCCAAGAAGTGCGGGCACATGGGCGGGAAGGTGCTGGTGCCAACCCGGGAAGCGGTACAGAAACTGGTCGCCGCGCGCCTCGCTGCCGACACCCTGGGGGTGCCGACCCTGATCGTGGCCAGGACGGACGCCAATGCGGCCAATCTCCTGACTTCCGACCTGGATGAGCGGGACCGGCCCTTCTGTACCGGTGAACGTACTCCGGAAGGCTTTTATCGGGTCAACAATGGCCTGGATCAGGCCATTAACCGGGGTCTGTCCTACGCGCCCTGCGCGGACCTGTTGTGGTGCGAGACTGCCCAGCCCGACCTGGAAGAGGCGAAGCGATTTGCCGAGGCGATCCATCGTGAATACCCCGGCAAGCTGCTGGCCTATAACTGCTCGCCCTCATTCAACTGGCGCAAGCATCTGGACGACGACACCATCGCGAAGTTCCAGCGGGAGCTGGGCGCCATGGGCTACAAGTTCCAGTTCATCACCCTGGCGGGCTTCCATGCCCTGAGCCACTCCATGTTCGAACTGGCACGGGGCTATCGCGACCGGCAGATGTCAGCCTATGTGGAGCTGCAACAGGCGGAATTCGCCTCCGAAGCCCATGGCTATACCGCCACCCGTCACCAGCGCGAAGTGGGTACCGGCTATTTCGATGCCCTGAGCAACATCATCAGTGGCGGGGAATCCTCGCTGGGGGCCATGCAGGGCTCGACCGAGGAAGGTCAGTTCAACGACAAGCGCAGGGAAGCTTCCTGAGCGACTGAAAGGCAGCCCGGAACCCGGCGGTGCCCTGGCGCGCCGCCGGGTTTGCCGGTTCTGGTTTCGGACCCGACACCACGTCTTTCCCGTCTGAGCTGGCGGCGGGGTTCGGCAGTGCTCTGTGGTATCATCCCGCCCGACTGGCCGCTGCCCAGGCATTTTTCCCGGCAATCCGGTAATCCTGAACACACCTGGTTTCCGGGATTGCTCTCCACTGCGATCGGACAGCCGGGTCCTTGATCGAAATCCCGGACCCGAGCCGCGGCCACCCTGATTCCCTGACATGTTTTCGCCCGGTGGCATGGCCGCCACCGTGGCCCGGCCCACGCGAGGTAGTCGATGCAATACGACAAGGTCACCATTCCCGAGTCCGGCAAGGCCATTCGCCTGAACACCGACCACACCCTGGAAGTGCCCGACAACCCCATCATCCCCTTCATCGAGGGTGACGGGATTGGAATCGACGTCACGCCCGTAATGCAGAAGGTGGTCGACGCCGCGGTACAAAAGGCCTATGGCGACCAGCGCAAGATTCACTGGATGGAGGTCTACGCCGGCGAGAAGGCGCAGGAGCTTTACGGCGAGGACCAGCCGATGCCGGAAGACACCCTGCACGCACTGCGCGACTGGGTGGTGTCCATCAAGGGTCCGCTGGCCACACCCACGGGGGGTGGCATCCGCTCACTGAACGTCGCCATCCGTCAGTTCCTGGATCTCTATGCCTGCGTGCGGCCGATCCAGTATTTCCCGCCCGTATCCACGCCCATGAAGACCTCGGAGCTCACCGACATGGTGGTGTTCCGGGAAAACACCGAGGATATCTATGCCGGCATCGAATGGCCCGCCGGAAGCGACGAGGTCCGCCGGGTGATTGATTTCCTGACCCGCGAAATGCATGTCACCAACATCCGTTTTCCCTCCAGTTCCGGTCTGGGCATCAAGCCGGTGTCCAGGGAAGGCTCTCAACGCCTGGTGCGCAAGGCCATCAACTACGCGATCGAAAATGATCGCTGGTCGGTAACCCTGGTCCACAAGGGCAACATCATGAAGTTCACCGAGGGCGCCTTTCGGGACTGGGGCTACAAGGTGGCCCAGGAGGAATTCGGTGCCGAACCGATTGATGGCGGCCCCTGGTGCCGGCTGAAGAATCCGAAAAACGGCAAGGACATCATCATCAAGGATGTGATCGCGGACAACTTCCTCCAGCAGATCCTGCTCAGTCCCGAGGATTATGACGTGATCGCCACCCTGAACCTGAACGGCGACTATATTTCCGACGCCCTGGCAGCGCAGGTGGGCGGCATCGGTATCGCGCCCGGTGGCAATATCGGCGACGGGGTGGGGGTGTTCGAGGCAACCCATGGCACGGCACCCGGTTTTGCCGGCAAGGATCGGGTCAATCCGGGGTCCATCATCCTGTCGGCGGAAATGATGCTGCGCTACATCGGCTGGACGGAAGCGGCCGACCGGATTCTCACCGGGGTGCGCAAGACCATCGAGAACAAGCAACTGACCTACGATCTGGCCCGTCTGCGGGGCGCCATCACCCGACCCAAGCGGGAATCGGCGAAGACCCACAACGTCGAGAAGGACATGCAGGAATTGATTCCGGGAGCTAAACTGGTAGGTTGTTCCGGCTTTGGCGACGCAATCATCGAAAACATGGCTTGAGCGGGGGCTCGACGCCTGAATCCAAGGGGGAAGCTAGATGGTGGAGGTTCTGCTGGTAGATGATCACACTCTGGTTCGCACGGGGATCCGCCATATTCTCGAGGAAGCCCCGGGCATCCGGGTCATCGGGGAGGCAGCCTCCGGAGAAGAGGCCCTGGAGCGGGTGCGCTCCGATGGGCCTCCGGACATCGTGGTCATGGATGTGAACATGCCGGGCATCGGTGGCCTGGAGGCCACCCGGAAGATGCTGGCCTCTAATCCGGAGCTGAAAGTGATCGTGCTGTCCATACATGCCTCCGACCCCTATCCCTCGCGCCTGCTCGAAGCTGGGGCCCAGGGCTATCTGACCAAGGATTGCTCCGGCGATGAAATCGTCGATGCCATGCACCGGGTGCAGAATGGCGAGCGCTATCTGTCCGCCGACATAGCCCGCCAGCTTGCGGACAGCCTCCTGTCAGGCAAGAAGAATTCCCCCATCGACCAGCTTTCCCAGCGAGAGCTCCAGGTCATGCTGATGATCATCCAGGGCCACAGTGTCCAGTTCATCTCCGACAAGCTCTTTCTGAGCCCCAAGACCGTGAGCACCTATCGCCACCGCCTGTTTCAGAAACTGGGCGTGGAAAACGATGTCGGATTGACGCGGTACGCCATCCGGCACGGGCTCCTGGATGAACCCCTCGACGAATCCGGCGCGCAGGACCAGGCGAGTCACTGATGGCGGCCGTGCCCTGGACGGAGAAAGGGGAGGCCTCCAGCTTCGACCCCGATTGCACCCAATGCCCCAGGCTGAGTGGCCACCTCAGCGATATACGTGACCGATACCCGGATTATCATGCCGCGCCCGTGGCCCCCTTCGGGCCGGCCCGCGCCTGCCTGCTGATCGTCGGCCTGGCCCCCGGCATGCATGGGGCAAACGCTACCGGCCGACCCTTTACCGGGGATTATGCCGGTATTCTGCTGTACCGGACCCTGCATGATGCCGGCCTCGCCAACCGCCCGGAGTCCCTGCACGCCGATGACGGGCTGAAGCTCAGGAATTGCCGGATCACCAATGCGGTCAAGTGCCTGCCGCCCGAAAACAAGCCCACCACAGGGGAAGTGCGCAACTGCAACCCCTTCCTGCGGGCGGAACTGGACAGCGTCCCGCGGCACGGTGTTGTTCTCGCCCTTGGGCGTATCGCACACGATGCAGTCCTCAGGGCCCTGGGGTGCACCCTCCGGAACTTCCCCTTTGCCCACGGAGCCGAACATGACATCGAGGGCGAGCGGATCCTGATCGATTCCTATCACTGCAGTCGATACAACACCCAGACCCGCCGCCTGACCCAATCCATGTTTCGCACGGTGATCGAACGCGCCCGGGACCTGGCAGCGAAATAATCCAGAGAACACCGGGATGACCAGGGGTTTCTTCGGTCATGGCCAAGCCTGAAGCCAGCAGCAAACTGGACCATCGACGCCTCATCAACAGCCTGAGTACCGGTCCCGGCGTGTACCGGATGCTGGATGGGGATGGACAGGTTCTCTATGTCGGCAAGGCCCGCAATCTCAAACGCCGGGTGGCAAGCTATTTCGGCAAGCAACAGTCCAGCCCCAAGACCCGGGCGATGCTGAAACAGGTCAGGCAGGTCGAAGTCACGGTCACCCACACGGAGACCGAGGCCCTGATTCTGGAAAACAATCTGATCAAGGCCCACCGTCCGCGCTACAACGTCCTGTTTCGGGACGACAAGAGCTATCCCTACATTCACCTCAGCGACCATGCCTTCCCGCGTTTGAGCTTCTACCGTGGCAGTCGCAGGGAGAAGGGGCGCTACTTCGGCCCGTATCCAAACAGTGGCGCCATCCGGACCACGCTCAACGAGCTTCAGAAGCTGTTCCGCATTCGTTCCTGCACCGACAGCTTCTTTCGCAACCGCACGCGCCCCTGTCTCCAGTACCAGATTCAGCGCTGCACCGCTCCCTGTGTCGGCTACATCTCCGAGGCGGACTACGCCCGAGACGTGGATAACGCCATTCTGTTCCTTGAAGGCCGGAACAGGGATGTGATCGAGCGGCTGGTCCGGTCCATGGAGGCGGCAGCGGAAAAACAGGAATACGAAAGGGCAGCCGAATTCCGGGATCAGGTGGCACGCCTGCGCCAGGCTCAGGCCCGCCAGTATGTCTCGGGAGATTCAGGGGACTTCGACGTGATTGCGCTGGCGGGGCAGGGCAATCTGCAATGCATCTCGGTGCTGTATATTCGCGGCGGTCATAACCTGGGCAACCGCACCTTCTTTCCCCGCCTGCCTGCGGATGCCGAACCCAGAGAGGTCCTGACCGCTTTCCTGCCCCAGTATTATCTCGACCGGGATCCTCCGCGTGAAATCATTACCGATCATGAGGTGCCGGATGCGGCATTGCTGGCCGAGACACTGACGGAGCAGGCCGGGCAGCGAGTGGCCATCAGGCACAGTGTTCGCGGAGATCGTGCCCGCTGGCTCCGAATGGCGGCTGATAACGCCGCTCAGGCGCTCGCCACCCGGCTTGCCACGGACCGTCAGTCCCGGGAAGCCTTGCAGGCACTGGGGGATGCCCTGGCAATGGAAGGCACGCCGAACCGGATTGAATGCTTTGATATCAGCCACACCAGTGGCGAGTCTGCGGTGGCCAGTTGTGTCGTGTTCGAGGAAGGGGCGGCCCTCAATTCCGATTATCGTCGCTTCAATCTGCGTGAGGCCGAACCCGGTGATGATTACGCCGCCCTGAGGGAAGCGCTGAAACGCCGTTATACCCGGCTCAAGAAGGGCGAGGGCAAGTTTCCCGATCTCTTGCTGATCGACGGTGGCAAGGGACAACTGCGCCAGGCAGTCGAGGTGCTTGAGGAGCTGCAGATCGAAGGCCTTACCGTGGCCGGGGTGGCAAAAGGCCGCGACCGCCGCCCCGGGCAGGAGCGCATCTTCTTGCCGGGGCGCGAGACCCCCCTTATACTCGGCTCCGATTCCGCGCCCCTGCATCTGGTGCAGCGGATCCGAGACGAGGCTCATCGTTTTGCCATTGCGGGTCATCGCCACCGGCGCGGTCGCAGCCGGCGGAGTTCGCCGCTGGAGGGGATCCCTGGACTCGGGCCAAAGCGGCGCCGGGAACTGCTGAAGGCCTTTGGCGGTATCCAGGGAATCAGGCAGGCCGGCGTGGAGGACCTGGCAGCGGTCAAGGGCATCAGCCGGGAACTCGCACGCCGGATCTACGATGAATTCCGGCTCGAGTGAACACTACGGCAAATCGGAAACCAGGAAGATAATCACATGCCGATGAATGTGCCCAACTCGTTGACCGTGTTCCGGATCGCGCTGATTCCGGTCTTTATCCTGGTGTATTTCCTGCCTTTTGATTGGGCGCCGCCCGTAAGCGCCATCATCTTCGGGGTGGCGGCCTTGACCGATGCCCTGGACGGTTTTCTGGCACGGATGCTGGGACAGGATTCCAATTTCGGGGCCTTTCTTGATCCGGTGGCCGATAAGCTGATTGTGGTTGCCGCGCTGGCCCTGTTGGTCATGCACGACGGCGGGATTCTCATTACCATCGCCGCGATCGTTATCATCGGACGCGAGATTGCCATCTCCGCGCTTCGCGAATGGATGGCGGAACTGGGCTCGAGGACGTCGATCGCTGTGAGCTGGATCGGCAAGTTCAAGACCCTCGCGCAGATGATCGCGCTGTTCCTGCTGCTCTGGCAGCATGATATCGCTGGAATGCCGACCTGGACCGTTGGCATGCTGCTGTTGTACGTCTCGGTGGGTCTGACCCTGTGGTCGATGTTCCACTACCTGCGGGCCGCCTGGCCCGAGATTCGCCCGGGCGCGGATGTGCCCTGAGCCGGACCGGCCCTTTACAGAAAGGGGCCTTGACAGAAAGGCGTCGGGCCCTAAAATAGGCGCCTTCATGCAGGCGGGAATAGCTCAGCTGGTAGAGCACAACCTTGCCAAGGTTGGGGTCGCCGGTTCGAATCCGGTTTCCCGCTCCAGATTCAAAAGCCCGATGGCGCCTCCATCGGGCTTTTTTTTGGTTCATCGAGGGCCCCTGCAATTCACGGGGTGCTTGTGCTAAAGTCCCGCTTTCCCGAAGGCTCGGTGGCAGAGTGGTCATGCAGCGGCCTGCAAAGCCGTTTACGTCGGTTCGATTCCGGCCCGAGCCTCCAGTTTTCCATCCGCCAGCCTTATCAACCACAGGATCCACGAGGATTGCCCTGCGCCCGGGTGGCGGAACAGGTAGACGCAGCAGACTTAAAATCTGCCGGCCGCTGAGGCCGTGCCGGTTCGAGTCCGGCTCCGGGCACCATTACCGAGACGGTTTTCACATCAGCGGATATAGACGCAAACCCACCCGGCCACCGTGGATGACCGTGAGCGAGCATTCCCCTGCCTTCCATCTCAGTGCGAGCGAGCTTGAAATCTGGCGCGGCGAGACCTGCGTGATTCAGGACCTCTCGCTTGCGCTGAGCGCGGGGGAAATGCTCTGGATCAAGGGGCCCAACGGTTCCGGCAAGACTTCGCTGCTTCGGGTGCTGCTTGGTCTCGCGCCCAGGGAATCCGGACGCGTTCAGTGGTGCGGCCGCCCGGTACGCCCCGGCGACAGCGAGTTTCTCGCGGATATCGCCTGGTGTGGCCACCGTACGGGCCTGCGTGCCGAGCTCAGCGCCCGGGAGAACCTGGCCGCGTGGCTCCCGGTGACCGGTGTGGAACCGGGACTGAGCATTGACCAGGCGCTGGAGCAGATGGGCCTGGGGGCACGCATGAACTTGCCCTGTGGCCAGCTATCCGCTGGTCAGCAGAAACGGGCGGCCCTGGCACGACTGCTGCTGTCCCCGGCGCGCCTCTGGTGTCTCGACGAGCCCCTGACCGGGCTCGATGACGGCGGCGTGGATCAGGTGGGCGAGATGCTCGCCACCCATTGTGCCCGTGGTGGCGCCGTCCTGGTCAGCAGCCACCAGGCGCTTCCGGACAGTGCCGGGGCGGGCAGGGAACTCATGCTCGGCGGGATGGCCTCAGCATGAGGAGCGTGATTGCCGCGTCCCTGGCCCGGGAATGCCTGCTGGCGGTCCGACAGTTGTCGGACCTGGCAACGCCGCTGCTGTTTTTCATTCTGGTGGGATTGTTGTTCGTGCTCGGTCTCGAGCCCAGCCCGGAGATCCTGGCTGAGGTCGGGCCGGGAGTAATCTGGGTCGCCGCATTGCTGGCCTCGCTGCTGGGCGCGGAGCGGCTCTTTCGCGCCGACCTGGAATCCGGCGCACTGGAACTGCAGGCCCTGGGCAGCGAACCGCTGACATTGAGCATCATTGGCAAACTGCTGGCCCACTGGCTGGTGACCGGACTGCCCCTGATCCTGCTGTCGCCCCTGCTGGCCCTGATGCTCGGCTTGCCACAGGCGGCGCTGCCACCGCTGCTGGCGGCTCTGATTCTGGGCACTCCGGTCCTCACCGTGCTCTGCGCACTGGGGGCAGCCCTCACGGTGAGCCTGAGAAGCAGTGGGACCCTGCTGGCCCTGGTGGTCTTGCCCCTGACCGTGCCGGTGCTGATCTTCGGCAGCCGGGTCGCGATGGAAGCGGGGCAGGGCGGGGCGGCGGAAGGCGGCATGCTCTGGCTTGGCGCCCTGTGCGCGCTGGCAGCCAGCCTGGGCCCCCCGGCCGTGGCCGTGGCGGTACGAATCAGCCTGGAATGAAGTGGCAAGCCGAGGAGAACAGGTTGCACGGGACGACGTTCAGAAAGGGAAGGAATGATGGCTGATCGACGCTGGCGCTGGTTTCACCGCCTGGGTTCGCCTCCCCATGTCTATTCCCTGGCGGGCCGCCTGGCGCCCTGGTTGGGCTGGATCGCGCTGATCCTGCTGCTGGCAGGTGTGGTCTGGGGCCTGGTCTTCGCACCACCGGACTATGAGCAGGGCGACGGTTTCCGGATCATCTATGTGCATGTGCCGTCGGCCTGGCTGTCCCTGTTTGTCTATACCGCGATGGCGGTGGCCTGTGCCGTGGGGCTGATCTGGCGCATGAAGGTGGCCTTCGCGGCGGCCATTGCCATGGCGCCCCTGGGTGCCATGTTCACCTTCCTTTCCCTGGCTACCGGATCCATCTGGGGACAGCCGATGTGGGGGACCTGGTGGGCCTGGGATCCGCGCCTGACTTCGCAGCTGATCCTGCTGTTTCTGTATCTGGGCTTCATTGCGCTCAACCGGGCATTCCCGGAGCAACAGACCGGCGATCGTGCGAGCGCGCTTCTGGGTGTGGTCGGAGTGGTCAACGTACCGATCATCCATTTCTCCGTGGACTGGTGGCACAGCCTGCACCAGCCGGCGACCATTGCCCAGTTCGGTCCACCGGCCATTGATACTGCCATGCTGATTCCGCTGCTGATCACGGCGGTCGGTTTCAAGCTGTATTTCCTGTGGCTCCTCTGCCTGCAGTTGCGCAGTGAACTCCTGTATCGGGAGCGACGTGCTTCATGGGTCAAGGCCGAAGCAGGTAAAATATCGACATGAGCGAATTCTTCTACATGGACGGTTTTGCCGTCTGGGTCTGGAGTGCCTTCGGCGTGACCGCCGTGGCAATGATCTTCACCGCGGTGGGCGTCCTCCGGCGCCACCGCGGACAGTTGCGTCAGATTGCACAAAGACACGGCGAAACCTCGCCGAACGAACCACGAGACTGAACTGATGACTCCCCGACGCAAGCGACTGTTCATGGTCCTTGGTGCGGTGGCCGGCGTGGGCCTCGCCCTTGCCCTGGCCCTGCAGGCCTTCCAGGACAATGTCCTCTACTACTACAGCCCGACCCAGGTGGCGGAAGGGGCAGTGCCGGACGATGATCGCCGCTTCCGCGTTGGCGGCCTGGTCGCGGTCGGGACCGTGGAACGCGCTCCCGGCGACATGACCGTGAGCTTCGAGTTGACCGACGGGCGCGAGAACATCGAGGTCACCTACAGTGGCATCCTGCCCAACCTGTTCCGGGAAGAGCAGGGTGTGATCGCACACGGCAATTTCGGAGCGGATGGCCGCTTTGAAGCGGATGAGATCCTGGCCAAGCACGATGAAAACTACATGGCCCCGGAAGTAAAGGACTCCCTGCATGAAACCGAATGGCAGCGCCAGCAACGAGAGGAAAGTGAAGGGCAGGGCGGTTATGGCGAAGAGTATTGACGCCCATGACTGCTGAACTCGGACAGATAGCCCTCATTCTTGCCCTGCTGGTGAGCCTGGCCCAGGCCTGGTTCGGACTGGCCGGTGCCACCCGTGGCCGCCTGGACTGGATGCATGCGGTCCCGGGCGCCGTCCTCGGGCAGGTCTTCTTCACTCTGCTGGCCTACCTGGCGCTGACCTGGGCACTGGTGCAGAACGATTTCTCCATTGCCTATGTCGCGGAGAACTCCAATACCGACCTGCCGCTGGTCTACCGCCTGACCGCGGTATGGGGGGCGCACGAAGGCAGTCTGCTGCTGTGGTGCATGCTGATGTCCTTCTGGACCCTGGCGGCCACCCGTTTCAGTCGTAATCTGCCGCTGCCCTTTACCAGCCGCGCCATCGGCATTCTGGGGCTCGTCAGCGCCGGCTTCATTCTCTTCACAGTGCTGACCTCGAACCCCTTCGAGCGTCTGTTTCCGATGCCCGGGGAAGGACAGGACCTGAATCCGATTCTTCAGGATCCGGCGATGGTCATTCATCCGCCGATGCTCTATCTCGGCTATCTCGGCCTGTCCATTCCCTTCGCCTTCGCGGTCTCCTCCCTGATTGGCCTGGAATCGAATACCACCTGGGCCCGCTGGACCCGTCCCTGGGCCACCGGCGCCTGGATCTGCCTGACCCTGGGTATTGCCCTGGGCAGCTGGTGGGCCTATTACGAGCTGGGCTGGGGCGGCTGGTGGTTCTGGGATCCGGTGGAGAATGCCTCCTTCATGCCCTGGCTGGTGGCGACCGCCCTGATCCATTCCCTGGCGGTCACGGAAAAACGCGGCGCCTTCCGGAACTGGACCGTGCTGCTCGCCATTTCCGCCTTCGCGCTGGCCATTCTCGGCGCCTTCCTGGTGCGTTCCGGGGTGCTGGTTTCGGTCCATGCCTTTGCCACCGATCCCACCCGCGGGGTCTTCATTCTCATGTTCCTGGCCTTCGTGGTCGGGGGTGCCCTGGCCCTGTACGCCTGGCGGGCACCCAAAATGCCACCCGGGGGTGGCTTCAAGCTGTCGTCGCGTGAGACCTTCCTGCTGCTCAATAACCTGTTTCTGGTGGTTGCTGCAGCCGCAGTACTGCTGGGCACCCTGTACCCGCTTTTCCTGGATGCCCTGGGTCTGGGCAAGATTTCCGTCGGCCCACCGTACTTCAATGCGGTATTCGTACCGCTGATGCTGCCTCTGCTCGTTTTCCTGGGCATGGGCCCCTATGCCCGCTGGAAGCAGGCGGATGGCGGCGACATGCTCCATCGGCTCTGGCCCTTTGCCGTGGCCGCCGTGGTCTTCGGTGTAACCGGCACCCTGTTACTGGGTGGCAACGCCGGTGTCATGGTTCTCGCCGGCGTGGTCCTGGGTGCCTGGGCCATCTTCTCGGTCCTCGCCGAGCCGGTGGATCGGATCCGAAAACGGGGTCTGCGCAATGGGCTGGGGGGTATACCACGGTCCATATGGGGCATGCTGGTGGCTCACGCCGGGGTCGGCGTGATGGTGATCGGCATCGCCGTAGTCACGGTATTCGGTGTCGAACGGGAGGTCCGCCTGGCGCCCGGAGACAGCCACGAGATTGCGGGCTATGAATTCCGTTTTGAGGGCACCCGTGATGTAACGGGGCCCAACTGGGACAGCATCCAGGGGCAATTCCAGGTCACTCGCAATGGTCGCGACGTGACACAGATGCACCCGGAACGCCGGATTTACCGGGCCCGTCCCGACCCGCTGGCCCAGGTGGATCTTCATCCGCGTCTTCGGCGCGACCTGTATATCGCAATGGGTGACTACCTGGGGGATGATTACTGGAGTATTCGCCTGCAATACAAGCCCATGGTGCGCTGGATCTGGCTCGGCGCGATCATCATGTCACTTGGCGGGCTGATTGCCATTCTTGATCGCCGCTATCGCCTGGGATCAGGCAAGCGGGCGACGAACGGCAATCGGGAGGATTGAGCTCATGTGGCGCTATATCCTGCCCCTGGGGATATTGCTCGTTCTGATCGCGTTTTTCTGGCGTGGCCTGCAGCTGGACCCCGGCGAAGTGCCATCGCCCCTTATCGACCGCCCGGCGCCGAACTTCCTCCTGCAGTCCCTGCATGATCCCGAGGAAATGGTCTCCGAGCTGGACCTCGTGGGGGAGGTGACCCTGTTCAATGTCTGGGGAACCTGGTGCCCGGGCTGCCACGAAGAACACGAGGAACTGATGCGCCTGGCGCATGAAGAAAACGTGCGGATTATTGGTCTCAACTACAGGGATGACCGGGAAGCGGCCATCCAGTGGCTGGAGCGCCTTGGGAGTCCCTTCGAGCGCTCCGCCTACGACCCGGACGGGGCAGTGGCAATCGACTGGGGCGTGTACGGGGCTCCCGAGACCTTCGTGCTGGACCACGAAGGAATCATTCGCCACAAGCACGTGGGTGAGATCACTCACGAGGACATAGACCAGCAACTGCTGCCGCTCATCGAACGGTTGCGGGAGGAGGCTGAAGCGGGATGAAACATCGACAGAGCAATCCTGTCTGGCATTGCCTGCTCCTGGCCGTGGTGCTGTTGCTCGCGTGGGGCATGGCCATTGCCGGGACGGCACCCGAGGAAACCTTTGACGACCCGGAGCTCGAGGAACGCTATCACAGCATCGTGGCCGAGTTGCGGTGCCTGGTATGCCAGAACGAAAGCATCGCCGAATCCAATGCCGAACTGGCACGGGATCTTCGCTCCCGGACCCGGGAAATGCTCAAGGACGGCGCGAGTGACGAGGAAATCAAGGCCTACATGACCGATCGTTACGGCGACTTCGTACTCTACCGCCCACCCGTTACTGCAAGCACGATGGCGCTTTGGGCCGGACCCGCGGTCATGTTGCTGCTGGCTTCAATCGGGCTTTTCATTGCGCTGCGTCGACGCAGCCAGATGGAAGACGAGGAAGTATCTGAAGAGGAGAAGAATCGGTGACAGGTTTTGTTCTGCTGAGTCTCTTGCTGGTAGCCGCCGCGATTCTGTTCGTGGTCACGCCCCTGTTCACCCATCGTGGCGAGAAGGCGGATGCCCTGGGCACCCATGCAGTGGCTGAAACCCGTGCACGCCAGCTGCGGGAACTCGAGCAGGACCTGGAGGATGGCCTGATTGACAACCGCGATTACGAAAAGGCCCGGCGTGAGATCGAGAACGAGGCCAATGCCGATCGTCGGCGCGACACCGAAGTGGTGACCTCGCGCAACCAGGGCAGACCGATCGGCCCTGTGGTCCTGGCCCTGGCACTCCCGCTGGCCACGGTCGGTCTCTATCTTGCGGTTGGAGAACCGGATGCCATTGAACGCCCGATCGCGACGGCTGACGGCATGGAAGACCTGGACCTCGATACCGCAATCGCTGAGCTGGAGAAACGACTGGAAGAACACCCTGAGGACCTGGAAGGCTGGATGATGCTGGGTCGTACCCGGGTTGCCCTGGAAGACTACTCCGGTGCGGTGGAAGCCTTCTCCGAGGCGGTCGATATCGCCGGCGATGATGATCCTCGTGTAGTTGCCGATTATGCCGAGGCCCTGGCGCTGGAAGACCGGGATCGCCT
>SLND01000069.1 GCA_007133205.1 Natronospiraceae bacterium | reverse complement strand
TGCGGGCTCGATGTTACTCATGGCGAGCGTTTCCCTGGTGCCGGTGCCCCGTCTCACGTCCTGAACCGGAGGGATCGGGCGTTCGCCCGGCTTCCGTGGAACGGCAAAACTGTGAACCAGTTCCTGTACCACTGGAAGAGGCTGTTATCACCTGTCTGTTGCGGGTGGCCTGTTGCCGCTACCGGAGGGGCCGGCAATCGGGCCTGGATACCGTATTGGATCACGGGCAGCAAGCCTGGTTCATGGCCGCCCAGTAAAGATCAACTCAAACAGGATTACTTCAAACAGGGTCAATTCAGGGGAGGGAGCAATGCGGATATTCTCGACACCTCGGGCCCCGTCCGGCCCGTACCGGCTCCGTGCCGGTATGCGGGCGCTGGCGGTCCTCGCCTTTCTCGCGGCGCCGGCGGCCCATGCCCTCACCGGCGTCGCCTTCGTCCACGGCACCGGTGAGCAGTCGGATGCGCTCAATGACTACTGGACCGCGGACATGGTCAATTCGGTGTCCGCCGGACTGGATTCACCGGATCGCCACGTGGTGATCAACTGCGACTTCGAACAGTACATGTGGGAAGACGAGGCCGCCGGCTGCCTCGCCGATCAACTGCATGATTTCGTGGTCTCGGAGAATGTGAATGACCTCGTGGTCATTACCCATTCCAACGGTGGCAACGTCATGCGCTGGATTCTTTCCAATCCCACCTGGGATTCGCGTTATCCCGAGATCATTGAACGTACCCGCTGGGTGAATGCGCTCGCTCCCTCCAGCAAGGGCACGCCCCTGGCCAATGCGGTGATGGAGGGGAATGTCTTCGAGAGTACCCTGGGATGGCTGCTGGGTTACCAGAACGACGCCGTGGCCATGCAGCAGACCCACTGGATGGCGCATTACAACGACAACTGGCTCTACGGCACAACGGACCGGCCCCAGCTGCCCCGCGGCTTCTGGTCGGTGGTGGGCTCCGACGTCAATGCCGCGGTCTGGTCCTCGGCGGCCTATTGCGGCGGCTATACCCAGAGTGTCGGACTCAACATCACCCAGTCCTGGCTGGACAGCTGCTCGGATGGCTTTCTCGACTGTTCCAGCCAGTCCGGTGCCGGCAGCCCCTGGTTTGTCGATGTCGATGCCGTCGAAGGCGGCAATGTACTCAATCACAACCAGAGCCGCCGGCCCTGTTTCGGTCTCGACGGCATTCTGCGCAACGACCTGTGAAGGGGGACCGCAGCATGAATCATTCCATTCAAGGCAGAATCATTCCGGTCGCCGCCCTGCTCGTGCTTTCCACTCCGCTCATGGCGCAACAGCCGATGCCGGCCGCGGGTGGCGAGGATCATGCCGGTCCCGCCCATGTCCAGGCCATTGATGACGGTCTGGAACGGCCCGAGGGCCCGCGCGGGGAAGCGGCTGAATTCTTCCAGCCGGGGGAGGTTTCCGCCGGCACGCCACGGGCGCCGCGCGGCGACAGTCGCAGTTACAGCCTCACGGTCGCCGGCAACGAACTCTCGACCGGGGTCGATCTGCCCCTGAGTGCGCCCGGCGCGGTGATGCGGATCCAGGCCCTCGGCCAGGCCCCGGTCCTCCACCCGGAACAGCTCATGCTGTCCCAGGGGGACCGGCTGCTGGCCCCCGAGCAGGCGCTGGTCGATCCTGCCGGTCCCGGTGTGCTCGCCGATCGCCTGCCGGGTGATGCCCCCGGCCTGAGCGCCTTCCGGGCCGGGCCCGCGGTAGGGCCGGGTACCCTGACCCTGCAGCTTGCCGACCGCGTGATGTCGCCCGGGGAGCGCTACCTGGTCCAGGTCTTCGAGCCGGAATCGTCGGTAGTCGCCGAGGCCGGGACCGACAGCCCCTTCCAGACCGCGGGTGACTGGCTGCCCTTTGAGGCCGATCTCCTGGGCGGTGAGGATTCCGAGGTGAGCGAGGTGGAGGCGGTGCTGGTTTCGCCCGACGGCGAGCACTATCCGGTGTCCGCTTCGGTCGACAGTGATGGGCGGGTCACCGGTCTCGAACGCCTGCCCCTGGGAGCCAGCAGCTCGCGCGGCCTGTGGGAGCTGGCCCTGCAACTCGAGGGCGAGGCGGACGGCCTCAAGGTGCGCCGGGATGTGCGCTTTGCCTTCGAGCGCCATCTGCCCACAGCCCGCCTGGGTGACTCGCTTAGCCCGCGCCTTGGTGACGATGCCCTTGCCCTGGCGGTGACGGTCGAGGTCGGTAGCCCGGGCCGTTACGAGCTGCGCGCGGGCCTTGATGGCGTCGGCATGGCCCACACGGCGCGCTGGCTGGAGCCGGGCGAGCATGAGCTGGTCCTTGAATGGCCGCTGGGCGCGGCACCGCTCGGGCGCAGCCTGGACGTCAAGGACCTGCGCCTGATGGATCAGACGCGCATGAGTGTGCTCGGCACCCGGGCCGAGGCGCTGCAGCTTCCGGTCAATCCGGTGGTGCCTGAAGTACCGGACCTGACGCCGCAGACCGGATCCGAAAGCCCGACCCAGGCGGTCGAGGAAGAGGCGGCGGTTGAGGCCGGCAGTGCCGATGCACCGCGCAGCGAGAATCCGGAACAGGGCGAGATCTCCGAGCGCTGATTGGCAGACCCGGGCCCGGCTCTGATCAGGCGCGATCCATCACCGGCATTGAATGTCGGGAGGGGACGTTACAATGGGCAGGGACGCCCATTGATAACGAATCCCTGAGGCCGTGCTGAGTCAGGGATTCCCGAGCTTTCCGGAGCCCCGATGTCTCGACCCCGCATGACCCGTTTCGATCACGGCATCACGGCCGTGGATACCGGCTATCATCGCCCGCGCTTCGATGCCAGCCACATCATTGCGGATTCGGGCGAGGCGGCCTTCGTCGATACCGGCACCACCCATTCGGTGCCGATGCTGCTGGCCGCGCTCGATTCGCTCGATATTCCGCGCGAGGCGGTTCGCTACGTGCTGCTGACCCATGTGCATCTCGACCATGCAGGCGGCGCCGGGGAACTGATGCGCCACCTGCCCGAGGCAGTCTGCGTGGTTCATCCCCGGGGGGCGCGCCACATGGTGGACCCGTCCAAGCTGATTGCCGGGACCCGGGCGGTCTATGGCGATGCCGAGTTCGAACGCCTCTACGGTGAAATCCCCGGCATCCCGGAATCACGGGTGCGGGAATCCGAGGATGGCATGGTGCTCGGGCTCGGCGAGCGTCGCCTGACGCTGTTCGACACCCCGGGCCATGCAAAGCACCACTACTGCATCTTTGACGACCGTCCCCATGCGGTCTTTACCGGGGACACCTTCGGGGTCTCCTATCGCGAACTCGACACCGGCCGGGGAGAGTTCATTCTTCCCGCCACCACGCCGGTTCATTTCGACCCCGCCGCGTACCATGCCTCGGTCGATCGCATCATGTCCTTCGAGCCCAATGCCTGTTTCCTGACCCATTACAGCCGGGTCACCGATCTCGAAAGGCTGGCCTCGGACCTGCATGCGGAACTGGAGGCCTTCGTGCGCATTGCCGAGGCCCGGGCCGGGGACGCTGACCGGGTATCGGCGATCGAGGCCGACCTCATTGCTCATCAGGCCGAGCGCCTGGCGGAACATGGAGTCGCCGACCCGGAACGGGCAGCACGCGACACCCTCGGCATGGACCTGAAACTGGATGCCCAGGGCATTGATGTCTGGCTCAGCAAGCAGGCGGCATGAGCGGACGGCATAAGCGCTTCTTCAGGTTTCCTCCGCCAGCCAGTCCCCGAGTTCGCGTACCAGTTCTTCCGCCAACTCCGGCAGTCCGGTGCGTGCTCCCCGGATATCCGCGCTTGTTTCCAGACGTTCGCTGAAGACCCGGCTGCGACGTTCACCACCGTGCTCGAGCACCGCCTTGAAGCTGGCGATCACGTAAGCGTCTTCGTCCTCGTCGATCACCTGTTCGAAGCGCCTCAGGCGCAGTTCCAGGCGCGCGGTCTCGCCGCCGTGGTCGACCGAGCGGGCATCGATCATGTCATCCACCCGTTCCGCCAGCAGCTCACCCGGGGGCGCCAGCCAGACATGGCGGCCGTAGCTCTCCAGCAGGTGGGGGTCATTGCCCATGCGCCGGTAATGGATTTCCTCTTCCTGCAGCCAGCTTGGGGCGCCGACACGGGCCAGCCGCACCTGTGCGCCGAAGGCGGGTTCGGAGGGATAATCCTTGGCCGGACCGAAATCGATCTTGCGCGGAGACTCCGGTGCCTCCGGCCACAGGCCGGTGCAGCCGGTGGTCATTGCCAGTCCCAGCACGAGTGCCGGCAGGAGTGTCCGTGAAAGCAGGCGCTTCATTGATCAGTCCTCTCGTTCGTATCCTTCTTCACCCGGTCCGGCGCGCAGATCGCGCCGTCCGCGCAGGAGACTGTCGGGCTGGCGTTCCAGTTGACGTACCAGGCGCGAGAAATCCTGGCTGGCATCATCCAGCCGGCGCAGGGTGTCATTCAGGTGCGGAATGGTTTCCCGCTCCAGGTCATCGCCAAGCCGGCGACCGGTCCGGCTCAGGGTCTCGACCTCCTCCGCGACCGTTCTCACTCGCGGGCCAATACCCTCGAACTCGCTCGCGGTGCGCTCCAGCGCACGTACCGCGCTGCGCGTGTCTTCCGCCAGTGGCGGGACCGCGTCAACAGCCTTGCCGACCCGGGACTCCAGTTCCACCAGGCGTCCGCTCACCTCGTCCAGATTGGCCATGATGTTGCCGGCGTGATCCAGGTTCTCGTCACTCAGGAGCTTTTCCAGTCGGCCGATCACCGACTCGAATTGCCGGAAGGCGTCTTCGCCGGTACGCGAGATTCGCGACAGCAGTGTCGGTCTGACCGGGATCACGCTCGGATCGCCGGGGTCGGTATCAAGCCGTTCGGGGTCCTCGCCGCTGTCCTCGAGCTGGATGCGGGCAATGCCGGTCAGCCCCTGCGCCTCGATCAGGGCGTAGGTGCCCCGGGTAATCGGTACTTCGCGGTCCACATTGATCAGGATGCGAATCCGTCCGGGCTGTTCCCGATCCAGTTCGATCGAGGCCACCCGCCCGGCGGGTACCCCGCGATAATAGATTCGGGAGTCATCGGTCAGGCCCGATACGCTTTCCTCGGTGAGGATCAC
>SLND01000107.1 GCA_007133205.1 Natronospiraceae bacterium | reverse complement strand
TGACGGAAGGGGGCCCCGGCAGTGCACCGCAGTGCCGGTTTGGCGTTACATTTACAAGGAACGGATCCAATGCCGGGAGGTGCAGGGAGCGCACCTCCCCCGGATTCTCCTGAAGGGGGAAGGGAATCCGGTGGGGGAGAGCTGAATGAATATCCTGGTGGTCGATCATTCCAAGGTGTTCCGGGCGTTGTGGAAGCGCCTGGTCGCCAATGCCGGTCACGAACCGATCATGGTGGACGACGGCGCCGAGGGCCTGAGCGTACTCAAGTCGCGCCATGTGGACCTGGTATGCGTGTCCCTGACCCTGCCCGACATGGACGGGGTGGAATTCTGTCGTCAGGCACGCGCCATGCGGGCCGGTCGCAGTGTGCCGCTGATCGTGCTCACCTCCACCGAGGACAAGCAGGCCCGCATGCAGGCCTTCGAGGCCGGTGCGACCGACATCCATCCCAAGACCGACATCGAGGAACTGTTCAACCAGGCCTCGCGCTTCGTCGAGGAAAATGACAACCGGGTCAGTGGGCGCGTGCTGTACGTGGAAGACAGTTCCGTGGTGGCGCACGTGATGTTGCGCATCCTTGAAGGGATGGGACTGCGTGTCGATCACTTCAAGAGTGCGGCGGAAGCCTTCCAGGCCTTTGAGCCCGAAACCCATGACCTGGTGATCAGCGATATCCTGGTGGAAGGAGAGATGAGCGGGATGGGCCTGGTCAGCAAGGTACGGGAAGCCTATCCCGACAAGGCCCGGGTGCCGATCCTGGCCATGTCCGGCATGGATGACTCCACCCGGCGGGTGGAACTCTTCCGGCTTGGCGTCAACGACTTCATCTCAAAGCCCGTGATCGAGGAAGAAGTCATATCCCGGGTAAGCAACCTGATCTCGAACAAGCAGCTCTTCGATCAGGTCCAGTCCCAACGTCGCCATCTCTACGACCTGGCCATGATTGACCAGCTCACCGGCCTGTATAACCGAAACTCCCTGGCGGAATTCGCCAACAAGGCCTTCAGCGAAGCCAACCGGCACGACTTCCCACTCAGCCTGATCCTTGTCGATATCGATCACTTCAAGAAGATCAATGACACGCACGGTCACCTGAACGGGGACGCGGTACTGGCCGCGGTGGGTGAATTGTTGCGCGACAGTTGCCGCAGTGAGGATTTCGCAGTCCGCTTCGGCGGCGAGGAACTGATGCTGATCCTGCCTCATTGTGAACTGGAAGACGCCGAACAACGAGGCGAACAACTGCGGCGCGAGATCGAGACACTCAAGCCCTCCGGCATCACCATTACCGGAAGCGTGGGCGTCACCGCCCGTCCCAGGGGCACCCGGGTATCCATGGAAGACCTTTTCCGGGTCGCGGACCAGGCCGTGTACAAGGCCAAGGAAGCCGGGCGCAACAAGGTGTTCGCGGTCGCGGCCGAATCCGCCGCAGGCGAAACGGTGGCCGGCTGAGAACCGGGCGGGCTGACATGGTAAGGTCTCCGGCATTGTCTTCGGAGACGCCATGAGCAACGACACGCCCCCCGATCCCGACAAGCTTCACCCTGAAACCCTCGCGATTCATGCCGGGCGATCGGTGGATCCGGTCACCGGCGCGGTGACGCCGCCGATTCATCCCAGTACCACCTTCGAACGGGACCGGGACGGCAGCTATTCCCGCGGACATGACTACACCCGCGGCTCCAACCCGACCCGCCGCAGCCTGGAGCAATGCCTCGCGACCCTGGAGGGCGCGGACCACGCCCTGGCTTTTGCCTCCGGGAGCGCGGCCGGCATGGCCGTCTTCCAGTGTCTGCGCCCGGGTGATCATGTACTGGTGACCGAGGATGCCTACCACGGCACCCGCCACCAGCTTGCAAGCCTGCTTGCCGACTGGGACATCGACCACGATCGGATCGACACCACCAGCCCGGCGGCGGTGGCCGAGGCCATGCGAGCCGAAACCCGGCTGCTCTGGATCGAATCCCCCTCCAATCCCCTGCAAAGGGTTGCCGACCTGAAAGCCCTCACGGAACTGGCGCGGGCGCGGGAGGTCGTCACGGTATGCGACAACACCCTCGCCACCCCCGTATTCCAGCAACCGCTGGCCCACGGCATCGACCTGGTCGTGCACAGCACCACCAAGTACCTGGGCGGCCACAGCGACCTGCTGGGGGGCGCGCTGATGTTCAACCACGGCCTCCCCTGGCGGGACCGGCTCGGCAACATCCAGGCCTCGGCAGGCGCGGTGCCCTCGCCCTGGGATGCCTGGCTGCTGTTGCGCAGCCTGAGCAGCCTGCCGCTGCGGGTCCATCGTCAGGCCGAGTCCGCCGGCGAACTGGCAAGACGGCTTGGAGCCCATCCGGCGGTCGCAGAAGTGATCCATCCGGGGCTGGATTCGCACCCCCAGCATGCGCTCGCCCAACGCTACCTGCCCGGCGGCACCGGACTGCTGGCGGTACGCATGCGCGATGGCGAAAAGGCAGCCTGGAACACGGTCAACGCGACCCGCCTGTTCACCCGGGCCACGAGCCTCGGCGGCGTGGAAAGCCTGATCGAGCACCGTGCCTCGATCGAAGGTTCGGGAAGCCTCACACCACCTGATCTGATCAGGATCTCGGTCGGCCTGGAACACCCGGACGACCTGTGGCGGGACCTGGAACAGGCAATCGGGCAGGCGAGCTGAGCCAGACCGCATCCGGAAGCAGGACAACGATCCCGATTCGAACGTCTCCAACGCGCCTTACCATCATGCAGACTCTGACATCATCGAAATGCAAGGAGCCTCAGTCATGAAGCATTGCAGTGATTCTCCCCGCCGGTGGCGGGTCCACCATGGCCTGGCGCTGATCGTGCTGGCCATTCCCGCAGCGGCACTCGCCGATGCCGACCGCATCACCCTGGAACGGATCATGGCCGACCCGGACTGGCTCGGAAACGCCCCGGAATCGCCCTGGTGGCAGGAAGACTCGGAAATCATCTACTTCGAGCAAAAGCGCGAGGGCGAGGATTTCAACGACTACTATCGCCTGGACCCCAACGCGGGCCGCATCGAGCAGGTCCCGGCCGATGAACTGGGCGAGATCGGCGCCGCGAATGCCCGCCCGGATGCGGACAACCGCCGTGTGACCTGGACCCACGAGGGCAATGTCTTCGTCCAGGACCGTGAATCGGGAGACATCCGCCAGCTGACCCGCAGCACCGAACGGGCCACCAATGCGAGCTTCCTGGCCGATGACCGGCGGGTAGGCTGGCAACAGGGCAACCGTTTCTTCGCCTATGACCTCGAATCCGGCATGGTCGAGGACCTGGGCGAGTTGCGCTTCGAGGACGACCCCCTGGAAGAAGCCGAGGAATTCGATTTCCTCAAGTCACAGCAGATGCGCCTGTTCGACACCCTCGCGCGCGAACGTGACGAGGAGCAATCGCGGGAAAAGCACAGTCGGGAAACGGCGCGTGAGGATCATACCCAGCAACATCGGATTCATTATCTCGGCGAGGAGATTCGTCCCGAGCAGCAGACCCTGTCCCCCGATGGCGACCACATGATTCTGGCCGCGGTCTCGGTCCGGGAAGAGGAAGGCCGCCAGGACAAGATGCCGCACTACGTCACCGAAAGCGGTTACGTGGAAGTGGAAGACGTGCGGACCAAGGTCGGACGCAACCCGCCCCCGCAGCATGTGCTCAAGCTGATCGAACTCGACGGCGGCGAGCCGCAACGGATCGATGTCTCCGGTCTGCCGGGCATCGAGGATGATCCCCTGGCCGAGATCCGGGAAGAAGCGATCGAGTGGCACGTGGACCAGGGCGAACCGGAAGACGAGGTCAAGGAGGCCCTGGAAGCACCGGATGAACGACCGGTACGCCTGTTCTCTGTGGAATGGAGCGAATCCGGCGAACAGGCGGCACTGATGCTGCGCTCGGTCGACAACAAGGACCGCTGGATCGCGGTACTGGATGTCGAGAATGGCGAACTGGAAACCTGGCACCGCCTGCACGACGAGGCCTGGGTCAACTACAGCTTCAATGACTACGGCTGGCTGCCGGACGACGAGGGCCTGTGGTTCCTCTCCGAGGAAAGCGGCTTTTCCCATCTCTACATTGCCGACGGCCCGGGTGACTACCGGCCCCTGACCGAGGGTGACTACAAGGTCGATGACCCGGAGCTTGATCGCGACGGCAATTACTTCTACTTCACCGCCAATCGCGAACACCCCGGCATCTACGAGATTTACCGGATCCCGGCGGGCGGCGGCGAGATCGAACAGCTCACTGAACTGGGCGGCCTGAACGAGTTCGAGCTTTCGCCCAATGGCGAACGGCTGGTGGTGCGCCATTCCTCCGACCTGGAACCACCGGAACTCTATACCGTTGAAGTCGGCCGGCCCGACAGCGCGACCCAGCACACTGCCAAGGTCTCGGAGGAATTCCAGGAACTGCCCTGGATCGAACCGGAATACGTGGAGATCCCCTCCTCGCACGTGGACCAACCGATTCACGCCCGACTCTATCTGCCGCCGGATTTCGATCCGGATGAGGAGTATCCGGCAGTGGTCTTCATCCATGGCGCCGGTTATCTCCAGAACGCCCACCAGGGCTGGTCACAGTACTTCCGCGAGTTCATGTTCCACAGCAAGCTGGCCCATGAGGGCTATGTGGTACTGGATACCGACTACCGGGCCTCGGCCGGCTACGGTCGTGACTGGCGCACCGCCATCTACCGCCAGATGGGCCACCCGGAAGTCGAGGACCACGTCGACGCGGTGGACTGGATGGTGGAAAACCAGGCCGTGGACCGGGACCGCATCGGGGTCTATGGCGGCTCCTATGGGGGCTTTCTGACCTTCATGTCCCTGTTCCGCGAACCGGGCCTGTTCGCCGCCGGCGCCGCCCTGCGGCCGGTCAGTGACTGGGCGGCCTACAACCATCCCTATACCTCGAACATCCTCAATACCCCCGACGTGGACCCGATGGCCTATGAAAAGAGCTCACCGATCGAGTTCGCCGAAGGCCTGGAGGATCCATTGCTGATCACCCATGGCATGCTCGACGACAATGTCTTCTACCAGGACGTGGTTCGCCTGGCACAACGACTGATCGAGCTGGAGAAACAGGACTTCGAGAACGCCATGTACCCGCTCGAGCCCCACGG
>SLND01000051.1 GCA_007133205.1 Natronospiraceae bacterium | reverse complement strand
CGAGCCGGCCGCGGGTATCCACCAGGGCGCCGCCGGAATTGCCGAAGTTGATGGCGGCATCGGTCTGGATGAAGTTCTCGAAGGTGGTGATCCCGAGCTGGCTGCGGCCGGTGGCGCTCACAATCCCTTGGGTGACGGCCTGGCCGAGGCCCACCGGATTGCCGATCGCCAGCACCACGTCGCCGACCCGGATCCGGTCCGAACTGCCGAACTCGATCGCCGGCAGATTCTCGCCCTCGATCCGGAGCAGGGCGAGATCGGTTTCCGGGTCCACCCCGACAATGTCCGCACCGGCGATCTGGTCGTCGTGCAGGGCTACCCGGATTTCGTCGGCATCGGCGATCACGTGGTGACTGGTGAGGATATGGCCTTCCTCGGACACGATCACGCCCGAGCCCAGACTGCTCTCGATGCGCTCCTGGTGCAGGCCGGGCACGTCGGCAAAGAAGCGCTGCCAGAGTTCGTCGGGCAGGATGTCCGATCGGGGGGTATCGACCTCTGTCGCGGTGTGGATGTTGACGACCGAGGGGGCGGAGCGGTCAACTGCCTGCGCCCAGGAATCGGCGCCGTCCCGCTGGGACAGCAGGTCCGGGCGAAAGAACACGATCACGAAGGCCAGGGCCAGGCCGACGACGGCGGATTTGGCCAGTAGATCCAGGGTTCGGTACCAGGCGCTGTTGGGCATGGCGGTGGCGGGCTCCCCTCATAGCGTGCGGGTCTCAGAGCATACGGATCGTGAGAGGCAGAAAGATAACATGGTCCGTGCACCGTGTGGCGCGGGTCGGGGCGGGCTGTGTATAATCTCTGCCTTTGCGTCGACCTCCTGTGCGCGGACCCTCCGCGACCGAAGCACAGTGCCCCAGGAGATGTTTGGAAATGACTAACGACGTTGACCGCAACAGGCGTCAATTCCTCACCGTGGCCACTTCGGTGGTGGGCGGTATCGGGGTGGCGGCCTTCGCCGCACCCTTCGTGTTGTCGCTGCGGCCCTCGGCCAAGGCCCGTGTGGCGGGGGCTCCGGTGGAAGTGGATGTAAGCAAACTGACCGATGGGGAGCGGGTGAGCCTCGAATGGCGTGGCCAGCCGGTGACCGTCATCCGTCGGGCACAGGAAGTGATCGACAAGCTGCCCGAGATCCGCGACCGCCTGCGAGACCCGGATTCGGACGAGCCCCAGCAGCCTGATTACGCGCGCAACGAGCACCGTTCCATCAAGCCCGAATTCCTGGTCATGGTGGACGTGTGCACGCATCTGGGCTGCGCACCCAGTTATCGCCCGGAAATCGGTGATCCGCGCCTGGGGAGCGACTGGCCGGGCGGGTTCAATTGTGCCTGCCATGGCTCGCGATTCGACCTCGCCGGCCGGGTGTATCAGGGCGTGCCGGCCAATCTGAACATGGTGATTCCACCTCACCGATACAAGGACGACACCACCGTCGTGATCGGTGAAGACGAGGAGGAGGCCTGATGCAGGACAATAATCAGAATCCCGCCGCCTCCGGCGGGACGGCATTGGGGGACTGGATCGAGGCACGTTTTCCATATCGCCAGTTTCTGCGCAATCAGCTGACGGAGTACTACGCGCCCAGGAACTTCAACTTCTGGTATTTCTTCGGTTCCCTGGCCTTGCTGGTGCTGGTTATCCAGATCGTTACCGGCATCTTCCTGACCATGAGCTACAAGCCCTCCGCCGACCATGCCTTTGCCTCGGTCGAATACATCATGCGTGATGTGGAATGGGGCTGGCTAATTCGTTACATGCATTCCACCGGCGCCTCCCTGTTCTTCGCCGTGGTCTATCTCCACATGTTCCGTGGGTTGATGTACGGGTCATACAAGAAGCCACGGGAGCTGCTGTGGATCTTCGGCATGCTTATTTACGTGGTACTGATGGCCGAGGCCTTCATGGGTTATCTGCTGCCCTGGGGGCAGATGTCCTACTGGGGTGCCCAGGTGATCATCTCCCTGTTCGGTGCCGTGCCCGGGATCGGTGAGCCCCTGGCCACCTGGATCCGGGGTGATTACCTGATCTCGGATATCACTCTGAACCGATTCTATGCCCTCCACGTGGTGGCTCTGCCGCTGGTCCTGATCGGGCTGGTGCTGTTCCACCTGATCGCACTGCGCACCTCCGGATCCAACAATCCGGACGGCATCGAGATCAAGGAGGACAAGGATGAGAACGGTGTGCCGAAGGATGGCATTCCCTTTCATCCCTATTACACCCTGAAGGACCTGGTGGCCGTGGGCATCTTCATGGCGGTGTTCTTTTTCATCGTCTTCTATATGCCCACTTTCTTCGGTCTTTTCCTGAAGCCGGCAAACTTTGAAATGGCGGATCACCTCCAGACCCCGGAGCATGTGCCACCGGTCTGGTATTTCACGCCCTTCTATGCCGTGCTTCGCGCAATACCGGACACCTTCGGCGGGGTGCTGGCGATGACGCTGTCGATCGTGATCCTGTTCTTCCTGCCCTGGATTGACCGGAATCCGATCAAGTCCTGGCGTTATCGCAGTTTCCTGTACAAGCTGCTGTTGCTGACCTTTGCAGGTGCGTTCATCGTGCTGGGCTATGTCGGCATTCAGCCGGCATCCACCACCATCGACCAGATTGGCTGGCGGATGACCCAGCTCTACTTCCTGTTCTTCGTCGTGTCCTGGATCTACTCCTATCCGCGGTCCAACCGGTACTACTACACTGCCTTCGCGATCGTGGCCGGGGTGATCCTGATGTTCGACCTGTGGCGGGGACCGGATGCTTTCGCCTGGGCGATGTCGATCGTCCCCTTGGGATTGACTGCGATCTTCCTGTTGCTGCCGACCGTGACTCGCCTTGATGAATCCAAACCGGTTCCGGAGAGGTTGACCTCATGATGCCAAGAAAAAGGGAAGCCATGTTGCCGCGAGGACACTGCGTAAGAGGGCTGTTCATGGCCCTGATGTCTGCCTGTCTGATGACGCTCGTGCCGGTATCCACGGCGGTGGCTGGTGGCTTCGAGATGGAGCCGGCGAATAACGATATTTCCAACCAGGCTTCGCTGCAGCGCGGTGCCAAGTACTACATGAACTATTGCCTGGGTTGCCATTCCCTGGAGCATGTCCGTTACCAGCGCCTTTCCGATGATCTCGGCATTCCCGAGGATCAGTTTCTGGAAATGCTCGCCTTTACCGGAGACGATCTGGGCGACATGGTCAAGATTGGCATGCCTGCGGATCAGGCGGAAGACTGGTTTGGTGGTGTGGCACCGCCCGACCTGACCCTGGTGGCCCGCAGTCGCGGTACGGACTGGATCTACAATTTCCTGCGCAGCTTCTATGTGGATGGCGAGACCCTGACAGGTACCAACAACAAGGTGCTGGAAAACACCGCGATGCCTCACGTGCTCTGGTCCCTGCAGGGCTTGCAGAAAGCCACCTACGAGGAAGATGCCGACGGTAATGAGGTCTTCGCGGGTTTCGAGACCGTTCGCGAGGGCCGCCTCTCTCCTCGGGAATACGACCGGGTGGCGCGGGACATCACCAACTTCCTCGATTACGTGGGCGAGCCCATACGTTTTGAACGCCAGCGCATGGGCGTATGGGTGCTCGCATTCATCGGGGTGTTCATCTTCTTTGCCTGGCTGCTCAAGCGGGAATACTGGCGCGATATCAAATGACAGTGAATCTGCCCGGCACGGCTACTCAGGAGTCAGTCTCATGGCGGTGGTAGCCAACCGGCGTTCCATCATGACCCTTTTCTCGGACCCGGCCTCCCTGGAGAGTCACCGGGTTCGTTTTGTCCTTTCGGAAAAGGGCATTACCCACGAAACGGTCTCGGTGGAAGGACCGGATGTGCCGGAGGACCTGGTGGACCTCAATCCCTATCAGAGCCTGCCCACCCTCGTGGACCGGGACCTGGTGCTGCACGGGCCCCAGGTGATCATGGAGTACCTGGATGAACGTTTCCCGCATCCACCGCTGATGCCGGTGGATCCGGTGGCGCGTGCCCGGGTTCGCCTGAGTGTCTATCAGCTGGAACGGGACTGGTACCGGCTTGCCGAAACCGTGGAAGGCAGTACCGGCAAGAAGGCGGCTGCCGCCCGCAAGGAGCTGGAGGAAAGCGTGCTGGCTTCTGATCCGGTATTCCGGGGCGGGGTGCTGGTGGACGACGAGATGAGTCTTGCCGATATCACCGTGGTTCCCCTGCTGTGGCGCTTGCCGCATTACGGCATTGAATTGCCGGCCCGCGCCCGAAACCTTTCCGCCTATACCAGGGCCATGTTCCAGCGCCCGTCATTTCAGGAAAGCCTGTCCGCGCGCGAACGCGAATACGGCTGAGCCGGCACGACCGGTTGGGAGCAGACGACCCGGCATGATTTCTCGCAGACCCTATCTGATTCGCGCCATGCACGAATGGATGGTGGACAGCCAGGAAACTCCCCATCTGCTCGTGGATGCCGAAGTGGAAGAGGTTTCGGTGCCGCGTGAGTACGTTCAGAACGGCAAGATCATACTGAACGTCAGCCCCAACGCGGTGCAGGCCCTGGATCTGGGCAATGATTACATTGCCTTTCACGCCCGCTTCGGGGGTGATCCCCGGCATGTCTCCGTGCCCACCCGCGCGGTGCTGGCGATCTATTCCCGCGAATCGGGCCAGGGCATGCTTTTCAACGAGGAAGATGACGGCCCCGGACCGGATGGCCCCGGGGAAGACAAGTCCGGCACCGGCTCGTCCGGGGAGTCCGGCAAGAAGGGCCCCCGCCGTCCCAATCTTCGCGTGATCAAGTAGTTTCGCTTCCGACCGGCCTGAGCCTGGGCAGCAACAGTCCACTGCGCTGCTTCCATGCCTCGAATTCCGGATAGCGGGCCAGAGACTGGTCCTTGCGCCGCATGTTCGGCACCCAGACCGCGCTCAGGAACAGCAGCAGGACCAGGGGGGGTGCCCAGTGCAGTGGCAGGGTCACGAAGGCGCCATAGATCAGCAATTCCCCCAGGTAGTTCGGATTGCGGGTGCGTGACCACAGCCCGTCATTGAGCAGACTTCCCGCACGATATTTGAGATGAAAGTATTTCTGCATGTCGGCGGCGAAGTGCAGGAACACACCGATGGCGTACAGGGCGACGCACAGCGCGATGATGGCCGGGTGTGGATTGATTTCCCGTGTGATCAGCAGCCAGGGGGCGATCCAGTAGAGGCTCAGGGCGGCCCAGATGAGCAGACCGAATCGGAGGCCACAGGGTCGTTCCCAGCTGGCATCCGGGAAGACCCGGCTCTTGATCCCCCAGAGCAGCCCGTACGAGCCGTGCAATGCGAGATACACCCAGGCCGCGGTGAGATCCCAGGCGCCATGGAAATACATCATGAGCAGGACCGCCGGACCGGTGAGGGCCTTGTGGCTGTCGATGAAATGCTTCTGTTTCATGCCGGCCCTCCGTCCTGACGGGGTTTGCCCTTCGTGGTATTCAGTCTTGTTCGGGGAAGACCTTGCCGGGATTCAGGATGCCTTCCGGATCGAACTGCTGCTTGATGCGGCGCATGAGCTCAAGGGTAGGAGCCTCTATTTCCAGGCCCAGGAAGGCCCGCTTTTCCAGGCCGATGCCGTGTTCCCCGGACAGGGTGCCGCGCAATTTCAGGACCAGCCGGAAGACCGCCTGCAGGCAGTCCTCGATTCGGGCCATCTGGGCCGCGTCGTCCGGGTCCGCCAGCAGGTTGACGTGGATATTGCCGTTGCCGGCATGGCCGAAATTGACAATGGTGATCCCGTATTCCCGGGAGAGCTCATCCAGGCCGCCGATCAGTTCCGCCATGCGCGAAACCGGCACCACCACGTCCTCATTGATCTTCTTCGGTGCAATCCGGCGCAGGGCGGGAGACAGGGCCTTGCGCGCCTCCCACAGGGCCCGGGTTTCCTCCGCGGTGCGGGCACTGTCCAGACTGACCAGACCTTCACCCTCGGCGGCCCGCGAGACGGCGGCTTCGGCGTGGTCCAGCTGACTCTCGTCGCCGTCCACCTCGATCATCAGCATGGCACCCGCGTCGTCCGGCAGATCGGTGTCGGCATAGTCCCGGATCATCCGGATCGCCTGGCCGTCGATGAATTCCAGCACCCGCGGGGTCACCGGTTGTGCCATCAGTCGGGATACCGCCCGGGCGGCGGCGGTGATGTCGGCATAGACCGCGCGCAGGGTCCGTTTTGCAGCGGGCAGCGGAGTCAGGCGCAGGGTTGCCTCGCTGACCAGTGCCAGGGTGCCCTCTGAGCCGATCAGCAAGCGGGTGAGGTCGTAGCCGACCACGCCCTTGGTGGTGTATACCCCGGTGCGCAGTTCGCTCCCGGTTCCGGTTACCGCCCGCAGGCCCAGGGTGTTATCCCGGGGGGTGCCGTATTTCACCGCCAGGGGGCCGGCGGAATTGCAGGCGAGGTTGCCGCCGATGCTGGCATAGTCGGCCGAGGTCGGGTCCGGAGGCCAGAAGAATCCGTGGGGCTCGAGCGCACGTTGCAGGTCGCCATTGACCACGCCGGCCTCCACTACTGCCAGGCGGTCGTCGGGATTGATCTCCAGGATCCGCCGCATGCGTTCGGTGGACAGCACCACGCCGCCGGCCACCGGTACTGCGGCACCCGCGGTCCCCGAGCCTCGTCCGCGCACGACCAGCGGCAGGCGGTGGCGGTGACAGGTGGCTACCACCCGGGCCAGCGCCTCATGGTGTTCGGGAAAGGCCACCGCCTGGGGACAGACCTGCCGACGACTGTTGTCATAGCCGTAGGCCCAGCAATCGGCAGGGTCGGTGTAGAGCCGGTCCTGATCGCCAAGGCTGTCGGCCAGCTCCCGGATGACACGCCGGGACAGGCGCATGCTCATTCCTCGACCCCGTTGCTCATTCCTCGACCCCGAGCAGGCGCCGATCCACCAGGTCACACAGGCAATGGATGCTCAGGAGGTGCACTTCCTGGATGCGGGCGGTGGAGGTTCCCGGCACCCGTATTTCGACATCCCCGTCCGCCAGGACATCGGCCATCCGGCCACCGTCACGTCCGGTCAGGGCAATCACGTCCACGTCCCGCTCGTGTGCGGCCTCGATGGCTCGCAGCACATTGGCGGAATTGCCACTGGTGGAAATGGCAAGCAGCAGGTCTCCGCTCTGGCCCAGGGCGCGTACCTGCTTGGAGAAGATTTCCTCGAAGCTGAAATCGTTGCCGATCGAGGTCAGGGTCGAGGAGTCGGTGGTCAGGGCCACCGCGGGCAGGCCGGGCCGCTCCATCTCGAATCGGTTGAGCATCTCCGAGGAGAAATGCTGGGCATCGGCGGCCGATCCACCATTGCCGCAGCTCATGACCTTCCGGTTGGCAAGCAGGGCATCGACCATCCGGGCGGCGGCCCGGGCGATGGGGGCGGCCAGGGGGTCCACGGCGTCCTGCTTGGCGCGCACGCTCTGTTCAAAGTTGTGGCGGACCCGTTGCTCCATATCCATGACAGACCTCATGCGTAGACAGAAATGTTACCGGGGGCTGTCGCCGCTCAGTCAGCATCAAAGGCGTCACGCAGCCAGGTGACTTCGCCTTGCTCCAGCGCCCCGTCGATGGCGAGTATATCGAAGCGACCGTTCCATTCCTCGGGCAGTTGCGCCAGATAGAGCTGTGCGGTACGGACCAGGCGCCGGCGCTTGCTGTCACTGATGCTTTCCACTGCCGGGACCCAGTCATCTTCCGCGCGATGGCGCACTTCGACGAAGACCAGGGTGTCGCCATCCCGCATCACCAGGTCAAGTTCGCCGCCGGCCATATGCACGTTGCGCTCTATCGGATTCAGGCCATGCGCGCTCAGCCAGTCTTCAGCCAGGGCCTCTGCTTGCGCGCCCCGACGCTGGTTCATGGCCCGTCCAGCAGGATGGGCGTGGGCAGGGCGATCTCGTCAAGCGGATCCATGGGCACCGGCTCGCCGCGACTGAATATGGCCCAGCCCAGATCCCGCCGGATTCGGCCGTCTTCGAGGCTCAGGACACCTGTCATCGCCGCCAGCGGCGGTTCCAGCGGGTACTCGAAATTGAGCATGACCGGTACCAGGCGGTAGGCATCAAAGCCGAGGGCAAACATGCGCCCGTGCTGCTGGAACAGTTCCGGCCACAATTCAGCGACCCGCTCCCTTGCGTCACGCGCCTCGCCTTCCTGGTCCAGGCTCCAGGGCATGTCTGCAAAACGAATGCCGTCCAGGTCCGTGTCCGAGGTATGGCCGGGACGGTAGACATGAGAGGTGGCGAATACCGGCAGGTCCATGGCGTGGTGAAAGCGCAGTTGCGGCCGGATCAGGCTCGCCTGATCTTCCTGGGGCGAGGCGAGAAAGATGCCCGCCACGTCCTGGCGCCGGCGCGGCTCGAAATTCAGGTCGGATTCGAGGGTGCGTTGCAGTCGGTTGTGGCGATCCCGGCTGCGGTCCAGTCCGAGAACCCGGGTGAGCTGACCGGAGTGATCCCGCTGGTTGGGAAGATAACTCTGGTAATCCAGGAGTTGCCCGCCGAGTGCCTCCAGTTCATCGCGGTAGGCATCGAGCATGCGCATGCCCCAGTCCGATTCCGGTACCAGGGCAATGGATTTGTCCAGACCTTCCCGGACCATTCTCCGCGCGACCTGGCGTGCTTCTTCCTCCGGCTGGAGTCCGAACTGGACGATGCCGGAAGGCTGGCGCTCCTCGTCCCGCAGGTAGTTGAGGGCAAGCACCGGTACTGGCCGTTCATCGAGCCGCGCGAGTTCGGCGAGACCTTCGCGTGTCAGCGGTCCCACGACCATGCCCGCGCCCTCCTGTTCGGCCTGGCGGTAGGCGGCAAGGGTCTGTTCGGGGTCTTCTCCCGTGTCGTGGACGCGCACCTCCGGTCGCCGCTCGGCCGGTTGCGCGAAATGGGCAGCGAGAAAGCCGTCACGGACCGCTTCGCCCAGCTCCGCGAAGCGCCCGGACAGGGGCAGCAGCAGGGCCACCTGGTCCGGATAGGTGAAACGCTCCCAGTGCTGGTCGAGCAGATGCTCGGTGATGTCGGTGCCCGGGTGACCGGGATGGATCGCGACCCAGTCCTCGATCGCCTGCTCGAAGCGGTCCGGACGTTGCCAGCTGTCACGACCGGCGTGAGCCAGTGACAGCCAGCCCGATACCTCCGGCTCATCACGCGCGACTTCCGGATCGGGCACGTTCGGCATGCCGAGCAGGGCATCCCAGACGTCCTCCAGGGCACGGCGGCGCTCGGCGCCATCAAGTACTTCCGCCCTGCGCGCCAGGTCGCGGATGCCGGCAATCACGTCCTCCATCCGGAACAGGGCCTCACCCCGGATCTTCAGCAGCTCCGCCAGCACTTCGGAGGGAACGGCATCCTCGCGAACGTCCAGTCGCGCATGCGCCTCGCGCGGACGATTCTCGGCCAGGTCGATCCGGCTCATGACCATGGCGGTTCGATAACGGTCATCCAGTTCCAGCTCATCCGGGCGCAGGCCGTCCACCAGGGTGCGCGCACGATCGGTATTGTCCGCGTCGACCCAGGCGTTGGCCGCCCGCAAGAGCCACGGGGGACGTTCGATTTCGTCCAGGCGGCTGGCGATGTCCTCGTAAATGCCGGCGGCAGCCTCATGGTCTCCGGTTTCGGCCATCACCCGCGCACTGTCTTCCATCAGGGCGAGCTCATCCTCGTCCAGGGGCGGCTTTTCCGGTGTCGGAGCACAGGCCGCCAGCAGGATCGCGAGCAGAATGGCGACACCGGTGACAATTTGCACTCTGGAAGCGGGGGCAGTCATCAGCTTGTGGCTCTCGGCAGGTGGCAAAAGGAAGCTGGAATTTTAACAGGCTGCGGCGCGGAGCACCTCTGCTCAGAGTCTCCCTTCTGCCCGTTCCCGGCGCTGACAGGACTCGGACCGGTGGGACAAGGGCAGGGCAGTCCGACTGGTATCATGCAGCATGTCCCCCGATGGTGAAAGGAAATTGCCTTGACCGAGCCCGGTACGCTCCACGTGGTGGCCACGCCGATCGGCAATCTCGACGACCTCAGTCCCCGGGCACGGGAAGTGCTCGGCACGGTCGATCGGATCGCCTGCGAGGACACTCGCCACACCGGTCGTCTGCTGCAGCGTTTCGGTGTTCGGGCCTCGCTGATTTCGGTACACGAGCACAACGAAGAACAGCGTATCGGTCCCTTGCTGGAACTGCTTCGCGAGGGTGGCAGCGTGGCCCTGGTCTCGGATGCCGGTACGCCCTTGTTGAGCGACCCGGGGTTTCCCCTGGTCCGGGCCGCCCTGCGTGACGGGATTCGCGTGTCTCCGATACCGGGACCCTGTGCGGCCGTGGCCGCCCTGTCCGTGGCCGGCCTGCCTCCGGAGCCGTTCAGATTCCTCGGGTTTCCCTCGCGCCGCAAGCGCGCGCGACGGGAAAAGTTACAGGCATTGGCCAATGTGCCCGACACCCTGGTGTGGTACGAGTCCGTGCATCGCCTCGCCGCCACCCTGGCGGATCTGGCCGCGGCCTTTGGTGGCGATCGGCCGGCCTTCGTGGGGCGTGAACTGACCAAGCGTCACGAGCAGACCCGGGCCGGTACGCTCGCGGAGCTGGCCGATTGGGCGGGATCGGACCCCGATGCCCGACGCGGCGAGGCCGTGATCGTGGTTGGCGGCTCCGACGGCGGACCCCAGGGCGGCGGGGGGCTGGACCTTGATCGCCTGCTCAGGGCGCTGGCGAAGCGTCTGCCGCCCGGCGAAGCGGCCGCGGTCGCGGCCGAGGCAACCGGGGAAAAGCGCAACCAGCTCTACCGCCGCATCCTGCAGCTCGCAGAGTGATCTCAGGGCCCTGTGACGCAATTTACCTTGAATCCCGGGGCCGTTCCGTCGTCTAATCCGTCGCGGAAGTCGGCCGGACGGTCGCCGTGCTTCGTCACGGAGGAAAGTCCGGGCTCCGAAGGGCAGGGTGCCAGGTAACGCCTGGGGGGCGTGAGCCCACGGAAAGTGCCGCAGAAAACATACCGCCGATGGCCCGCACGAGCGGGCACAGGCAAGGGTGAAAAGGTGCGGTAAGAGCGCACCGCACGGCCGGTAACGGTCCGTGGCACGGTAAACCCCACCCGGAGCAAGGCCAAATAGGGGAGCATGCGCGTCCGGCGCGCACGTGTGGCCCGCACGGGCTCCCGGGTAGGCTGCTTGAGGCGGGCGGTGACGCCCGTCCCAGAGGAATGACCGTCCAGGCCCGCAGGGGCCGGACAGAACCCGGCTTACAGGCCGACTTCCACTTCTTTTACGCCCCGGGGTATTGGTCCCGGGGCGGTCCACAATGCCGATCCCCGCCCGGGTTCACTCCCACTCTTAATGTCGCAGTTAGGATGTGCTCGCAAGTGCATGATTTTGCACATTGTGGGCAGCCTTTCCCGGCTTGTGGAAAGTGAACGTAACTCCCTGACTCTCCGTCGGATTTTCCTTGACACCCCCGCCAACCCCTACCTATAGTGTCATGAAGTGGTAGAAAGTGGGATGAAATGGTGCAAGAACCGAATCCAGTGGGATGAACGGGAGCAACCGAAACCGTGTTTCGAGGGGTCAACAACATCACGCTCGACAGCAAGGGGCGCATGGCCATTCCATCGCGCTACCGCGAGCGCCTGCGTGAGGATCACGCAGGTCAGCTCGTGGTGACGGTCGACCGTGATCTGTGTCTGTTGATCTATCCCCACTCCGAATGGGAGGAGATTGAACGCAAGCTCAATCGCCTGCCCAGCTTCAATCGTCAGGCCCGCCGTCTGCAGCGCCTGCTGGTCGGGCATGCGACCGAGGTGGAGATGGACGGCCACGGCCGCGTGCTCCTGCCCGGGCCCCTGCGTGAATTCGCGGGCCTGGAACGACATGCCGTGATGATTGGTCAGGGCAACAAGTTTGAACTGTGGGACGAGACCCGCTGGCGGGAACAGCGGGAGGTCTGGCTGGAGGAGGCCCCGGACGAGGAGTCCGATCTGCCCTCCGAGCTGGAGTCCTTGTCCCTTTAAGTAACGCTCAGTCGGGACCGGAAAGCCATACCGTCCGCGGGGACGGTGGAGGTAAGACAAGATGCCGCCAGCGACGCCGCAAGCGCGCGAGCACCGTCCGGTCCTTCTTGAAGAGGCCGTCGCGGGGCTGGCTCCGCGGCCTGGCGGCATTTATGTGGATGCCACTTACGGGCGCGGCGGACATGCCCGGCGTCTGCTGTCCGAGCTGGGTGAAAACGGACGCCTGCTGGTGGTGGACCGGGATCCCGAAGCGATTGCCCATGCCGAGGAACAATTCGCCGGGGACCAGAGGGTCACCGTCCGCCGCAGTTCCTTCGCGCATCTGGCGGCGGTGGCGGCCGAGCTCGACCTGTCTGGCCGGATTGACGGTCTGCTGATGGATCTCGGCCTGTCGTCGCCCCAGGTGGACGATCCGCAGCGCGGTTTTTCCTTTTCCGCGAGCGGGCCGGTTGATATGCGCATGGATCCGGATGCCGGAGAAAGCGCCGCCGACTGGCTGGCGCATGCCGAGGAGGGCGAAATCGCCAGGGTCCTGCGTGAGTACGGCGAGGAGCGCTTCGCTCGGCGCATCGCGCGGGCAATCGTGCGTGAACGTGCCCGCGGTGCCCTGGAAAGCACGGCGGCCCTGGCCGAAACCATTGCCGGGGCGGTGCCGGCGTCGCCACCGGGGCGGCATCCGGCCACCCGTTCGTTCCAGGCGATCCGGATTCACGTCAACGGTGAGCTGGAGGCCCTCGATCGCTTGCTGGCCGATCTGCCCGAGCTGATTCGCGTCGGCGGTCGGGTCGCGATCATCAGCTTTCACTCGCTCGAGGACCGGCGGGTGAAGCGCTTCATGCGTGGTGGGCGGGACGCGCCCAAGGTGGTCGGCGGGGTGCCCCTGCCGGATGGGCCGAAGCCGCCCTTTCGGCCGCTGGGTCGGGTGCTGCGCCCCGATGCGGCGGAATGTGAACAGAATCCGCGGGCCCGCAGTGCGGTGCTCCGGATAGCGGAGCGGCAGGCATGAACAAGGACCCGCTCAGGCTCAATGTGCTGGCCGCCGGGGCATTGGCGGTGGCCGTGCTGTCGAGTGCGTTGGCGGTGGTCTGGTCGACCCATGAGAGCCGGCTGCTGTTTGTCGAGTTGCAGGGGCTGGAGCAGGAGCGGGATGAGCTCAACGTGGACTGGGGTCGGTTGCAGCTGGAACAGAGTGCCTGGGCGACCAAGGCGCGGATCGAGCGCCTCGCCCGTGAGGAACTGGAAATGAAACGGCCCCGGGACCCGGAAATGGTGCTGGTGAAACCATGAGTGCACAGGAGCGACAGGAAGGGCGCTGGCGCCGCGGGGTGGTTCTTGCCGCCTTCGCGCTGGTGGGCCTTGCCCTGCTTGCGCGCGCCGTGGAACTCCAGATCCTCGACCGGGATTTCCTCCAGACGCAGGGCCAGCAGCGCCACCTTCGTGTTCTGGATGTGCCCGCCCACCGCGGCATGATCACCGATCGCACCGGCGAACCGATCGCCGTCAGTACCCCGGTGGATTCCATCTGGGGGCATCCCGAAGAACTGCTCGAGAATTCGGATCGCCTGCCGGAGCTGGGCGAGCTGCTGGGGCGGGAAACCGGGGAGCTCAGGGAATTCATCGAGGCCCGTTCCGGGCGCGAGTTCATCTATCTCAAGCGACACCTCGCCCCGGAGCAGGCGGATGCGGTGCTTTCCCTGGACATGCCGGGTATCTACAGTCAGCGCGAATATCGCCGCTACTATCCGGCCGGCGAAGTCGCAGCCCAGTTGATCGGCTTTACCAATATCGACGATCAGGGGCAGGAAGGTCTGGAGCTGGCCTACGAGGGCTGGTTGCAGGGGCGCCCGGGCAGCAAGCGCGTGCTGCGTGACCGGCTGGGCCGGATCATCGAGGATGTGGAGAACATCGAATCCCCGCGTCCGGGGCAGGACCTGCAGGCGAGCATTGACCTGCGCCTTCAATATGTTGCCTATCGCGAGCTCAAGGCGGCGGTGAACGAGCATGGTGCGGATGCCGGAAGCATGGTGATCATGGACCCGGCCACCGGTGAAGTGCTGGCGATGGTCAACCAGCCCGCCTTCAACCCCAACAACCGGCGCAATGCGACCACCGCCCAGGCCCGCAACCGTGCGATTGTAGACCTGCTCGAGCCGGGTTCGGCGATCAAGCCCTTCATCGCGGCCGCCGCCCTGGAGTCGGGCGCGGTCGAACCGGACCGGCAGTTCGATACCAGTCCCGGCGAGCAGCGCTTCGCCGGGCACAGTGTGCGAGACATCCGGGATTACGGCGAACTGGACGTCACCGGAATCCTGCAGAAATCGAGCAATATCGGTGCGACCCAGATTGCCCTGGAAACCGATCCCGAATCGCTCTGGCGCACCCTCGATCAGTTCGGTTTCGGCAGTCTCACCGCGAGCGCCTTTCCCGGTGAGGCTCCCGGGCATCTCCCGCACTGGCGCGACTGGCGTGAGATCGGCCAGGTCACGGCGGCCTATGGCTACGGGATGTCGATGACCCCGCTGCAGCTGACCAAGGCCTACGCCGCGATTGCCAATGGCGGTGAGATGGCCGAGGCCAGTCTGCTCAAGCGCGATTCCGAGCCGCATACGCGTACGGTCATGTCGCCCGGCACTGCGGAGCATCTGATGGGCATGCTGGAGCAGGTCGTGGCCCCGGGAGGTACCGGGACCCGCGCCGCAGTGCCCGGTTATCGCGTCGCCGGCAAGACCGGCACCGTGGTCAAGAGCGGTCCCGGCGGTTATTCCGAAGACGAGTACCAGTCCATATTCGCCGGCATGCTGCCGGCTTCCAGTCCCCGCCTGGTGGGCGTGGTGATGATCGACAATCCCCGCGGCGAGGATTTCTACGGCGGTGCGGTGGCAGCTCCGGTGTTTGCACGGGTGATGAACGATGCCATGCGCCTGCTGGATATCCCGCGGGATCACATCGAGCCGGACGACGGTGCCATCATCGTGCGCCGGGGAGGCGAGTCATGATGGCCGCCGGTCAGCTCCAGGGCCCCCGGATGGCCGAACTCCTTGCAGGTCTGGCCGAGCCGGCCGGATTGGCGGACTGGGTTCCGGCCGGCCTCAGCCTGGACAGCAGGGCGATGGTCGAGGGCGGCTTGTTCCTGGCCTGTCGTGGTCATCGCGGACACGGCCTTGAGCATGTCACCGAGGCGATCGAACGTGGCGCCGGCGCGGTCGCCTGGGAACCCGGACCGGGCATCACGCCACCGCAGTTGTCGATCCCCGCGGTTGCGGTTCCGGACCTGGCACGTCATGCGGGACTGATTGCCGACCGCTTTTTCGGTCAGCCCTCCACGGCGATGCGGGTGGTGGGTGTCACCGGTACCAATGGCAAGAGCTCGGTGGTTCACCTGCTCAGCCATGCCCTCGAAGCGACCGGCCGGCCCAGCGGGCAGTTGGGCACGCTCGGTAGCGGTCGACCGGGCAAGCTTACTTCCAGCGCACTGACCACCGGGGACGCAGTGGCAGTGCAGGCGCGCCTGGCGGAATTCCGGGATGCCGGAGTGCGGAGCGTGGCGATGGAGGTTTCCTCCCATGGCCTGGTACAGCACCGGGTGGACGCAGTCCGCTTCACCGGGGCGATCTTCACCAATCTCAGTCACGACCATCTCGATTATCACGGCAGTCTGCAGGCCTATGCCCGGGCCAAGCGACGGCTGTTTGCCCACCCGGAGCTGGACTGGGCGGTGATCAACGGGGCCGACCCGGAGGCCGGCGGCATGGCCGAAGCGCTTGCATCGGGGGTTCGCTGCGTGCGCTTCGGACCCGACTCGAGCGAGGTCGAAGTACGTGCCGAGCCGCGGGCCGAGGGGCTTTCGGTAAGCATTCGCGGCAGCCTCGGAGAGGCCCGGATCGAGACCGCCTGGCTGGGACGCTTCAATGCCGACAACATCGCGGCGGCCTTCTCTGCCCTGAGGCTGATGGGCCTGGAAGCGGCGCAGGCGGCATCGGAACTGGCCGCCGTGCCGCCGGTACCCGGACGCATGGAGGCCTTCGGTGGCGGCGATCGGCCCCTGCTGGTGGTGGATTACGCCCATACCCCGGATGCGCTGGAAAAGGTCCTGGCGGCATTGCGTGAACATGTCCCCGGCCGCCTGTACTGCGTGTTCGGCTGTGGCGGCGAACGCGACGCGGCCAAGCGCCCGCGCATGGGGCTGGTAGCGGTGCGTGGCGCCGATCGGGTGGTGCTTACCGACGACAATCCCCGGGGCGAATCCGGGGAGCAGATCATTGCCGACATCCTGCGCGGCAGCGGCACCCGGGTGGCGGTGACCCGTGACCGTGAATCGGCAATCCGCGAGGCCTGGAACAGTGCCCGGACGGGTGATGTGATCCTGGTCGCGGGCAAGGGGCACGAAGAAGAGCAGATCGTCGGCGAGAAGAAGATCCCCTTCAGCGATCGCGAACTGGCCCGCAGTCTGGCCGGGGAGGGGGTGAGATGAGCGCCTGGTCCCTGTCCCGTTTTGCAGACATTGTCGGTGGCCGGTTGGTCGGCAAGGACGCCGCCTTCTCGGGTATCAGTACCGACAGCCGCCAACTGGTGCGCGGTGATCTCTTTGTCGCGCTCACCGGGCCCAATTTCGATGGACACGAGTTCGTCTCGCAGGCCCTGGAAGCGGGCGCGAGCGGCGCGGTGGTCGTGTCGGGACGATTGACATCCACGGATGTCGACGGCCCGGTGATTGAAGTCGCTGATCCGCTCGCCGCCCTGGGTGCATTCGCCGCCGACTGGCGCCGCCGCCATGAACTGAGACTGGTCGCCGTCACTGGCTCCAATGGCAAGACCACCGTTCGCAGCATGCTGACCCGGATCCTCGAGACCTGGCAGCCGGGCAGCGTGGTGGCGACCCGCGGCAACTTCAACAATGCCATCGGCCTGCCGCTGTGCCTGCTGGAAATCCGTGCCGGGCACCGATTCGGCGTATTCGAGCTGGGTGCCAATCACCCCGGTGAAATCGATGAACTCGCGCGGATGGCCGGACCCGACGTGGGCGTGATCACCAATGCCGCCGCCGCCCATCTCGAGGGTTTCGGCAGCATTACCGGGGTCGCTCACGCCAAGGGAGAGTTGCTGGCGGCACTTGGCGATGACGGTGTCGCGGTAATCAACGGCGAGGACGCGCATGTCGCGGTCTGGCGTGAGCTGGCCGGCTCACGGGAGCGGCTCGAGTTCGGTTTCGACTCCGGGCAGGTGCGCCTGGCCGGTCCACCGGATCTGGGCGCCGAGCTCACCAGGGCCGAGCTTGTCCTTCCCTCCGGGAAACATGCCCTCGAGTTGCCCCTGCCGGGGCGGCACAACCTGGCCAATGCCCTGGCTGCGGCGGCTGCCGCCCATGCCCTGGGCGTGCCGGGTGAGGAGATAGTCGCCGGACTGGCGCGGGTTCAGCCCCAGCCCGGGCGCATGGAGCCGGTCGCGGCCCTGCATGGCGCACGCCTGATTCACGACAGCTACAACGCCAACCCGGACTCGCTGCGGGCAGCCATGCAATGGCTTTCGGGTCAGCCGGGGGAGCGCTGGCTGGTCCTCGGGGACATGGCCGAGCTGGGGGACTCGGCTCAACAGGCCCATCGTCAGGCGGGAGAAGAAGCTCGCCAATTCGGGATCGAGCGATTGTTCACGCTTGGCGATTACGCCGCCCACGCGGCCAAGGGGTTCGGCAAAGGCGCAGAGCAGTTCGCACGGGTTGAGCGGCTGCGCGAAATGCTGCGCTCGCGGATGCGTCCCGGGGTGGTGGTTCTGGTCAAGGGATCACGCCGCATGGGTCTGGAAAAAGTGGTGGATGCCCTGCGTGCCAATGACATCCACCGCGCGGGCGGAGGGAACTGAGCATGCTGGTCTGGCTCACCGAATATCTGATGCGCTTCCACACGGGCTTCGAGGTATTCCAGTACCTGACGATGCGAACCATCCTCGGCGTGCTGACCGCCCTCGTGTTCTGCTTTCTGGCCGGACCGTACATGATCCGTCGCCTGACCCGTTACCAGATCGGGCAACAGGTTCGCGACGACGGTCCCGAAAGTCATCTGATCAAGGCCGGTACGCCGACCATGGGTGGTGCCCTGATTCTGCTGGCGATCGTGGTGAGTACGCTGCTGTGGGGCGACCTGAGCAATCGTTACATCTGGGTCCTGATCGTCGTCACGCTCGCCTTCGGTCTGATCGGCTGGATCGATGACTGGCGCAAGCTGGTCAAGGGCGACAGCAAGGGCCTGTCGGCCGCGACCAAGTTCACCGCCCAGTCCCTGGTCGCGCTGGGTGTGGCCGCGACACTCTATTTCACGGT
>SLND01000003.1 GCA_007133205.1 Natronospiraceae bacterium | reverse complement strand
TCCTCGTCGTCCAGGTAACGGTAGGTCTTGACGACCATTTCCAGTTCCAGCTTGTCTTCATCACCCGTGGGCGCGATTTCCACGTCATGGGCGGTCACGATGCGCGGCAGTTTGGAGACGTCGTCCACAAACTGCGCGAATTCGTGATAGCGCCCCACGAGCCGGATCCGGTAGGGGATCTCGGCGTAGAAGTCCTGCTCCTGCTCTCCTTCCGGTTCGAACAGGCGTTCCTCGAGTCCATTCGCCGCCGCCGTCTGGGAAATGTCGAGCAGCACGCTGGGGACTTCCCGCTCGCTCGGCAGTTGCTGCAGCAGTGTCCCGAACTCGACCCGCATTTCCTCCAGCTGCTCGCGATAGTCCTCGAGATTGGCCGCCTGCTGCTGGCGCTGTTCAAAACGGCTCCGCAGGTCCTCTTCATCTGCCTCCAGGCGTTCCAGTCGCTCGATCTGATCCTGCACCATGAAGAAGTAGCCCCCGGTCGCGACCGCTGCGATGACCACGACCACCAGGACAAGGCGCCCGGCCAGTGGCCAGTCGGCGATGTCCGCCAGGTCCATGTTGCGGAGATCGTTGATGTCGATCTCATTGAGTTTTCTGAGATCCATGGTCAATCGTCCTCACTGCCGGGAGTGCGCTGCCGGGCGCGAATGGTGAACTCCTGGATACTTTCGGCATTGCGACCGCCGACACGCTCGACCACACCGAGATCCGGGTCACCCAGCCATTCGGCATCCTCGATGTTGCGCAGATAGGCGGACACGCGGGCACTCGATTCGGCCACGCCGCGTATTTCCAGGTTGTTCCCGCTCTGCTCCAGGCTGGTCAGATACACCCCCGAAGGCAGGGTCCAGACCAGTTCATCGAACAGGCGAACGCCATCGGGCCGGCTTGTCTGCAGTTCTTCGATGATCCGCATCCGGGCCAGCAGGCGGTCCCGGGTGTCCTGGAGATCCTGGATTTCGGCAATCTTCTGGTCCAGTTCCCGGATTTCACTTTCCAGGCGGTCGTTGCGGTGCTCCTGGTTGTCGATCCATCCGCCCACGGTCATCTGGCCATAAAAGACCATCAGGCCGCCGAGTACGGCCCCGCCGGCCAGTTGCACCAGAAATTGTTTCTGCCGTTCCTTGCGGGCTTCCTCACGCCACGGCAGGAGGTTGATTCTGGGCATCAGTCGAAACTCCTCAGTGCCAGCCCACAGGCGATCATCAACGCAGGCGCGTCCTTTTCCACGTTCTGGGCGCGCGCCCGTGACGACAGTTTCATTTCGCCGAAGGGGTTGCCGATGACCGTCGGGATTTCCAACCGCTCCTGAATGCGTTCATCCACCCCGGGAATCGCGGCACAGCCTCCGCAGACAATCACCTGGTCGAGCTGATCGTGCTCGCTGGTCGAGGACAGAAAGAACTGCAGGGAGCGGTTGATCTGCTGCGCCATGTCATCAATGAAGGGTTCAAGCACATCAGCCTCGAAGTTTCCCGGGAGGCCGCCCTCCTTCTTGGCCTTGCCGGCCTCCTCGTAAGAGAGGCCGTAGGTGCGCATGATCTCGTCGGTCAGCTGACGTCCGCCGAAGGCCTGATCCCGGGTATAGGCCACCTTGCGATCATGCAGGATGCTGAAGGTGGTCGTGGTTGCCCCGAAATCCACCACGGCAATGGTCTTGTCGAGGCCCTGGTCCGGCATCTGGTGCGTGAGCAGTCCACAGGCATTTTCCAGGGCGTAGGATTCGATATCGACCACCCTGGCGGTCAGTCCCGCGGCCTCGAGCACCGCCTGGCGGTGCTCCACATTCTCGGTCCGTGTCGCAGCGATCAGGATATCGACCATGTCCGGGTCCGTTTCGGACGGGCCCTGGACCTCGAAGTCGTAGGAGACTTCTTCCAGCGGAAAGGGGATGTACTGTTCGGCCTGCAGCTCTACCTGCTCTTCCAGTTCGCGGCCCGCGAGACTGGCCGGCAGTGCAATGATCTTGGTGATCACCGCGGCACCACCAATCGCGACAACCGCTTCCTTGGTGCGGCTGCCGGCGCGCTTGACTGCCTTGCGTACCGCGTCTCCGGTGGCGTCCACGTCCACGATGTTCTTGTCCGTGATCGCATCCTGGGGCGTGGGCTCCGCCGCGTAATGGTCGACGCGGTAGCCGGCCTTGGTCTGGCTCAGCTCGATCACCTTCACCGAGGAGGTGCTGATGTCGAGCCCGAGCATGGGCTTGGAATTCCCCTTGAGCAGCACAGTTTTTTCCTTTCTCAGACGGCAACTTGGCGGCAGAATATTGCCCAGAACCTTAGGTGCATAAAGGAACTATATATGATCATGGCGTCAAATCAAATGTGAAACTCCGCCGATATCAGCAGGATACGGGGTAAATTTGCCCCGGGGCCTGACCCCGGGAGCGCCCCGCGGGTTATAATCGGGCGCATTTGCCGCCCTGAGGCAGCGACCGGAGCCGGACTCGGAAAATGCGACGCAGCCTGAAAATCCTCGGATTCCTCCTGGCCACGGGTTTCACCCTGTTCGTGGTGAGCGTCGGGGTGATGGTCGGTGCCTACCTTTATCTGGCCCCCGAGCTGCCCGACGTGGAAGTTCTGCGAGAGGTGGAGCTGCGCGAGCCGCTGCGTATCTACAGTCGCGACGGCCGCATGGTCGCGGAGTTCGGGGAGGAGCACCGCAAGCCCCTGGAATACGAGGAAATCCCCGAGCGTCTCCGCAATGCCTTCATCGTCGCCGAGGACGAGCGCTTTTACGAGCATCCCGGCGTGGACATTCGCGGGCTGATCCGGGCGGGGATCAATCTCATCCGGACCGGGGAGCGGACCCAGGGCGGGTCCACCATCACCATGCAGCTTGCGCGGAACTTCTTCCTGACCCGGGACCGGACCTATGTGCGCAAGCTCAACGAGATATTCCTCGCGCTCAAGATCGAGCGTGTCCTGAGCAAGGAGGAGATTCTCACTCTCTACCTCAACAAGATCTATCTCGGCAATCGGGCCTATGGCGTGGGCGCGGCGGCGGAAATCTATTACGGCAAGACCGTCGATGAGCTGTCCCTGGAGGAAATCGCCATCATTGCCGGTCTGCCACGCGCACCTTCGCTGGATAACCCGATCCGCAACCCCGATCGGGCCGTGACGCGGCGTGCCTATGTGCTCTCGCGCATGCTCGATCAGGACCTGATCAGCGAAGAGGAATACGCCGATGCCGCGATGGCTCCTGCCGCGGCACGGCGCCACGGCACGGTGGTGGAAGTGAATGCCCCCTGGGTCGCGGAAATGGTGCGCCGGGAAATGGAAGCCCGTTTCGGTCCGGATGCCTATGTTGATGGCTATCGGGTCTACACCACCCTGGATGGTGAACGCCAGAATCAGGCGACCCGGGCCCTGCGTGCCGGTCTCGAGGCCTATGATCGCCGCCATGGCTGGCGTGGCGGGGTGGCGCGCGTCGCCGACTTCGAGGAGCTTGATGATCGTGAGCGGGCCGCACGTCTGGATGAGTATCCCCGTGCCGGCCGCCAGGTCCCGGGCCTGATCGTGGAAGTGGGGGAGCTGGATGCCTGGGCCGTGCTGCGCGACGGCCGCCGGGTCAATGTGCCCTGGGAAAGCATGACCTGGGCACGTCCCTATCTGGACGAGAATACCCGCGGTCCGGCCCCGGAAACTGTCGAGGATGTTCTCAGTCCGGGTGAAGTGGTCTATCTGGAGCCGGACTTCGACGGCGAGGACAGTGGATACGGTCTCGGTCAGGTGCCCCGGGTTCAGGGGGCGCTGGTCGCGCTTGATCCACGCGATGGCGGAATCGAGTCCCTGGCCGGTGGCTACGATTTCTCCATCAGCCAGTTCAACCGGGCGGTACAGGCCCAGCGCCAGCCCGGTTCCGCCTTCAAGCCCTTCATCTATTCCGCCGCCCTGGCCAATGGCATGACCCCTGCGACCATGCAGAATGATGCCCCGGTGGTGCTGGAGGATGCCGCCCTGGAGACGGTCTGGCGCCCGACCAATTACAGCGGCCGTTTCTTCGGTCCCACGCGCCTGCGGGAGGCACTGGTCCAGTCCCGCAACCTGGTCTCGGTACGCGTGCTTCGTGAGACCGGTGTCGGCAGCACGGTGTCTCACATCGGTGATTTCGGCTTTCGTCCGGAAAGCCTGCCCCGGGATCTCTCCCTTGCCCTCGGCAGTGGTGATGTGACCCCGCTTGAATTGACCCGCGGCTTTGCCACCTTCGCCAATGGCGGCTTCCTCGTCGAGCCCTATTACATCGACCATATCGCCGACCGGCGTGGCGATGTCATCTATCGAGCCCGGCCACGGGTTGCCTGTCCTGACTGTGACGAAGACATCCTGGTCAATGCGGATGGCCCCGAAGGCGGGTTGGTGGCAGCGGACGAGAGCGGACCCAGCCTGTTCGATGATGAGCTCAGTGTCGAGCGTCCCCCGCAGCGGGCGGAGCGGGTGCTCGATGAACGCAATGTCTTCCTCCTCAACGACATGCTGCAGGATGTGGTACGCCATGGCACCGGTCGTGCGGTGCGCCAGCTGGGGCGTGACGACCTGGCGGGCAAGACGGGTACGGCCAATGAATATCGCGATGCCTGGTTCACCGGCTATCATCCGGAACTGGTTGCCACGAGCTGGATCGGCTTTGACCATTCCGCCCCGCTGGGAAGGGGTGAGGCCGGGGCCCGGGCGGCTCTGCCGACCTGGATGGAATACATGCGCAGTGCCCTGGTGGGTGTGCCCGAGAAGCAACCGCAGCAACCATCCGGGCTGGTTTCGGTGCGGATTTCCCGTGAGACGGGATTGCGTGTGGGTGCCGATGATCCCAATGCCGTCTTCGAGATCTTCCGTGAGGAAAACCTGCCCGATCGCCAGGAAGATGATGCTGATCGCGCGGGTGCGGAAGACCTCTTCTGAACCTGCTTGCCAGCCGAGGCCGGGAAGGGCTATAAATCTCTCAGGAGCCCAGGAAGCCATCAGTCCCGGAGCAGTGTTCCCCGGACTTTCCCGATGGAGGTAGGCCATGAGTCGGCGTCGCAGCGAGGAACTGCGTCAGCGCCTGGCCCAGGAGGCGGCCAGGGTGCTTGCCGAGGAAGGTATCCGCGACTTCTTTGCCGCCAAGCGCAAGGCCATGCAGCGACTGGCCATTGATCGCTCGCAGAGTCGCGGGGTAATGCCCAACAATGTCGAGATCGAGGCGGCGCTCAACGAACATCTGCGCCTGTTTCAATCCGACTCCCAGCCGGACCGTCTGCGTAAATTGCGCGAAGTCGCCATCCAGGCCATGCGTCTGCTCGAATCCTATTCACCGCGTCTGGTGGGTGGGGTGCTGGACGGGTCCGCGACCCTGCATGCCGGCGTCAATCTGCACGTCTTTGCCGACACCCCGGAACTGGTTCTCATGCACCTGCTGGATCAGCAGATTCCGGTGGATACCGACGAGCGACGGCTGCGGCGGCAGGATGACTCCTACGCGGATTATCCGGTGTACCGTTTTCTGGCCGGCGATGTTTCCGTGGACATCACCGTGTTCCCGGACCGTGAGCGGGGACAGCCCCCACGCAGCCCGGTGGATGGGGGTCCGATGCGCAGGGCGGGCCTGGAGGAAGTGGAAGGCTTGCTGGCAGAGGAGGCCTGACCGCGGGAGGGCGACACCTGCCCGCGGTCATTCGATCTGTGGGTATGTCAGCTACTTGCGCTTGTCCAGACGCAGGTAATCCCGCTTTTCCGGACCGACATAAAGCTGTCGCGGCCGTCCGATGCGCATGGCCGGATCGGATACCATTTCCAGCCAGTGGGCTGTCCAGCCCACCGTGCGGGCGATCGCGAACATGACCGTGAACATGTTCACCGGAATGCCGAGCGCCTTGTAGATGATGCCCGAGTAGAAATCGACGTTGGGATAGAGCTTCTTCTCGACGAAATAGTCGTCGTTGAGGGCAATGTGTTCCAGCTCCATTGCCAGTTCCAGCAGGGGATCGTTTTCCTTGCCCAGGCGCTTGAGCACCTTGTGGCACATCTCCCGGATGATCTTGGCCCGCGGGTCATAGTTCTTGTAGACCCGGTGACCAAAACCCATCAGACGGAAGGGGTCGTTCCTGTCCTTTGCCTTTTCCACGTACTTCGGAATTTCCTTGACGTCCCCGATCTCGTTCAGCATCGCCAGGACCGCCTCGTTGGCACCCCCGTGTGCCGGTCCCCAGAGGGCGGTAATGCCGGAGGCAATTGCCGCATAGGGGTTGGTGCCGGTGCTGCCGGCGAGGCGCACCGTCGAAGTGGAGGCGTTCTGCTCATGGTCCGCGTGCAGCATGAACAGCAGGTCCAGGGCTTCGGCGGCAACCGGGTCCGGTGAGTAGGCTTCCGCCGGCACCGAAAAGAACATGTGCAGCAGATTCGAGCAGTACCCGAGATGATTCTGCGGGTACATGAAGGGCTGACCGATGGAATGCTTGTAGGCGGCCGCGGCAATGGTCGGCATCTTGGCAATGACCCGATGCGCAAAGATATCCCGTTGCCGGGGGTCCCGCAGCGCCGACTGGTCATGGTAGAAGGCCGAGAGGGAGCCGACCACTCCGGACATCATCGCCATCGGATGGGCGTCGTAATGGAAGCCATTGAAGAATCGCAGCAGCGATTCGTTCAGCATGGTGTGATAGAGAATCGAATTATTAAACTGCTCGAGCTGTTCGCGGGTCGGCAGATCGCCGTACATCAGGAGATAGGAGACTTCCAGAAAGTTGGAATGCTCGGCCAGTTGTTCGATTGGATAACCGCGATAAAGCAGGACGCCGTTCTCACCGTCGATGTAGGTGATTGCGCTCTGGCAGCTCGCGGTCGAGGTAAAGCCGGGGTCGTAGGTGAATACTCCCTGATCCTTGTAGAGCTTGCCGATGTCCACGGCTGATGGACCCAGGCTGCCCTCCCGTACCGGCAGTTCCACGCTGTCATCCTGGTCTGAAAGCTTGAGCTTGCAGGTCTTGTCATTCATTGCTTGCTCACTCCTTGCGCTGACACCGGCGGTCCGGACGGCCGAGCATTTCCCCGGCTCCCGCGAGCCGCGCCTGTCCCGCCCCACTCAAGCTTCGGGACTCGGCGTGTACTCGGGAAGTGTTTCCGACCGGGTAGACGGAATGGCCCGGAAACAGACCGACATGCTGACATGGGCGCTGTTTTCGGGTGACCGAATAATCGGTTTCGCCGCGATTATACCAGCCGGGAGAGGCAAATGGGCCAGTGCCTTTCTGCGGTCACTGCCGGGGCGGGGGGCTGCAAGCGGACCCCGGCCGCTACCGGCCGGGGTCGGATGAATGCGGGAGTGAGTTCAGGCGTTCTTGCGGCCGTACTTGCGGCGGAACTTGTCCACGCGTCCGGCCGTGTCCATGATCTTCTGCTTGCCCGTGAAGAAGGGATGGCATGACGAACAGACTTCGACCTGCAGATCCCGGCCCATGGTCGAGCGGGTGGTGAAGGTGTTGCCGCAACTGCAGCTGACCTGGACTTCGGTGTATTCCGGATGAATTTCAGCTTTCATTGGCCTGCCAACCTCTGGGGACTTTCTGGGCACTCGCGCCCGCGGCGAAATCACTGTCGGTATCCGCGGGCGGCATCTGATCGCAAACGCGGCATTGTATTCGTGTTGGGCCCAATTGGGCAAGTGCTGGCCAGGGCCCGCTGTGGGGGAGACCGATTTCGCTTGTCTGTACTTGCACTGCCCCGTGGCTGTGACTGAAGGGATTGCGATCGACCTGGAGCCGGCTCTCAGATTGATGAGCTAACCCTCTGGCATGCAAGGTCTTTTGCAGGTTTCCACAGTCCCTGTGGATAAGTATGTGGAAGGATTGGGGCAAACCGTCCGAAAGCCCTGTCGTCATGGGCAATGGCCTGGATCGTGCAAAAATTATTCAACAGGAAAATAACATTTATAAACAATGATTTAGGCAATCACGGGCGGCTTGTATTCAAGTGGTCGACCGCTCGGCGCAGGCTCGGGGAAACCCCTTGTGCCACTGTGAATAAATTCCACACAGGGCTTGACAGAGCCGAATACCACCAGTGCCTCAGTCGGCAGGTTCCAGATCAAGCCTGATGGCCCCGTCAGGACCGGCGGAGATGCTTGCCTGTGCCGGATGGCAGCAGACCGCGCAGTCTTCAACCCGGGTGGCCGTGTCGTCGGGTCTGTCCAGGATCACTTCCATGGTTTCCCCGCACCAGGGACAGGGCGCCCGCAGCACTGCGGGCCACTGGCTCATGCCGCCTCCGGAAGGAAGCGGCCCTGCAGTTCGTTGAGCAGATCCAGGCCGCGACCGGTCGGGCGCCAGCGCCTGATGTCGTCCTCCAGGCATTCCATGAGTCCATCCTTCGCCAGCGCCGCCAGCTCACCACGGATACAGGATGGATCCAGACCGGTGCGTTCCCGAAACAGGGATTCATCGAAGCCTTCGGGCAGGCGCAGGGCGTTGAGCATGAACTCGAAACGCAGGTCCTCCGCCGCAAGGCGGCGCCACCCGTTACGGGCGGCTTCCCCGGCGAGTGCCATGTAGCGTTGCGGAATCCGATGCTTGTGATAGCGCCACACCCCTGCCTCTCCCGGCAGGGTCAGCTTGCCGTGGGCGCCGGCGCCGATCGCCGCATAGTCGCCGAATCGCCAGTAGTTGAGGTTGTGCCGGCAGGCCTGTCCCGGGCTGGCCCAGGCCGAGATCTCGTAGCGTTGCAGACCGGCCCGTTCCAGGCGTTCCCGGCAGGCCAGCTGCATCTCCCAGCGGGTGTCCGGATCCGGCAGTTCCGGTGGTCGGGCATGGAAGACCGTGTTGGGTTCCAGGGTCAGTTCGTAGTGGGAGACGTGATAGAGGCCCAGTTCCAGGAGCGTATCGATGTCCGCCACCGCCTGTTCCGGGTTCTGCCCGGGCAGGCCGAACATGAGATCACCATTGATGCGCTCGAACCCGGCCCGTCGGGCAGCCTCAATCGCATTGCAGGCCTCGCGTCCATCGTGGATGCGGCCAAGGGCCTTGAGATGGTGGTCATTGAAGCTCTGGACCCCGATCGACAGCCGGTTGACTCCGGCCGCGTGGTAACCGGCGAAACGGGTCGCTTCGGCACTGCCCGGATTGGCTTCCAGGGTGATTTCCACATCGGTGCTCATGCCCAGTGTGCCGTCGATCGCTTCGAGGATCTCACCGATCGCCCGGGGACTGAACAGGCTCGGTGTGCCCCCGCCGATGAATATGCTGGTGACCGGCCGCCCGGCGGTGTGGTGCTGTTCAGCGGCAAGATCGGCGGACAGGGCCTGAAGGTAGTCCGCCTCCGGAACCGGCGCATCCAGGGCGTGGGAATTGAAGTCGCAATAGGGGCACTTGCGCTCGCACCAGGGCAGGTGAACGTACAGCGCCAGCGGCGGCAAGCGTGTTCCGGACGAATTCATGCCGACATTGTAAAGGACAGAGCGTGCTAGCTCTGCAGCAATTGCGGGAGGCGTTCCCGGAGTGCGGCGAGTGCCTGGCCCCGGTGACTCTGGCGGTTCTTTTCCTCGGGGGGGAGTTCGGCTGCGGTGCGGGTGTCGCCGCGCGGAATGAAGACGGGGTCATAGCCGAAACCACCGTCGCCCCGGGCCGCGGTCGCAATCTCGCCGGCCCATTCGCCCTGGGCGATCAGGGGCAGCGGATCATGCGGGCCGGTGAGGCATACCATCAGGCAGACAAAGCGGGCACTGCGCTCTTCGCTGTCTCCCAGCTCACGCAACAGCCGTTCGCGGTTGGCCGCATCATCGGCGTCCACTCCGGCATAACGGGCGGATATGACTCCGGGGCTGCCGCCCAGCGCGTCCACACACAGGCCCGAGTCATCCGCCAGTGCGGGCCGGCCACTGTAGGCGGCGGCATTGCGTGCCTTGATCAGTGCATTCTCGATAAAGGTCTGCCCGGTTTCCTCCGCTGCGGGGGTGCTGAATTGCGACTGGGGGATGACCCGGATCCCCAGTGCCGCGAGCAGCCCGGAGAGTTCCTCGGCCTTGCCGGGGTTGTTACTTGCCAGTACCAGTTCCATATCGTTACGTCTCGGCCAGCACGTCGTTCTGTGCCTGATTCAGTTCCCGTATGCCCTTTGCTGCCAGGTCGAGCATCTGATCCAGTTCCTCGCGCCGAAAGGCATGCCCCTCGGCGGTTCCCTGAATCTCGATCAGGCCCCCGCCGTCATTCATCACCACGTTGAGATCGGTCTCGGCGCTGGAATCTTCCGGATAATCGAGGTCCAGCACGGGCGCGCCATCGACAATGCCCACCGAAACCGCGGCCACCTGGCCACGCAAGGGATCACGCTTGAGCCGACCGGCCTCGCGCAGTCCGTCGATGGCATCCGCGAGCGCGACCCAGGCGCCGGTAATCGCCGCGGTGCGCGTTCCGCCATCCGCCTGAAGCACATCGCAGTCGAGTACCACGCTGCGTTCTCCCAGGGCTTCCAGATCCACAACCGCACGCAGCGAGCGGCCGATCAGGCGCTGGATTTCCAGCGTCCGCCCACCCTGCTTGCCCCGTGCCGCTTCGCGATCGCTGCGGGTGCCGGTGGCGCGTGGCAGCATGCCGTATTCCGCCGTGACCCAGCCGCCCCCGGAACCGCGCAGCCAGCCGGGAACCCGTTCACTCACGCTCGCATTGCAAAGCACCCGGGTGTCGCCGAAGGCGACCAGTACCGAGCCTTCGGCGTGTTTGGTAAAACCCCGATCGAGACTGATATGGCGCAATTCATCGGCGCGACGCCCATCGTGTCGTTTCATCAAAACCTCCGGAGTGTGTCTTGCCAGGGAATCCCTGGTTGAGATCAGTCACCGCTCCAGCGCATGGCGACGGCCGTGATGTTGTCGCTGCGTGGCGCGGCCTTCTGTTCCGCCTCGGCGGCGAGGCGGTCGAGGCTGGCGGCAATGTCCTCGCAGGCGCACAGTTCCTCCGCAACCCGGTCCATGTCCAGCGGTCCCCAGAAGCCGTCACTGCATAGCAGCACCACGTCGCCGGCCTGCAGTCTCATGCGCCGGCGCAGGCGGAAGCTCGGCAGGTTGTCCTCTCCGCCCAGGCAGGTCTCCACGTAATGGCGCAGGGGGTGGCGCCGGGCTTCCTCCTCGGTGATCTGGCCGCGGCGTATCAGCTCTTCGACAATACTGTGGTCACGGCTGCGCTTGCGGATTTCTCCGTTCCGGAACAGATAGGCCCGGCTGTCACCGACATGAATCCAGCGCACGGATTCACTGTGAATCAGCGCCAGCACCCCGGTGGTGCGCGGGGCCTTTTCCAGCCCCTGACCCCGGGCCATCTCGACCACCTTGTGGTGGGCCCGCTGCATGCTGTCCTGGAGAAACTGCACCGGGGCCCGGATCACATTGCCGCTTGAGCGAAACGCGGCCGCCCAGGCCCGGGTGGCCGCCTCGGCCGCGCCCGCGCCGTCACTGTGGCCCCCCATGCCGTCGGCAACGCCGAGCAGTACCGCGCGGTCACCGATCATCACGGTGGCACGGTCCTGATTGGCCTTGCGGTGTCCGGTGCGGGTGGTCTCGGCAGTCTCGATGTCCAAGGCGTCAACCCGATTCCCGTGGCGCAGCGTCCCAACGCGGCCGCCCCCTCGCGTATAATGCTCCGCTTCCCCTGCGGATGAGCGGTGTGAACCGGCGGAATGACACTCCCGGGTTGGGCAGTGTTTTCGCCCGCGGGGCCCACGGCGTGCAGTGTATCACCGCCTTTGCTCAGGCGAAGCCCTGTCGTGGAAGAGGATCGTCGCTGCAGTGGTTCATGTGCTGCAATCGTGACCGCAGCATCAGTTGCCGGAGGTTATCGGAATGATCCAGAGCATGACCGGTTTCGCACGCAGTGAGACCGAGATTCCCTCCGGCGTGCTGGTGTGGGAACTGCGTACCGTTAACCACCGCTATCTGGACATGGTCTTTCGCCTGCCGGAGAGCCTGCGCAGTGCGGAGGCCGATTTTCGCGCCCGCGCCGAGGCTCGCCTGCGGCGTGGCAGACTGGATGCCGCCCTGCGGCTGGAACGTCGGGAGGATGCGAGCCAGTCGCTCGAAGTCGATCCCGACGCGGTGGAGAATCTGGTCGCGGTGATGTCGGCCCTCGGTGACCGGCTCCCGGCGGCGCGCAGCCCCAGCCTCGGGGAACTGATGCAGTGGCCCGGTCTGCTGCGGCGCCCCGAGGCCGATCCCGGGGCCCTGAGTGCTTCGGCCATGGCCGGCCTGGACGAGGCCCTGAATGCCCTTTGCCGGCACCGGGCACGCGAAGGCGAGCGGATCGAGGAGATGCTGCGCAGTCGTTGCAAGGCGCTTGCCGATGAAGTGGCCGGGGTCCGGCAACACCTGCCGGAGGTGCAGAAGGGGATCCGGGAAAAATACCGCCAGCGCCTGGCCCAGCTCGACGTGGAGGCGGACCCGGCGCGCCTGGAACAGGAGCTCGCCTTCGTCGCCCAGAAGATGGACGTGGACGAGGAACTGGACCGGCTTGAAAGCCACCTCGCGGAATTCACCGATGTCCTTGGCCGCGACGAGGCGGTGGGCCGCCGGCTTGATTTCCTGATGCAGGAATTCAACCGGGAGGCCAACACGCTGGCCTCCAAGAGTCAGGATGTGAGGACCACCAACGCCTCTGTCGAAATGAAGGTGCTGATGGAACAGATGCGCGAACAGATCCAGAACGCCGAATGAGTGGCGAGCGCGACAAGGGTTCACTGTGGGTGGTGAGTGCCCCCTCGGGGGCCGGCAAGACCAGCCTCGTGCGTGCCCTGGTGGAGGCAGAGGAACGGCTGTGCTTTGCCATCTCCCACACCACCCGCCCGCGTCGGGAGGGGGAGATCCATGGCCGCGATTACCTGTTCGTGGACGAGGCGGAATTCCTCCGGATGGTCGAGGCCGGGGAGTTTCTCGAACATGCCCGGGTGTTCGGCAACCGCTATGGCACCGGACGGGCCCAGGTGGAAGAGGCCATGGCCGACGGCTACGATGTGTTGCTCGAGATCGACTGGCAGGGTGCGCGCCAGGTGCGTGAGCGCATGCCCGAGTCCCGCAGCATCTTCATCCTGCCCCCGTCCCGCGAAGTGCTGGAACAGCGCCTGCGCAGCCGCGCCACCGACAGCGAGGATGTGATCCGTCGCCGGCTTGGCGAGGCGCACGAGGAACTGGCCCACCACGGGGAATTCGATTTCGCCGTGATCAACGACGATTTCGGCACCGCTCTGGAGGAACTGCGCCATATCGTGGCCGGAGGCAATGGTCACCTGGCGGCCGGTCGCCCCGAGGTGGCCGAACTGGCCCGGCAGCTGCTGGCCGGCAGCGAGAAAAAGGATTGAACCGAAATCTCGGGTGCTGGCCGAAAGTGCCCGTGTGCATTAAACTTTTCAGTGACGGACGCCGTCTCAATAAATAGAGGAAATCATGGCACGAGTAACGATTGAAGATTGTATCGAGCAGATAGACAACCAGTTCGAGCTGGTCCTGGTCGCCAGCAAGCGCGCCCGCCAGCTCGAAAATGGTGCCGATCCCCAACTTCCGGTCGAGCGGGACAAGCCGACGGTGCTCGCCCTGCGCGAGATCGCGGCGGCCGAGGTCACCCGCCAGAGCCTGGAGGAGCAGGAAGCCCGCGAAGCGAGCGAGGCTATGGCTGCCGAGGCGGCGGAAGCCGCCGAGGAAGCGGCGGAAAAGGCCGCCGACCAGGGGGATGCCGGCACCACCCATTGACCGCCGTGAGGGTGGGAGGATCCCGATGAGCCAGGCCGCCGCCTTTCTGAGCAAGGCCCGCCGTGAACGGCGGACGGTCGGGATCGACGATCTCCTGGCTCAGCTGCGTACCTACCTCAGCGAAGACCAGGTCGAGCTGATCGAGCAGGCCTATGACTTCGGCGCAAAGGCGCATGAAGGTCAGCGCCGGCTGACGGGCGAACCCTATATTGCCCACCCGATCGCGGTTGCCGCGATCCTCGCCGAGCTGCGTCTCGATTACCAGACGCTGGCGGCCGCCATTCTGCATGACGTGATCGAGGACACGCCGGCGAGCAAGGAAGAGGTGGCCGAGCGCTTCGGGGAGGAAGTGGCCCAGCTGGTGGACGGGGTCAGCAAACTGACCCAGATCCGCTTCCGGTCAAAGGCCGAGGCCCAGGCGGAAAATTTCCGCAAGATGGTCCTGGCCATGGTCGAGGACATCCGGGTCATTCTGGTCAAGCTGGCCGACCGGCTCCACAACATGCGCACCCTGGGGGTGATGCCCCCGGCCAAGCGCCGTCGCATTGCCCGCGAGACCCTGGAAATCTATGCCCCGATCGCGGCCCGGCTCGGCATCAACAGCATCCGCCTCGAACTCGAAGATCTCGGCTTCAAATCCCTCTATCCCACCCGCTACCGGGTCATCGCCCGTCGCCTGCGCCAGGTCAGGGGCAATCAACGCAACATCTTCCGCCGGATTCACGAGGAATTCCGCGAGGGTCTTGCCCGCGCCGGGCTGGAAGCGGTGGTGGAAAGCCGTGAGAAACACCTCTACAGCATCTACCGCAAGATGCGCCGCAAGGGCCTGTCCCTGCTCGAAGTCCTGGATGTCTATGGCTTTCGGGTGATCGTCGATACCGTGGATGATTGCTACCGCGTGCTCGGCATCGTTCACAACATCTACAAGCCGGTCCCCGGGCGCTTCAAGGATTACGTCGCCATCCCCAAGGCCAATGGTTACCAGTCACTGCACACCAGTCTGCTGGGGCCGACCGGCGTGCCGATCGAGGTCCAGATCCGCACGCGGGAAATGGACCGCATTGCCGAGTCCGGGATCGCCGCCCACTGGCTGTACAAGTCGGGTGATGCCGACAGCTCCGGCCCCGAGGAAGTGCGGGCACGCGAGTGGTTGCGGGGTGTGCTGGAAATGCAGCAGGAATCGGGCAATTCGCTCGAATTCCTCGAGAACGTCAAGGTGGATCTGTTCCCGGACGAGGTCTATGTGTTCACCCCGCGGGGTGATATCCGTCGTCTGCCACGTGGTGCCACGGCGGTGGACTTCGCCTACGCGGTGCACACCGATCTCGGCAACCGCTGTGTCGCGGTCAATATCGACCGCCGCCTGTCGCCCCTGCGTACCCGCCTTTCCAACGGTCAGACCGTGGAGATCATCACCGCGAAGCACGCCCGTCCCAACCCGGCCTGGCTGAATTTCGTGGTCACCGCCAAGGCGCGTACCGCGATTCGCAACTTTCTCAAGAATCTGCGTCACGAAGAGGCGGTTCGCCTGGGGCAACGGCTGCTCGACCAGGCCCTGGGCGAGCTGGATCTGGATCTGGGGCGGATCACGGATGAACGCTGGGAGGCCATGCTCAGGGAGCTGGGCGTCGCCGATCGCGAGGAAATCTATGCACAGATCGGTCTCGGCCGAAGGGTCGCGCCGATTGTTGCCCGTGCGCTGTTGCCCAAGGGCGAACTGGAGGAGGCGGAGGCCGCCGGCAGCCAGGGTTATCCGCTGGCGATTCAGGGCACCGAGGGCATGGTGGTCACCCTGGCGCGTTGCTGTTACCCGATCCCGGGCGACCCGATCATGGGCTATCTCAGCCAGGGACGTGGCATCGTGATTCATCGCGAGGATTGCGGCAATCTGGCCGAATACCGCAACGAGCCGGACAAGTGGATCGAGGTACAGTGGGAAAAGGATCTCGAGCGTGAATTCTCCGTGGCCATTCGGGTGGATGTGGAAAACCGGCCCGGCGTTCTCGCCCAGGTGGCCGCCACCATGTCGGAGGAAGGTTCGAATATCGAACACGTCAATGTCCAGGAGCGTGAAAGCCGGGTGACCACCCTGCATTTCATCCTCAATGTTCAGGACCGTGGGCACCTGGCCCGACTCATGCGCAGCATTCGCAAGATGCCGCCGGTGCTGAGAATAACCCGCAGCCAGGGTTAGCGCCGCTCCGAGCAATCCATTCACGTTCGTTCGATCTTGTCACGACGACTTGCCGGATTGGGGGAGTATGATGCGACCGAGTCTTTTCCTCGCTGCTTTCGCCGCTTTGTTAACCTTGTTCCCGCCGTCACTTTCAGCCGAAGGGGATGAAATGAGTCGCGAGACCATACACAGTGATGCCGCGCCGGAAGCCATCGGACCGTATTCCCAGGCCGTAAGGGCCGGCGACACGGTCTATCTGTCCGGCCAGATTCCACTTGATCCCGAAACCGGGACACTGATCGAGGGCGATATCGAAGCCCAGATTCGCCAGGTCATGGACAATCTCAGGGCGGTTTGCGAGGCAGCCGGGGGCGGCTTTTCCGATGTGGTGAAGCTGCAGATCTATCTGGTGGATCTCGATCATTTCGTGCTCGTGAACGAGATCATGGCCGAGTATTTCGACGAACCCTACCCGGCCCGGGCCGCGCTCGGGGTGGCGGCCCTGCCCAAGGGTGCGGAGGTCGAAATGGACGGGGTGATGGTGCTGTCCGATTCATGAGCCGGCCGCCGGCTTCCGCGCCCGCTGGCGATGATCGCACGCTCCCGGTCACCGCGCTGCGCGGCGTTGGCCCGCGGCTGGCGGAGCGCCTCGAACGCCTGCATATCACCAGTGTGCAGGATCTGCTTTTTCATCTGCCCCTGCGCTGGGAAGACCGGACCCGGGTCGTTCCCATGGGCAGCCTCCGGCCGGGGGATCGCGCCGTCATCGAGGGCCGGATCGAGCATGCCGAGACGGTCATCCGGCGCCGGCGCAGTCTCCTGGTTCGCGTCGCCGATGGCAGCGGCGCGGTTACTCTGCGCTTTTTCCATTTCTCCAAGGCCCAGTCCGCGGCCCTCAAGCGGGGTACACGACTGCGTTGCTTTGGCGAGGCCCGGCGCGGACGGGGCGGACTGGAGCTCATTCACCCCGAGTATCGTTTCGTGCGCGAAGGGGCGCCGGTGGAGGAGGCCCTGACGCCGATCTATCCGGCGACCGAGGGGATACAGCAGACCCGACTGCGTGACCTGGTGGGTCAGGCACTGGATCGCCTGGAGCGTGATCCCGCGCTCCTGCCCGATCTCATTCCGCGCGACTGTCTGCCCAAGGCGGCAGGCTGCGAATTGCATGAAGCGCTGCGCACCCTGCACCGACCGCCGCCCTCGCTGAGTCCGGAAGCCCTGGTGGAAGGCGATCATCCGGCCCGCCGCCGGCTTGCCTTCGAGGAACTGCTCTCCCAGCGGCTCAGCCTGCGGATTGCCCGTGAGCAGCTGCGTCGTGACCAGGCACGTGCGCTCAGGGGGGACGGTGCTTATGTCCGGAGATTTCGCGACTCGCTCGGTTTCGAGCTCACCGGCGCCCAGGAGCGGGTCACGCGCGAGGTTTTTGCCGATCTCGAAGGCGAACATCCGATGCTGCGCCTGGTGCAGGGCGATGTCGGTTCCGGCAAGACAGTAATCGCGGTGATGGCGGCCCTGCGCGCGGTCGAGGCGGGGGGGCAGGTGGCCGTGATGGCGCCCACCGAAACCCTGGCCGAGCAGCACCTGGAGAATTTCCGCGCCTGGCTCGAACCTCTCGGCCTGCGGGTCGGCTGGCTTGCCGGGCGCCAGTCGGCGAGCGAGCGTGACTGGACGCTCAAGGCCCTGGGGCATGGCGAATTGCCGGTGGTGGTGGGAACCCACGCCCTGTTTCAGGAGCAGGTCCGATTTCGTGACCTGGCGCTGCTGGTGGTGGACGAGCAGCACCGTTTCGGGGTCCATCAGCGCCTGGCGCTGAGAGAAAAGGGCGAGACCGGGGATTTCCGTCCCCACCAGCTGATCATGACCGCCACGCCCATCCCCCGGACCCTGGCCATGACCACCTATGCGGACCTGGATGTGTCCGTGATCGACGAATTGCCACCGGGGCGCCAGCCGGTGACCACGGTGGCCTTGTCCGAAGCCCGCCGGGCCGAGGTGATCGAGCGGGTCGCGGCGGCCTGCCGGGAGGGGCGCCAGGTCTACTGGGTCTGCCCCCTGGTCGAGGAATCGGACAAGCTCCAGTGCCAGGCCGCCGAGGACACCGCCGAACGCCTTGCCGGGGCCCTGCCCGAGATATCCGTCGGCATGATTCACGGGCGCCTGGGCGGGGATCGGAAGAAGCAGGTGATGGCGGCGTTCAAGGCCGGCAGGCTGCAGTTGCTGGTAGCGACTACCGTGATCGAAGTGGGTGTCGACGTGCCCAATGCCACCCTGATGATTATCGAGAATGCCGAACGCCTGGGCCTGTCCCAGCTCCACCAGCTCCGCGGCCGGGTCGGACGCGGTGCCGAACACAGTACCTGTGTCCTGCTGTATCGCGGCCCCCTGGGGGACCTGGCCCGCTCGCGCCTGGAAGTGATGCGTGAAACCGGGGATGGCTTTCAGGTCGCCCGGCGTGACCTGGAACT
>SLND01000106.1 GCA_007133205.1 Natronospiraceae bacterium | reverse complement strand
CGTGGGTCTGGGTGAGCGCGGCGAGAGCGGGACCGGGCATGAGCGCAAGCAACAGGGCCAGGCCCGCCACCCGCGCCGGCCTCTTCATGCCTCCTCCCGTTCCGCCACCTCCTGCAGCGCGGCGACCAGGGTGCCCGGGCCGGCGTGGGCGCCGAGGGCGGGGCCGACCGGGATCGGTTCCGGGGCTTCGACCGGGTCAATGCGCTCGCTTAGAAGGGCGTGCAGTTGCCTGCCTTCGGCCTCGGCATTGCAGTGGCCGACCAGCAGGCGGTAACGCTTGCCCCGGCGTGCGCGCCGGGCGACGAAGCGGGCAAAGCGTTCCACCGAAAGCGTGCGCCCGGGCAGGATGCCGCCGGCATCGACCTTGCCGTTGCGCCGGGCGGTGAGTACGGGCGTGACCCGGAGCAGGTTCACCAGGCGTTTCTTGAGCGGCGAGACCCGTCCGCCGCGCACGCCGAAGCTGAGATCGGCGACCGCGCCCCAGACCCGGGTCCGGCGGCGGCTGTCCTCGATCAGCTCGAGCAGTTCTTGCGCATCGGCCCCGGCGCGGGCCTTTCTGGCCGCCTCCATCACGATCAGGCCGAGACCGGCCGAGACGCTGCGGCTGTCGATGACGTGAATCCTGTCGGAGTCGAGGCGGGCGGCGGCCTGGCGGGCCGAGTCCACCGTGCCCGAGGCGGCGCCGGTGAGGTCAATCGAGATCACCCCGTCGTAGTGGCTGGCCAGGTACTGGAACATGCGCCGGAATTCCCCCGGGGCCGGCTGCGAGGTGGTCGGGTGGATGGGCTCTTCGTCGAGCTTTTGGTAAAAGCCCTGCCAATCGAGGGTGAGCTTGTCGAGAAAGGCCTTGTCGCCGAAATGGACATGGACCGGGACCACGTGGATGTCGAGGGATTCGAGCAGGGATTCCGGGATATCGGCGGCCGAGTCCGTAACTATGGCCATGCGCCCGGCGCGGGCGTGGCCGCCATCCTGCTGGCGGTGCATGTCGTCGGCCTTCTGCCCGTGGACACGGCCGAAGTCGCCGGCGATGCGAAACAGGCGATCGGGGGTGTCGGTATGGATGTGGACCCGCACCTTGCGGCCCATGCCGGCGATCACCAGGTTGTCGCCTTCCGGGGCCAGGGTCTCGCGGAGCACGCGGGGGTCGATGGCCTCGCCCTCGATCAGGCATTCGGTGCAGTAGCGAAAGCGCGATTCGCCTTCGCCATGGCCGCCGTCCAGCGGGGTGGCGTCGGGGTCCTTGAGCAGCGGTGTGGGCTGGTCTCGCAGCGAGCCTTCACTGACATAGCCGGCGGCGCCGCGAACGACGGCGACGAAGCCGGCGGCGCCGGCATCGACCACGCCGGCACGGCGCAGGACATCGAGCTGCGCGGGGGTGTGGGCGAGCAGGTCTTCGAGGCGCTCGAGACTGGCCTCGATGAGCTCGCGGAAATCGGCCAGGCCGCGCATTTCCTCGCGCAGGCTTTGCGAGAGGCCTTCGAGCACGGTGAGCAGGGTCCCTGACCTGGGTTCGCTCAGGGCGAGGCGGGCGTAGTCGGCGCCGCGATCGACCGCGCTCCCGAACTCGCGCGGGCCGAGGGTCGCCAGCTCGCCGGCGGAGTCGGCCATGCCCTGGAAGAACTGGGCGAGAATTGCTCCGGAGTTGCCGCGGGCGTGATCCAGGGCGGCATCGGCGAGCCGGGTCAGGCTGCGCCCGGCATGGGGGTCGGGGCGGCCTTCCAGGTCCTCGACCATGCCCTGGAGGGTGAACAGGAGATTGGTGCCGGTATCGCCGTCGGCGACGGGGAAGACATTGATCCGGTTCAGTTCCTGGTGTTCGCCGGACAGGCGCGAGAGGCCCGCGCGCAGGCCGCGCAGCAGGCGTACGCCGTCGAGGTAGGCAATACCGGGGGTGTGTTCGGTCATAGTGCCTTCAGAGTGTATCCGATCCGCCCGGGCCGCGCCGCAGGATGCCCGGGCCGAAGCGTTTTCGGGCCTCGTCGAGCAGGCGGTCGGTGGCCTTGTCACGGCGGCCGCCGCTGTCGGCCTGGTTGTCAGCTTCGTTGTCGAATAGCGATTGCTGGCCGGCATCGGCGACCAGCTCGCGGGTGCCGACCCCGATCAGGCGCAGGCGCGGGGATCCCGCCGCTTCCTGCCACCAGTGCTCGAGCAGGTCAGCGGCGGTTTCGCGCAGGACCTGACTGCTGTTGCTCGGCGGGTCGAGCCGGGCCTGGCGGGTGTGGGTCTGAAAATCCGGGGTCCGCAGCTTGATCGCCGCGCCATTGGCGAGCAGGTCCTTGTCGCGCAGGCGGGCGGCGACTTCGTCGGCAAGCTCGGCGACGATCCGGCGTACCTGCCTGTAGTCGCCGAGATTGCGGTCGAAGGTCTGCTCCCGGCTGATCGACTTCGGTGTGCGCTCGCTGGTGACCGGGCGGTTGTCCTCGCCGGCGGCGAGCGCCTTGAGGCGTGGCGCCTGGCGTCCGAGCAGGCCGCGGATCCGGGGCTCCGGGGCGCGGCGCAGGGCGCCGAAGGTGGCATAGCCGGCGCGCTTGAGCCGATCGGCCGTGGTCTGGCCCACGCCCCAGAGGCGGCTGACCGGGAGCGGGTCGAGAAAGGCCCGGACCCCGTCTTCGGGGACGATGATGTAACCGTCGGGTTTGGCGAGGTCGGAGGCAAGCTTGGCCACGAACTTGTTGGGGGCGGCGCCGACCGAGGCGGTCAGGCCGGTCTCGTTCCGGATCGCTTCGCGCAGGGTTTCGGCGAGGGCCTCGGGCGAGCGGCGCAGGATGGGGTCGTCACTGAAATCGAGGAAGGCCTCGTCCAGGGACAGGCCTTCGACATGCGGGGTGTGGGCATGGAAGACGGCGAAGACCCGGCGCGAATACTCGCGGTAGAGATCCATCCGTACCGGCAGGAAGTGGCCGTCGGGGCAGCGCCGGCGGGCCTCGCTCATGGGCATGGCCGAGCCGACACCGAAGCGGCGCGCCTCATAGCTGGCGGCCGAGACCACGCCGCGCTGGCCGCTGCCGCCGACGATCACCGGCCGGCCAGCCAGCTCCGGCTGTTCGAGCTGCTCGACCGAGGCGTAGAAGGCATCCAGGTCCACATGCAGGATCAGCCGGGCGGATGACATGGCGGCTGTCAGTCCCTTTCCTCGAGCAGGGCCGAGACCCGCCGGGCTGCGGCGGGCTGGAGCAGGACCACGTTGACGCTGCCGGGATAGATTCTTTCTGACGCACGCAGGTCTTCGATGCGCGCGGCATCGTTCGTTGCCTTAAGCAGCTCGAAGTCTTCGCCTTCGCTCAGTTCGGGTTCGACCTGTTTGAAGGCGCGGAAGGCGCTGCCCTTGGTCAGGCCGTGGGCCGCGTCGAGTTCCCGGAAGGTGCTTGTCTCCCTGCTGTCACTCACGGCCGGGCGGGAAATCTCTCAGGATCCGGTTCACCATTCGCTGGACCCGTTCCTCGGTGAAGTTGGCCTGGCGGACCTCGGCCGGGTACCAGCCGCGCCACAGGAGTTGCTGGGCTTCCTTGTCGACGATGTCGATGATGATGTTGCCCTCCTGGTAGATGCGCTGGTCGTGGTAGTGGACGTAGTGGGGCGGACCCCAGTAGGGGTGATAGGGGTAATAGTAATGGTAGGGATAGGGGCGGAAATGCGGATGGCCCCGATGATGCATCACCGTTACCCGCGCGGTGCCCGGCGTGACCCGGTGGCGGCTGGTGCTGTGGTAGGTCACCAGCAGGTCCGCTTCCTCGGCATCGACTTCACGCAGGCCGCGGTCTTCCAGGGCCGCGCTTACCGCACGGGCGATCCGCCGGTCGAGCAGTTCGCTGTCGAGGATGGGGTCGCGCACCCGTCGTTGTTCGGGCGCGGCCCAGGTGAAGGTCTCGTAGCGGGCGAAGTCCGCTTCGCGGTCGTATTCGGTCCGCGCCGGTGTCGCGCAGGCGGTCGCCAGCAGGGCCAGCACGCTGAGTGCACAGACCGCGCCCGCCCGCCATGGAACGGGGCGCGAGATAGCCGACCCTGTCTTGTGCTGTGTCCTGTCCATGATCCTGTTTCCTCGCCCGGGCGCCATTGCCCGCCTGCATTTGAGACCGGTCGGGGAATCGCCCGGTTCCCGCCCCGTTCCATAACCTGATTGTTCCATTATTCCCTATTGTGGCGCGGTCCTCCCCAGGGGGCTCCCTGTGTATTATCCTCCCTGCTCATGGGGGGAATGGCCAGTCCCGGATGGCAGCCACTGTCCGGGGCGGACCCGTTCCAGCACGTCGAAAAGAGGGCATTCAAGCCGTCATGACCGAACGACCGGAATCCGTACGTTTTGACCCTCGCGATCTCCCCGAGCCGCCGCCCGAGGCCGTCGCCCATGGCGAACGGGTGGCCGCGCACATCCGCGAGGCGATCAATGAGGCGGGAGGGTGCATTCCCTTTTCACATTACATGGATCTGGCTCTCTATGCGCCGGGGCTGGGTTATTACAGCGCGGGCGCCCGGAAGTTCGGGGAGGCCGGTGATTTCATTACCGCGCCGGATCGTTCGCGGCTGTTTTCCATCTGTGTCGCCGACCAGTGTGGCGAGATTCTGGGTCAGCTCGGGGGTGGCGACATTCTTGAACTGGGTGCCGGTTCCGGGGCGATGGCGGCCGGCATCCTCCAGCGCCTGGACGAGACCGGTCTGTTGCCAGAGCGCTATCGGATTCTCGAGGTCAGTGCCGATCTGCGTGACCGGCAGCATCAAGCCATTGAGGAAGTGGTGCCCGATCTGCTCGAGCGGGTCGAGTGGATCGATGATTTTCCCTCATCCATGCGCGGCATGATCCTCGGAAATGAGGTGCTCGATGCCCTGCCGGTGGAACGCTTCCGGATCGAGGAGGAACGCGTGGTTCGCCTCGGCGTGGCGGTCGAGAACGGTGGCTTTGTCTGGCAGGACATGGATGATGACGAGGATCTGAGCCGCCGGGTGCGGGCGATCGAGGCACGACTCGGGAATCGGCTGCCGGTGGGCTTTGAATCGGAGGTCTCGCCGGGAGTCACGGCCATGGTCGAACGTGTCAGTGAGTGCCTTGATGCCGGCGCGGCCCTGTTCATCGACTATGGTCTGCCACGGCGCGAGTACTACATGCCGGAGCGCGGGCGCGGGACATTGATGTGTCATTATCGTCACCGCGCGCATGAGGATCCCTTCGTCTATCCCGGATTGCAGGACATTACCGCCTGGGTCGATTTCAGCGCGGTGGCGGAGGCCGCGGTGGATGCGGACATGCGTCTGTTCGGTTTTACCACCCAGGCCCATTTCCTGCTCGGTGCCGGCATCGATCATCATCTGAGTCATGTCGACCCCGGCAATACCCTGGTGCAGTTGCGTGAGGCCCAGGAGATCAAGCTGCTGACCCTGCCGGGGGAGATGGGCGAGCG
>SLND01000054.1 GCA_007133205.1 Natronospiraceae bacterium | reverse complement strand
GGATTACCCCGGTACCGGGTGGCGTGGGTCCGATGACGGTGACGATGCTGCTGCAGAACACCCTGGATGCCGCGCGCATGGCGGACGAGGCCCAGGCCCGCAATCAGTGGCCCCCCGAACCGTACGGCTAACAGGTCGTACGGCGTCCAACAGGTTCGATTACGAAGTCATTCCTCGTCAGGGGCCCAGCTCTCGTCCGAGCCAGGTCCCTTCGTTGCCGGTGACGGGGGGTGTTCCGGCCTTTATCGCCGACAGGGTATTCCAGGATCGCCGTGAATCCTTCCCTGGAGGCTCTGGGTGCGCCATCCATGGCGCACCCAGTCCTGGAATACTCTGTTCGGCGCCAGGCCTTCACTTTGTGTTGGTCACCTGGGCCTTGCTTTCCGAACGCGTATTCAAGGTCAGCGCGGGTTCCCTGTCGCCGCCAACGAAGGGTCCCAGCCCCAGAAAACTCCGACGCTCGCTCAGGCCCGCCGCCACTTGGTGCCGTCCGGCCCGTCCTCGAGCAGCACGCCCTGCGCGGCCAACTCGTCACGGATGCGATCGGCAGTGGCGAAATCACGGTTGCGCCGCGCCTCGGTGCGTTCGGCAATCCGCTGTTCGATGGTCTCGGCATCCGGCCCGTCGGCCTCCGCACCCTGCAGGAAAGCCTGTGGTGACTGCTGCAGAACACCGAGCACGCCTCCGAGCTCCACCAGCAGGGCGGCATGGGCCGCGGCCCTTTCCTGCTCGCCGGCATCGCGCAGTCGATTGATCTCGCGTCCCAGCTCGAACAGTACCGCCACGGCTTCGGGGGTATTGAAGTCATCGTTCATCGCGGCGGTGAAGCGCTCGCGGAACGCCTCGCCTTCTGCCGGTGTTTTCGCGGGAGGGACATCGCGCAGCACGGTGTAGAGGCGTTCCAGGCTGCTGCGTGCCGTATCCAGGTTGCTGGTGCTGTAGTTCAGCGGACTGCGATAATGACTGCCCAGCATGAACATGCGCACCACTTCCGGCCGGTAGTGGCTCAGCACATCGCGCACGGTGAAGAAGTTGCCCAGTGACTTGGACATCTTCTCTTCGTCCACCTGGACGAAGCCGTTGTGCATCCAGTAATTGACGAAGGGCTTACCCGTGGCCGCGCAGGACTGGGCAATCTCGTTCTCGTGATGGGGAAACTTGAGATCCATGCCCCCGCCGTGGATATCGAAATGCTCGCCCAGCTTGCGGGTCGACATCGCCGAACATTCGATATGCCAGCCCGGCCGGCCGTCACCCCAGGGGCTCGGCCACGCAGGCTCATCCGGCTTGGCACGCTTCCAGAGCACGAAATCGAGCGGGTCACGCTTGGCTTCCTCGACTTCGACCCGGGCGCCGGCGCGCAGGTCTTCAAGGCGCTTCCCGGACAGTTTTCCGTAACCCTCGAAGGCGCTCACGGAATAGTAGACATCACCGTTGTCGCCGACATAGGCATAGCCCTTCTCCTCCAGGCGACGGATCATGTCGATGATTTCATCCAGGAATTCGGTAGCGCGAGGCTCATGGTCAGGCGGCAGGATCCCGAGCGCCTCGCAATCCTCGTTCATGGCCTGGATGAAGTATTCGGTGAGCTCGCCCATGGACTGGCCGCGTTCCGCGGCCCGGGCAATGATCTTGTCGTCGATATCGGTGATATTGCGGACATAGGTCAGCTCGTAACCGAGGTGTCGGAAATACCTTGCCACCACGTCAAACATGACCAGCACCCGGGCATGACCCAGGTGGCAGTAATCGTAGACCGTCATGCCGCAGACATACATGCGCACCCGACCGGTCTCGATGGGCCGGAAGACTTCCTTCTTCCCCGACAGGGAATTGTGAATCTGCAGTTCGTTGCTTTCGCTCATCACGTCGGATTACACCATGTCAGGAGATGATTGACACCCGGAAATGCAAAACGCCCGGGCTGAAACCCGGGCGCGTCATTCAAGCGTCTCGCTCCGGGTTGCTCAGGCCAGCTTCGCGCAGCGCTCCAGGCGTCGACAGCTCTCGGCAGTACCGAGCAGATCAAGCACGCCGTCCAGTTGCGGGCCATCCCTGCGGCCGGTCAGCGCCACCCGCAAGGGCATGAACAGCCCGCGCCCCCTGGTGCCCGTGTCCTGCCGGATTCGATCGGTCCAGGCGGCGTAATCGGCCCCGGTTGCCTCCAGCGCATCCAGCGCGGATTCATAGAAATCCCGCCCGGCCTCCTCGATGACCTTCCGGGCCGCCTCGTCCAGCTTCGGCTCCCGGCCGAACAGCCGCTGCGCCCACTCCCTGGCCTCTTCAGGAAAGATGACATTGTGCCGGATCAGGGCGGTGAAGGCGGGCAGCTTCCCGGGGGGCACCATGCCGGAAACCGCCGGCGTCAACCAGCGACGGGCCCCGGTCTCGTCCAGCGCCGCCACCGCCTGCCTCTGCCAGTACAGCAATTGATCCGGATCGAAGCGGGCTGGGGAGCGCCCGATCCGTGCCACGTCGAATTCGGCCGCGAGTTCGTCCAGCTCGCGATAGCGCTCTTCATTGTCGTAATGGTGGCCAAGGCGGGCCATGTAGTTGAGCAAGGCCCCGGGCAGATAGCCCTCGGCGCGAAAGTCGCGAAGACTCAGGCTGCCGACCCGCTTGGACAGGGGACCGCCATCGCTGTCCGCGATCAGGGGCAGGTGCCCATATTCGGGCACTGCCAGATCCAGTGCCTCAAGCAACAGTTTCTGGCGAGGGGTGTTGGTCAGGTGATCCTCGCCGCGCAGGACGTGAGTCACCCCCATCAGGGCATCATCGACCGCATTGGAGAAGAAAAAGGCCGGCGTGCCGTCGGTCCGGCGGATGACGAAATCACCAATCTCGTCGCTGCGAAAGCGTTGCGGCCCGCGCACGAAGTCCTCGAACTCGATGACCCCCTCATCGGGCACCCGAAAACGCCAGGTCGCAGGCTCGCCCGCCTCCAGCCGCCGCCTCGCTTCTTCCGGCTCGATGCGCGCGCAGGTGCCCGGATAACGCGGCGGCTTGCCCGCGGCGCGCTGGGCCCGGCGGGCCTTTTCCAGGCTTTCGCGGGAACAGAAACAGGGGTAGCTCTTGCCGGCCTGCTCCAGGCGCTGGAAATACTCGGCATAGATCTCGCCGCGCTCGGCCTGGCGCCAGGGCCCGCCCTCTCCGCTCATGCCATGGCCCCGTTGCCAGTGCAGGCCCAGCCAGCGCAGATCCTCGACCAGGGCCTCCAGGAATCGCGCTTGCGAGCGTTCCTGGTCGGTGTCTTCGATCCGGAGCATGAATTCCCCGTTGCCGGCACGCGCCATCAGGGCATTGAACAATGCCGTGCGGCTGTTTCCCAGATGCAGGAAACCGGTGGGACTGGGGGCAAAACGGGTTACGGGAGAAGCGCTCATGCGCGCGCATCATAGCGGATACCGGCGCGGCCGACAAAAGGAGGATGGTAGGATGTGCCCCCTTTTGCGCGGTGAAGGTGCGCTCATGTTCCGATCAACACTCGGGTGTTTTCTCGCCGGAATGGCCATGATCCTGGCCACGCTCGCCAGCGCCAAGCTTCAGGCCGCTTCCCCGGCGGAATACTGGCTGCTGGAAACCGATCGCGGCGAGATACTCATTTATCTGGACCGGGAACGGGCACCGCGCACCACGGCTGCCATTCTCGAGTACATCCGCGACGAGCATTACCAGGGGCTGATCTTTCACCGGGTGATCGAAGGCTTCGTTGCCCAGGCCGGTGGCTACGATGAAGCCCTGGAAGAACGCAGTGTCGAAGGTGGCGTGGTGAACGAGTCCGGCAATGGCCTGAGCAACCGGCGCGGTTCGGTGGGACTGGCCCGCGGGGCCAATCCTCATTCCGGTGGCGCCCAGTTCTATTTCAACCTTGCGGACAATCGCCAGCTCAATCCCCGACCGGATCGCTGGGGCTATGCGGTCTTCGGCCACGTGGTGGCCGGCATGGATGTCGTTGACGCCATCGCGGAGATCCCCACCGAGGCTGCCGGTCCATTTGAATCGGATGTCCCGGAAGAGACCGTGCGCATTCGTGACAGTCGTGCCCTGAACCGCGAACAGGCGCGGGAATGGGTGGAGTCAAAGGAAGCGGAGGCAGAATGACCACCCTGTTCATTTCCGACCTGCACCTGGACCCCTCCCGCCCCCGGGTCACCGAGCTGTTCCTCGATTTCCTTGCCGGAGAGGCCCGCGAGGCCGAGGCGCTCTATATCCTGGGTGATCTGTTCGAGGCCTGGATCGGGGACGATGGCGCGGGTGAAGATGACCGCCGGGTGATCGATGCCCTGCGCGCGCTGTCGGATTCCGGAGTGCCCTGCTATTTCATGCATGGCAACCGGGATTTCCTCGTAGGAGAGGACTTTGCCCGCGACAGTGGCTGTAGCCTGCTGCCGGACCCGTCGGTGGTCAGCCTGTACGGGGAACCGGTACTGCTGATGCACGGCGACACCCTGTGCATCGATGATGTCGAGCACATGCAGTTTCGCGCCATGGTCCGGGATCCGGAATGGCAGCGCGAATTCCTGTCGAAGCCCATCGCCGAGCGCCAGGCGTTCGCCGACAAGGCCCGTGCGGAAAGCATGCGCCAGGGACAATACAAGTCCATGGAGATCATGGATGTAAATCCGGATGAGGTGACACGCGTGATGCAGGAACATGGGGTGCGGCGCCTGATCCATGGCCATACCCATCGCCCGAATGTGCACCGCTTCGATCTCGCGGGCGAGCCGGCGGAACGCATCGTGCTGGGAGACTGGTTCGATCAGGGCAGCGTATTGCGCGTGGAGGCCGGCGACTACCGGCTGGAAACCCTGCCCATGGCCGACTGAGCACTCTGCCCCGCTTCGGGTGGACCGCTGTGGAAACGGAATTCCGGATCGGGACGCGTGATCAGATCGGCTTCGCGCTCGGCGAAGGCCGCCACCCGGTCATCGACGGCATGTCCCGCCGCTTCCTCGGCAAGCGCGAGATAATCGGTAAAGTGCCGTGCCTCGGACTTGAGCAGGCGACGGTAGAAACCGGAAAGCTCTTCATCCAGCACCGGAATCAGGGCCGCGAAGCGTTCACAGGAGCGGGCTTCAATGAAGGCCCCGGCCACCAGGCTGTCGACCAGCCGTGCGCGTGGCTCTCCCCGCACCAGCTCCATCATCCCCGAGGCATAGCGCGACGGGCTGAGCTTGCGATGGGCAATCCCGCGCCTGCGCATGATTGCATGCACCTGCTCGAAATGGCGCAGCTCTTCGCGGGCCAGGCGTGACATCTTTTCGACCAGACGGGAACGCTCCGGATAGCGAAACATCAGGGCGAGGGCCGTGGACGCCGCCTTCTTTTCGCAATGGGCGTGATCGACCAGCAGCAGTTCCTGTTCCGACAAGGCCCGGTCGATCCAGGCCTGGGGCGTGGGACAGGGGAGGAATTGCCGGACGGCTTCAATGGACATGGTGCTTCGCGTGCTCTGTTACCCGGGCGCGGATTATACCCTTCAGACCCGGTCAGCGCTCACGCCCTTTCAACGCTATCGTCTTTTGCGGCAACCAGCACCTCGTTGAGGTTGGTTCCGGTCGGGCCGGTATGGACAAGATCCCCGGCCGCCTCCAGAAAACGGCCGCTGTCGGCGCGGGCCAGGGCGGACTCCGGATCCAGTCCCGCCGAGAGTCCGCGCGATATGGTTTCGCCGTCCACCAGCGCACCGGCTGAATCACCCGGACCGTCCACGCCGTCAGTTCCGCATGCGAGCAGATACCAGCCCGTCCGCCCCGCCAGTTGATGCGCCACGGCCAATGCCAGATGCTGACAGCGACCGCCCTGCCCCGGCTCTTCAGGCAGTGTCATTGACATCTCTCCCCACCACACCCGCGCCCCGGGACCAGGGCTGCTCAGCCATTCGCCGATTCTCCGGGCCACTGCCGGCACCTCACCCTCAAGTCGCTGTGTCTCCTGACTGACCGAGTAACCGGCCGCCTCCATCCTCCGGGCCATGCATTGACCGGCAGTTCGTGCATCGGCCAGGACATGGTGGGGGATTTCCGGAACACTGGAGTGAGGAACCGAGGGCACGGCCCGGGCGAGCCAGTCCGGCAGCCCGCTCGGCAGCGCGTCCTCAAGCGGGGGCAGGAAGGGCCCCGAGGCCAGGGCCGGTAGCCGGCCTTCGGGCACATCCGACAGACAAAGTACGCGAGCACGGTCCGGGTCAAGCTGCCGCGCCAGTTTGCCGCCCTTGACCGCGGACAGAGCCTGGCGAACCCGGTTCATGTCCACGATATCCAGCCCGGAGCCGAGCAGCCATTGGTGGGCGGCAACACAGGTGTCCCGATCCACACCCTGCGCCAGTGCCTCCATCAGGGCCGAGCCTCCACCGGAAAGAAGCACGAGCAGTTCCGTATCCGGGGCTGGATTGGCGCAGAATGCCAATGCCGCCTCACCCGCCCTGAAGCTGCCGGTTCCCGGCACCGGGTGTTCGCCCGGCAGGCAGCTCAGGGCCTCGGGCAGGGCGGGCGTGTCCTGGTCGCGGGGATGAATGACCAGGCCCGCCGTTGGCCGCTCGGCCCGGCCATGCCCTGAAGACGTCTCCCCTGCCATCGCATCCACGGCGCCCGCGGCCATGTGGCGGGCAGCCTTGCCCACCGCCAGCAGGGAAGCATTGAAGCCTCCCGAGCGGGAAGCGAGAAACTCGCGTACAAGCTCACGGGCTGAGAGTTGCCTGAGTCCTTCGCAGAAGGCCCGGAGAAGATCCTCGCGGACCGGATCGAATACGGGCATCAGGAGGCGTTGTGGAGGTCGATCACGCCTCGCTGCTTGCGGTCGTCCCCATTGCGCGCGGCATCGGAGCGTGCCCGTTCCAGGCGGGCGAGATAGTCCTCGGTCACATCCCCGGTGACGTATCGGCCACTGAAGACGGAGGTATCAAAATCACGCAGGGCCGGATTGCCGTGGCGGACACACCAGACCAGGTCGTGCAGGTCCTGGTAGATCAGTCGATCGGCGCCAATAAGACCGGCCACTTCCTGGGTACTGCGGCCATGGGCCACCAGTTCGAGCGCAGCGGGCATGTCGATGCCGTAGACATTGGGGTAGCGCACAGGGGGTGCGGCGGAAGCGAAATACACCTTGTTTGCACCCGAATCGCGGGCCATCTGGATGATCTGGCGGGAGGTGGTTCCGCGCACAATGGAATCATCGATCAACATCACATTCTTGCCGCGGAACTCGAGATCAATGGCATTGAGCTTGCGCCGGACCGATTTCTTCCGTTGCTGCTGCCCCGGCATGATGAAGGTGCGCCCGATGTAGCGATTCTTCATGAAACCTTCGCGGTACTTCACGCCGAGATTGAAGGCGACCTGCAGGGCTGAAGTGCGACTGGTGTCGGGAATCGGAATCACCACGTCAATGTCGTGGTCCGGCCACTCACGCTGAATCTTGGCTGCCAGGCGGTCCCCCATTCGCAGCCGTGCCTTGTACACCGAGACATCGTCAATGATCGAATCGGGCCGGGCGAAATAGACGAACTCGAACAGGCAGGGATTGGCGGAGGGCTCTTGCGCACACTGGCGGGTCTGCAGCCCACCCTCGTGATGAATGACCAGGGCCTCTCCCGGGGCAAGATCCCGGACCAGTTCGAAACCCAGCACATCGAGCGCCACGCTCTCGGAGGCAACCATGTATTCGGTGCCCTCGTCGGTCTCGCGTTTGCCATAGACCAGTGGCCGGATACCCCATGGATCGCGAAAGGCCACCAGGCCGTAACCGGTCACCATGGCCACGGCCGCATAGCCACCCCGGCAACGGCGATGAACCTCGGAGACGGCATCGAACAGATCGTCCGCCCGCAGATCAAGCCGCCCTACCCGCTGCAGATGGTGGGCGAAGACATTGAGCAGGATCTCGGAATCCGATTCGGTGTTCAGATGGCGCAGGTCTTCACGGTAGAGCAGATCGCGCAGTTCCTCGGCGTTGGTGAGATTGCCGTTGTGGGCCAGAGCGATGCCGTAGGGGGAATTGGTGTAGAGGGGCTGGGCTTCGGAGGACGATGAGGAACCGGCAGTCGGATAACGGCAATGACCAATACCCATGTCCCCGCGCAGATTGAGCATTTGCTCGGGCTGGAAGACATCCCGGACCAGGCCGTTGTCCTTGCGCAGGAAAAAACGCCGCCCCTCGCAGGTCATGATTCCCGCGGCATCCTGGCCCCGGTGCTGCACCACCGTCAGCGCTTCATAGATCGCCTGGTTTACGGGCCCGGTGCCCATCAGGCCGACAATGCCGCACATTTCGCAATTCCTCCGGATAAACTTGGAATCATGGTGACGTCAATGGCGGTCACCGGCGCGTTTTCAGCGACGCTGCAGGGCGTCCAGGTCCTCCACCATTTCCCTGGGTAGAAGTTCGGCCATCCACAATGCCACAGGTTCCAGTATCGGGATAAAGGCCGAGTCCCGCCACCAGGGGTCCTGGTCAATTTCAGTCAATATGCCCAGCAGTACCAGGGCCGCTACCACCACAACCCCGCGGGCCGTGCCGAAAATGATGCCGAGCGTCCTGTCAGTACCGGTCAGCCCCGTTTTCTTGACCGTCAGGGTCGCAAAATGATTGATCATCGCGCCGACGATCAGGGCGAGAATGAACAATATGGAAAACGCCACAAGCACACGAACCGACGGGGTTTCGATGGTGCCTGCCAGCATCGCGTCCAGGTTTTCGGTAAAGGTCAGCGCAACCCAGAACGCCAGGATCCAGGTGGCGAGCGAAAATGCCTCCTTGACGAAGCCCCGCATCAGGCTGATCAGCGCCGACAGGACCACGACGCCGACAATGAAATAATCCACCCAGATCATCTACGAAGATCTCTTCCTGTGTGAAGGCCCGGCCAGTCGGCAGGAAACGGGTCGGAATTCTAGCAAAACCTGTCGGCTTCAGCGCACCTGACGGTATTCATGGATGTGGTACGGGGCTGGCTTCGTGCCCGGTCTTCTCCTCCACCTCGGCAGCGAGTTGCACCGCGCCCTCGCGCTCGGACTCGAGACCGACCCGCACCCGGTACAGCACCCTGTCCTCGGTTTCGTGCCGCATCAGGAAGGCCTCGAGACCTTCCTCGCGAAGACCGGCAGCAAGATTGCGGGCATTGTCGCGGTCGGAGAAACTCCCCACCTGGGCCGACCAGCCGGTACCCTCAGGGCCGTCGTCGAGGATTTCCACATCATCGGTGTCGACACCGGACTCCGGCGCTTCATCCGCTTTCGGCTCCGCAGCTTCTTCCTGCGCCTCGGCGATCTCCTCCCGGGCCTCTTCCGCGGCCTCACGTCCCTCGGCCACGCGCGTCTCCACTTCCTCCCGGGCGTCTTCCTCTTCATCCTCGGGCGTTGCCGTGGCCTCGGGTTCCACCTCCGGCGTGGTGTCCGGTTCCCGGTCCTCGCGCAGATCCAGGCGGACTTCGCGCGTGTCGGCATCGTCGAAATCGGGATCATCGGTGGGCGACGTTTCCCGATCACCCAGAATCATGGGTACCAGGATGACTGCCGCGGTGAGCAGCACCACCAGTCCGATCAGGCGTTCCTTGAGTTTGCGATCCACAACGCTCCCCGACAAAGGCTTCAGGCCCTGTGCCCCGTCCTGTCGCTGTCAGTGTGCCGCGAGCCCGAGTGCAGGCGCAATACATCGGCCACGGTGAGGAAGGAGCCCAGCACCAGCACCCTGTCGGATTCACCCGAGACAGCCAGGGCCGCCTGCCATGTCTCGCCTGGCCTGCCTTCGTGAATCTCCAGTACCTGCCGGCCCGGATCCAGCTTCGTACCCAATTGCGAGGCGGCCATGCCTCCTTCCGATGACAGGTCCGCCAGCCACCACTCGTCAACGAAATCATCCAGGGCGGACACCACTCCGCTGACATCCTTGTCCGCCCGGGCCGCGAATACCGCCCGGGTGGATCCGCTCACTGGATGTGCCACCAGCCAGTCGGCCAGGGCCCTGGCGGCATCCGGGTTGTGGGCGACATCCAGTAGCGTCGGTGGCTCGGTATCGAGTTGCTGGAGACGGCCGGGCAGATCGACCAGGGACAACGCGGCTGCCACCCGCTCGGGCGGGTCGAGGGACTCGGGGGCCAGGCAGGCCACCGCCGCGACGGCACCGGCCAGATTGTCGCGCTGCCAGGGCCTGGACCAGGGGGATGCCCCCGGCAGATCGGAAAGACGTACCGGCCCGACACCCGCAATCGACCAGGACTCACCGGGCGTCCCCTGCCATTCGTAATCGCGTCCCAGCACTCTGGGGCGTGCACCCAGTCGCTCCGTTTCCTCAAGCAATGCCGGAGGCGCCTCGCGCGAGGCAATGACGGCCGGCCTTCCGGGCCGCACGACACCGGCCTTCTCGCGGGCGATATCATCGATATCGGTCCCCAGCCACTGGACATGATCACGGGCAATCCGGGTAATGAGGGCGACGTCGGCATCGATCGCGTTCACCGCATCCAGTCGACCTCCCAGGCCGACTTCCAGTACCGCATGGCTGACACCCGCGCTTCGGAACAGGTCCAGAGCCGCCAGGGTGGTGAACTCGAAATAGGTCAACGGGATCGATTCCCGGCTCGCTTCGACCCGGGCAAGTGCTTCTACAATCGCCGCTTCGCTGGCGGGACGCCCATCCACCCGGATGCGCTCACCGAAATGGAGGAGGTGGGGCGAGGTATAGGCACCGGTGCAATGCCCCGCGGCCCCGAGAATCGCTTGGGCCACGGCGACACTGGTGCCCTTGCCATTGGTCCCGGCAACCGTAAGCACCCTGAAGGGCGGATCTGTCAGGTCCAGCCGCTCAAGGACCGGGCGCAGACGTTCCAGCCCCAGCTCGATCTCACGCGGATGCAGTGACTCGAGATAGCTGAGCCAGCGACGCAGCTCGGGACCTTCGACCGTTGGCAGGACTTCCACCGGAGGCCGGTCAGGCATCCGCGGGGGCCGGCGCATCCCTGCCGATTGAAGCCTGATCCGGCGTCTGGCGCACCAGAATGCCGAGAATCCGCGCGACCCGCTCACGCATCTGGCGACGGTCCACAATCAGGTCGACGGCGCCCTTCTCCAGCAGGAACTCACTGCGCTGAAATCCCTCCGGGAGCTTCTCGCGCACCGTCTGTTCGATCACGCGCGGACCGGCAAAGCCGATCAGGGCCTTGGGTTCGGCGACGTTGATATCGCCCAGCATGGCAAGACTGGCACTGACGCCGCCGGTGGTCGGGTCGGTCAGCACCGAAACATAGGGCAGGCGCCGCTCGGACAGACGCGCGAGCGCGGCGCTGGTCTTGGCCATCTGCATCAGGGAAAGCAGGGCCTCCTGCATGCGTGCGCCGCCACTGGCGGAGAAACAGACCAGTGGACAACCGGCCTCGATCGCCGCATCCACACCGCGCACGAAGCGTTCGCCAACCACCGAGCCCATGGAGCCACCGAGAAAGGGAAAGTCGAAGGCACAGGCCACCACGGGAATTCCCTTGACCCGCCCCTTCATCACCACCAGGGCATCACGTTCGCCAGTCTTCTTCTGGGCCTGGGCCAGGCGATCACGGTACTTCTTGCTGTCACGGAACTTGAGTGCATCCACCGGCTCGACCGAAGCACCGATTTCCGCCATGGAGTCCTCGTCGAGAAAGGTCTCGAGGCGATGACGCGCACTCAACCGCATGTGATGGTTGCACTTGGGGCAGACGTGGAGATTGCGCTCCAGGTCCGCGCGATACAGCACCGCATCGCACTCCTTGCACTTGGTCCACAGACCTTCGGGCACATTGCGCGAGCTGCTGCGCGTCTTGATGCGTGATGGAACAAGTCGTTTGAACCAGTTCATTTGACGGCGGCGTCCTCTTGCTTGTCCGGTTGATTGTCTGGCTTGTTCCCGGCCGCGTTGCGCACGGCCCGACTCAAGGGTGCCAGGAATGTCTCGGCGGCGATTGCGGGAGACTCTCCCCGGTCAGCCGCTTCGTGAAGCTGTCCTACCAGGGCACTGCCCACGATAACTGCATCAGCGAATTCTCCCACAGCCGCTGCAGTCTCTGCATCACCAATGCCGAAACCGACCCCTAACGGCAGCGCGGTTTTCTCGCGCAGGCCGGCCAGTTCGGTGCGGACCCGGGCAACGTCCATGCCGCCGGCACCGGTAACGCCCTTCAGCGACACGTAGTACAGGAAGCCACTGGCCAGGCTCATTGCCCGTTCGCGGCGCTCCGGAACCGTGGTTGGCGCGACCAGGAATACCAGGTCCATTTCCGCCGCACGCAGATCCTCGGCCAGGGTCCCGGCCTCTTCCGGTGGCAGGTCCACGATCAGGACCGCATCCACCCCGGCGGCGCTGGCCTGGGCGATGAAGGCCTCCCGCCCCATGATTTCAATCGGATTGAGATAACCCATAAGAATCACGGGGGTTTCCCGGTCCTGCTCACGGAATTCGCTTACTGCCTCCAGACTGTGACGAAGCCGGCAGCCGGCGGCCAGGGCCCGTTCGCCCGCCCCCTGAATGACCGGGCCATCGGCAATAGGATCGGAAAAGGGCATGCCCAGTTCGACCGCATCCGCCCCGGCGCGCACCAGTGCGTGCATCAAGTCAGTGGTGCCCTGCGGTTTCGGGTCCCCGGTCATGATGTAGGGAATCAGGGCGGCACGCCCCTCGCGCCGCAGTTCCTCGAAGCGCCGCTCGAGACGACTCACAATGCCACCCCCTGTTGCGCGGCAACGGTGGCCATGTCCTTGTCGCCACGCCCGGAAAGGTTGACCAGAACATTCTCTTCCGGTTTGAGCTTTGCTGCCAGCTCGAGGGCATGGGCCACCGCGTGGGCGCTTTCCAGGGCCGGCATGATGCCTTCCAGCGAACTCAGGCGATGAAATGCCTCGAGCGCGGCCTTGTCATCCACCGAGCCATATTCAACCCGACCGATATCGTGCAGCCAGGCATGCTCCGGGCCGACTCCGGGGTAATCCAGGCCGGCCGAGACGGAATGGGTGTGCAGGATCTGCCCGTCATCATCCGTCATGAGATAGGTGCGATTGCCGTGCAGCACTCCCGGGCGACCCGCACTCAATGGGGCCGCATGGCGCCCGCTTTCCAGCCCATCGCCTCCGGCTTCGACGCCGTGCAAGGCAACTTCGGAATCATCCAGAAAGGGATGAAACATGCCGATCGCATTCGAGCCGCCGCCGACGCAGGCAACAACGGCATCGGGCAGGCGTCCGGTCACATCCAGCATCTGCTCCCGAGCCTCGCGGCCAATCACGGACTGGAAATCCCGCACCATGGCCGGATAGGGGTGGGGGCCGGCGACGGTGCCGATGATGTAGAAGGTATCGTCGACATTGGTGACCCAGTCCCGCATCGCTTCATTGAGGGCATCCTTGAGCGTACGCGATCCGGACTCGACCGGAACCACCTCGGCACCCAGCAGACGCATGCGAAAGACGTTGCTTTCCTGGCGCCGCATGTCTTCAGAGCCCATGTAGACAACACAGTCCAGTCCCAGGCGCGCCGCTACCGTCGCGGTGGCCACCCCGTGCTGCCCGGCACCGGTTTCTGCAATCACGCGTGTCTTGCCCATGCGCTGGGCCAGCAGGGCCTGTCCCACGGTGTTATTGATCTTGTGCGCACCGGTGTGACACAGATCTTCCCGTTTCAGCCAGATGCTCGCGCCGCCAGCGAATCGGGTCAGTCGCTCGGCAGGATAAATCGGCGTGGGGCGCCCGACAAAACAGGCAAGCTCGGTTTCAAACTGATCCACGAAGGACGCATCCGACCGTGCCGCCTCGTAGGCCTGTCGCAACTCTTCCACCGGGCCCATCAGGGTTTCGGAGACGAAGCGCCCACCAAAGATGCCGAAGTGCCCGCCGGCATCCGGCATGTCACGCAGGGATTGTGGCCCCTGCCCGTCTGTCTTCTTTGCTTCAACCGACATTGCGCACCTCACTGACGAAACGCCTGATGCGCTCCGAATCCTTCACGCCCGGGGATGACTCGACACCGGAACTGACATCCACGCCCCAGGGGCGGACCGTGCGAATCGCCTCGGCAACATTTTCCGGAGACAGACCACCGGCCAGGATGCATCGTGCTGCAAGGGTCCGTGGCAAACGCGACCAGTCGAAGCTTTCCCCGCTGCCGCCGGCGCGATCGCCCGCATGCGCGTCAACGAGCAGCCCGGCTGCCCCGGGAAAGTCTTGTGCCAGTGGTTCCGGATCCTGCCCGCCGCTCATGCCAATGGCCTTGATATAGCGTCGCTCAAAGGCCCGGCAGAAGGCATCCGTTTCCTGACCGTGAAACTGCAACAAGTCGAGCGGCACCTGCGCGAGGACGGCATCAACATCAGCGGCACGTGCATTCATGAACAAACCCACCACCGTCACCAGCGGGGGCACGGCCGCTGCGATTTCCCGGGCACGTTCCGGCGACAGGGCACGGGAGCTTTCCGGCCAGAAAACCAGCCCGATTGCATCCACACCCGCCTCGGCGGCGGCCACCGCCTGCCCGGGTGTCGTGAGACCGCAGACCTTGATTCGGGTAGTCATCGCATCATTCCAGAGATGCCAAGGCTAACAGAAACGCCCCGGTCACAGGGGCGTGCCCGGTACCAGCGGTTCCACCGCCGGACGCGCCAGGGCATCAATGCGGGGGAAATCCGGATAGCGCACCCCCATGAAATACAGGCCCTCCGCGGGCGCGGTCACACCGCCCCGGGTGCGATCGCGAGTCTCCAGGACCTGCCGCGGCCAGTCCACATCCGCCTCGCCCTTGCCCACCTCGATCAAAACTCCGGCGATATTGCGCACCATGTGGTGGAGGAAGGCATTGGCGCGAACTTCCAGCCAGACAAGATCATCCCGGCGGGTCACTGAAATCTCTTCCACCCGCCGTTGCGGCGTTCGGGACTGACAGGCCACCGCGCGATAGGCGCTGAAATCGTGTTCCCCGACCAGGGCCTGAGCCGCTTCGTGCATGCGCACTGCGTCCAGTCGGTGATAGACCCAGCAGGAACGATGCCGCCCCAGGGCGCTTCGCGGCCCCCGATTCCAGATCACGTAGCGATAGATCCTTTCATTCGCCGAACCGCGGGCGTCGAACTCACCCACCACCGGCCGGACCCAGCGAAGATTGACGTCATCGGGCAATCGGCTGTTGGCGCCCAGCAGCCAGGCATGTGCCTCGCGCTGGACCCGGACATCAAAATGGACCACCTGCCCGACCGCATGGACACCGGCATCCGTGCGCCCGGCGCAAGTCACCGCAACGGGATGATCAGCGACATAGGACAGGGCACGGACGATTTCATCCTGGACCGTGCGCACACCCGCCTGCTGGGTCTGCCAGCCACTGAAACCGGTACCCTCATATTCCACCCCGGCCACCCAGCGTTGGGCAGACCCTGGTTCAGCATCAACAGGTGTCCTTTCCGTACTCATAGAGCCAGTAACAGGATCAAGACAATAATCAGCAACAGTCCGAGTCCACGAATATGCCAGGGTGCGGGACCGACCCGGGGCCATTCGGGAGCCGGCAGGCGGGCATCCGATTCGATCCGGTGAACCTCGCGCGCAAGCAGCAATGGCAGGCGCCTGGGCGAAAAGCCGCGCCCTGCATCCTCGCGAATCCGGGCCAGCCGCTCGCGCTCCGCGGAAACATGGGCCATCAGGATGGCGAGGCGGATCCCGAACCGGCTTCCCGGCAGGCCAACCCGATCCAGCGGGGCAAGCAGCCCGGACAACACCGCCCCCAGGACACGCGGGGGATGTGAATACACCAGTCCATGAACCACCGAAAGCATCACAATCACCACCGAGGCACGCACCAGGCCCTCGCCCATGCGTGTCTGAAAGGCCGTTGCATCCGGCAGGGTGAACATTCGGCCACCTTCATCCGGCAACCACAGATACACCAGGGCAATGGCCAGCAGCAGCCACTTGAGCCGCCAAAGGGAACGCAAGAGCGCACGCAGTGCGTCCATTCCCTGAATCAGGTGCCACATGAGGGCGGCGAGGGCGACTGTTATCAGAGCGGGTGCAGACAACCACGGGACCACCAGGATCGCGGTAAACACCACGGCAAGATGCACCCGAGGATGTTGCATGCAGTGTCCCCAGTCGTCGGCAACTGCGTCCCGACCAGGATGTCCGGGTCGGAACCAGGCGGGCTATCCGCTGAATGATATCGGGCACGAAAGCAAAAACCGCCGGAGTGAACACACCCCGGCGGCTTGAGTGGCTGCATTCCGGAATCAGACAGATTCCATGAGCGACCGGGCCTCCTTCTTCTGGTCTTCGTTACCTTCCTCGATAACCTCTTCCAGGATTCCCTTGGCCCCGTCCTCATCGCCCATGTCGATATAGGCCCGAGCCAGATCGATCTTGGTATCGATCTCCGAAAACTCACCGGTCTCTTCCAGATCCAGCAGGTCGTCATCGCCTTCGCCGCCGAAGTCGATTTCCCCACCACCGCCGAGATCCACTTCATCCTCGGGCCCGGCAACGCTTTCCGCGTCCGCGCTCCCTGCTGTGGCATCGCCTTCTTCCTCGGTGGCACGCGAGAGCTCTTCGAAAGCCTTTTCGAACTGGGCCTGTGAATCCGTACCGAAGGCCTTGTCTGCTTCCTCGGCAGGCACTTCCACGGTGGGGAAATCAATGCCGTCATCATCCTCGGCACTGTCTTCCTCGGCGGCCGAATCCAGGGCTTCAGTGGACTCGATTCCGCTGTCCTGGTCAGTGTCGGGAAGGTCAAACTCGAGCGCGTCATCATCCGCGCCAGTCTCTGTTGTCGTGTCCTGGGCGGTGTCCGCTGGTTGCTCCGTCGCTTCGCCGGCCGGCGCCTCCAGGTCCGGGAGATCCAGATCCAGGTCACCTGCCTGGTCATCCGTCTGCTCTTCGCCGGTCTCGGATGCGGCGGCTTCCAGGTCGGCGGAGAGATCCAGGTCCGTATCGCCTCCGGCATCCGGAGCACCCGAGCCTTCATCCTCAAGCCCGGTTTCTTCCAGTCCTCCGATGTCGAGATCGAGGTCGGGTGCGGGCACATCATCGCCCGCTTCCGCGGCAGGTTCCGAATCAGCCTCTGCACCAGGCGGGCTCAGGTCCACCGTCTCCCCGCCGGCATCAGCACCCTGATCGGCACTCTGGAACATGGGATCGTCACCGGCGATATCCCGTCCCATGGCCGCCACCTGGACAAAGGCCTCGTCTTGCTCTCCGACCAGATTCCGCAGGCGTCCGGCGGCATCCACGAATGCCGTCTTGTTGCCGGCGGCAAAAAGGGTTTCAAGCAACTTCACGTGGAGGCGCTTTTCCTCCGGGGCCTGCTCAAGTGCTTCCTCCAGGCCCTGGATGGCCTTGTCGTAGGTGCCATAGGCAAGGTGGAAATCGGCCTCTTCCAGGGCTTCCTCCACTCGGGCTTCATCCAGTCCGTCGCCTTCGGTGCTGTCACTCTCCTTCGCCGCAGCCGAATCCTGCTCGCTGAGATTGACCTCTTCCACATCGCCGGTCAGGGCTTCTTCACCCTCGTCATCGTCAAGCGGCATCCCGCCACCGCCGGCCAGCGCCTCCGCGCCGGCAGCTTCCTCGGCGGCCCGGCGACGCCGCATGGCGACCAACCCGAGGATACTTGCCAGCAGCAATGCGCCGATCACGCCCATGCCGATCGGCTCCGACAGCATCGCGGTCAACCGGCTCATCAGGCCCGGCGGTTCGACTTCCCGGGTCGCCGGTGCGGCCTCTTCGTCTTCCTCGGCCTCGGGGTCGGTTTCTTCCTCGGCCACCGCTTCCTCGGCCTCCGGGTCATCCTCGGGCGCTTCGGCAAGCTCGTCTTCGTCCTCTTCGACGACTTCCTCTTCTTCAAGCTCGGCGAGATCTTCCTCTTCAGCGAGCTCGTCCTCTTCAACGACTTCCTCCTCGTCCTCTTCGATGGCCTCTTCTTCCTCGGCGACGAAGACATCGTCGTCGTCAAGGGCATCTTCAAGGTCTTCCTCGCCGACCCGCTCCTGGAGTTCGGCCAGCTGCTCGTCCTTGAGATCGACCAGGCGGCGCATTTCGTCGAGTTCGGATTCGAGTTCGCTGACCCGATCCCTGAGCTCACCGGATTCGTCCGCAACCTCGTCACGCTCGGAACGAACCTCGTCCAGTTCGGTTTCCAGCTCGGCGATCTCTTCTTCGAATTCCTCGGTACCTACCCCGACACCCTCGGCTTCGGGTTCCTCTTCGTCACCGGGCGCCACCAGACGCAACTCGTCTTCCGGCTCCTCTTCCGGTGCCGGCGCCTCGGCAACACGCACATCGTCCTGCCAGGCCTCGTTCTGCTCCTGGACCTCGGCAGTCGCCGCACCGGCACTGACCCGTTCTATCTCCGACCGCTCCGGGACACGCAGGACCGCGTCACGATGCAGGTGATTGATATTTTCGGCAAAGGCACCGGGATTCGCCTCGAACAGGGCAATCATCATCTGGTTGATGGAGATGCCTTCAGGGCGCAGGCGATCGGCAATCTCCCACAGGGTCTGATTACGCTCGACAGGACCATAGCGGCCGGTTGCCGGCTCGGCAGCGGCGACCGGGTCCGGCTCGACCGGCTCCGGTTCAGGTTC
>SLND01000166.1 GCA_007133205.1 Natronospiraceae bacterium | reverse complement strand
TCGTCCAGGCTGGTTTCATCCAGGGTGGCGTCGCGCATTGCCCGGAACTGGGTGTCCGGGGCAAGGGGTTCCTCGACGGTGCTCAGCACCCCGTCGGTCACTGCCACCATGTATCGGCTGTCCGGCTCGAGCGGCAGTTCGGGAATGATTTCCATGACCCGGGCGGCCTGGATGGGCGCATCCGGCACATTCACGCTGTAGAGATCCGGGTCCAGGCGTTCGGGGTTGTCCGGATCGGAGATATCCCAGACCACCACGTTTTCACCCGGCTCGATGGTTGCAGGGTCGATATTGTCGGAAGTGCCCAGGTACTGGGGCGACACCGTGGAGAACCCGTCCAGCGCGTTCATCGCACCCACCGGTGATGCGGCATCAAAATCGGTACCCGGCATGCTGACCTGTCCTGACTCCTGGTCAATATGCAGCCGATTGGGGAAGGGACCCATGCCGCCGGTGGGTACATATTGCACCTTGAACCCGTCGGTAGGCCTGGGTTCGGGGTCGGTGGACTCTGAATCGGAAACCAGGCACCCGCCCAGGACGAGTACCGGCAGGAGCGCAAAGGGGGTCAAGCGCTTGGACATGTCATTTTCCTCCGTGGCGGACAGGGCCGGCAGATCTGTCGACGGGCCCGGATTCTTGGGTATTTGCCCTCTGGCCCGGGCCGGTGCGGATGGCCCGCATGCAATTTGAACATGGTGCTAGAGTACGACCCTTGCTCCAAGGCGGCAAGCAGTTCCTTGCCCGCGGGAGAATTTCCGCCGACCGGGGATATCGCATCATGAGCAAGGGCAGGCAGGGCCAATTCCGGATCATCGGTGGCCAGTGGCGCGGGCGCCGCCTGTATTTTCCTGATCGCGGTGGTGTTCGCCCCACGCCCGATCGGGTACGTGAGACCCTGTTTAACTGGCTGGGGCAGGCCCTGGCCGGGCAGCACTTCCTTGATCTCTTCGCGGGTGCCGGAGCGCTGGGCCTGGAGGCACTGTCGCGCGGCGCCGCCGGCGGCTGTTTTGTCGAACGTGACCGGCGCCTGGTCGCGGCCATCCGTGGCCATCTGGAGACCCTTGGGGCCTCGGCGCCGGCGAAGGTTGTGGCCGGATCACTGCCGGGTTGGCTGACCACCACCCAACCGACCCTATGTGATCTGGTCTTTCTCGATCCCCCCTGGGATGCCGGATTGCATGAGCCGGTGCTACGGGGGCTTGTGGAAGGCCAGTGTCTGCATCCGCGGGCGCGAATCTACGTCGAGTGGCGCGACCGGGCCGGTGTTCCGGAACTCCCCGAGCCACTGGTCTGGGACCGTCAATCCAAAGCCGGCGAGGCAGGCTTTGGTCTGGCGGTGCGGGGGAACTGATAGACTCAGGATTGTGAGCTTGCCGGCACGCAGGGAGAGGATTTCTGACGATGAGCGTGAATGCCCTCTATCCGGGGACCTTCGACCCCATCACCAACGGTCATACCGACCTGATTCGCAGGGCCAGCCGGCTGTTCGACCGGGTGGTGGTGGCCATCGCCGCCAGCCCGGGCAAACGGCCGAGCTTCAGCCTTGACGAGCGGGTGCGTTTTGCCCGCCTGGCCCTGGAACAGATTCCCAACGCGGAGGTCCAGCGTTTCGAGGGGCTGACCGTGGAGTTTGCCCGCAGCCACGATATCAGCGTGATCCTGCGCGGCCTGCGCGCGGTTTCCGATTTCGAATTCGAGTTCCAGCTTGCCGCCATGAACCGTCATCTCGACCCGGAGGTGGAAACGGTATTCATGACCCCCAGTGAGCAATACACCTTCATTTCCTCCAGCCTGGTACGCGAGATCGCCAGCCTCGACGGGGATGTCAGTGACTTCGTCCATCCCACCGTGGAAGCGGAACTCAAGCGCGTGCTGGGTGCCGGACCGTCAAGGACCTGACAAACCCAATCCATTGATCAATCCATGAATCCCGTTCCTGCCCTGTGGAGTCCATGATGTCCGCCGTGGTGCACTGTCTTCGTCAGCCGTTTCTCCTCATTTGCCTGATCACACTGAGTGCCGCCTGTGCCGCATCGCCCGAGCGGGATCAGGGAAATCAGGACACCGACACCGGCGCGGTTGCATCCGCCCATCCGCTCGCCAGCAAGGCCGGCAGGGAAGTGCTGGCCGAGGGCGGCAACGCCTTCGATGCCGCGGTCGCGATGGGAGCCGCAATCAACGTGGTCGAGCCCTTCGGCTCCGGCATCGGCGGCGGCGGGTTCTGGCTGATGCATGATGCCGGGGCCGATGACACGGTAATGGTCGACGGCCGCGAGACGGCGCCCGGCGAGGCCACTGCCGACATGTTCATCGACGAAGACGGCGAGGTCGACACCGAGCTGTCGCGCGAGGGTCCGCTGGCGGCGGCCATTCCCGGGCAGCCGGCGGCCCTGGTCCATATTGCCGAGAACCACGCCACTCTGCCGCTGGAACGACTCCTGCAGCCGGCGATTGAATACGCCCGTGAGGGTTTCGAGGTGGGTCCGTCCTACGTTCGCGGCGTTGAAGCCACCCAGGACAAGCTGCGCGCGCATGGCGCGGCGGAAGTGTTCATGGACGATGGCGAAGTCCCGGAGGAGGGCTGGGTACTACGCCAGCCGGAGCTGGCCGAGACCCTGGAGCGCATTGCCGCCGACGGTCACGCCGGCTTCTATGACAGCGAGCTGACCGACGCCCTGGTCGATTACGTGCGCGATGCCGGCGGCATCTGGCAGCGGGAGGATTTCGAGAACTATCAGATTGTCGAGCGCGATCCCATTGTCAGTGAATACCGCGACGCCACCCTCACCTCAGCCGCGCCGCCCAGCTCCGGCGGCGTGGTACTGGCGACGACACTCAATATCCTGGAAGGCTGGGATCTGGATGAGCTGGATGAGGCGGAACGGGTACATCTGATCAGCGAGGCCCTGCGCCGCACCTATCGCGACCGCGGCGCCTACCTGGGGGATCCGGATTTCGTTGACATGCCCATCGAACGCTTGGTTCATCCGCATTACGCGGCGGGCCTGCGCGCCGGCATTCATCCCCAAAAGGCCACCCCCAGCGACCTGCTGCCGCCGGTGGCGACCGGGCGTGACGCTCCCTCCACGACCCATTTCTCGGTGGTCGATGCCGACGGCAACCGGGTCGGGGCAACGCTGACCATCAACTTCTGGTTCGGCTCCGGCGTGCTTGCCGGTGACACCGGGGTGCTGCTCAACAATGAAATGGACGATTTCGCCTCCGCCCCCGGCGATGCCGACGGCTTTGGCCTGGTGGAAGGCGAGGCCAACCGCATCGAGCCCGGCAAGCGCATGCTGTCGTCGATGACGCCGACCTTCATCGAGGACGAGCGTGGCGTGGCCGTGCTGGGCAGTCCGGGTGGCAGTCGTATCATCACCAGCGTGCTGACCGGCATCCTGGAATACCTCGACGGCGGTGATGCCCGGAGCATGGTCGAGCGCCCGCGTTTCCATCACCAGTACCGGCCCGACGAGATCAGCTACGAGGAAGACGCTCTGTCCGAAGAGGCCATCGAAGCCCTGCGGGACAAGGGCCACCGGGTCGAAAAGCGCGACCGCCGCTGGGGCAACGTGCAGGTGGTCATCGACTGGCTCGACGACGGCCTGGAAGCCGCCTCCGACCCGCGTGGCGAAGGCGAACCCGACGTATATTGAAGTGCCTTAAGGTGGCGTGAGCGAAGCAAGAGCTACCATTAAACCGGTGTTTTGAACACGAAGTTCACAAAGGGAAAACACAAGATCACGAAGGAAGGATTTTGTTGAAAACAGTTTATTCCTTCGTATCCTTTTGTTTCTTCTTCGTGACCTTCGTGTCAAATAAAACCGCCTGATCGCGGCCCCGCGTGGCTCAGGCCAGGCTACACGCGTTCGTAAACCAGGTCCCAGACGCCGTGGCCCTTGCGCTGGCCGCGTTGCTCGAAGTGGGTAACGGGACGGTCGGCGGGGCGGGGCACGGTGCCGCCTGTGCCGGCTGCGTTGCGCAGCCCGGGGCAGGCGTCGAGCACTTCGAGCATGTGATCCTTGTAATCTTCCCAGTCGGTGGCCAGATGCACATGGCCACCGGGGTTCAGTCGCTCTGCGACAAGTGCCGCGAAATCGGGCTGGATCAGGCGTCGCTTGTGATGGCGCTTCTTGGGCCAGGGGTCGGGAAAGAAGATCAGCAGGCGGTCGATGCTGGCGGGTGCGAATTGCTGTTCCAGCACTTCGCTCGCATCCCCTGTTGAAACCCGCACGTTCTCCAGGCCCTCTTCACGAACCCGCCGCAGCAAGCGCCCGACCCCGGGCCGGTGTACTTCAATCCCGATGAAATCACGCTCCGGGTGCGTCGCGGCGAGGTGTGCCAGCACCTCGCCGTTGCCAAAACCCACCTCCACCGTAAGCGGTGCCCGACGGCCGAATACCGCTATCGGATCGATCACCTCGGGCGGAGCCGGTAATCCGTACTGCGGCAGCATTTCCTCCAGCGCCCGCTTCTGTCCCGGCGTCAGCCGCCCTTCGCGGCGCACGAAACTACGTACCCGCCGCTGGTGTTCTTGTTTATTCATGGGGATGGATTCCAGGTTCGCGTTCGTCCATGCAGGGTGGTTAGAGCGAGGTGACGGCTGCAATCAAGTGGTTTGCTTTAACACGAAGGTCACGAAGGGAAAACACAAGACCACGGAGAAAGGATTTTTTCGAAAACAATTTATCCTTCGTGTCCTTATCTCTCCTCTTCGTGCTCTTCGTGTTAGAAGACTCGCTTCAACGAAGCCCCAAATCGGATTTTCTTCGCAGTCGAATCAGATCTCAGCCAATCGTGCCTTCGATGGGCGAGGAGGCGCTGGCATAACGCTTCCTGGGGATGCGCCCGGCGAGCCAGGCCTCGCGGCCGGCTTCCACCGCCTTCTTCATTGCCGAGGCCATCAGCACGGGGTCGTTGGCACCGGCAATGGCGGTGTTCATCAGCACCCCGTCACAGCCGAGCTCCATGGCCACGGCCGCATCGGAGGCGGTGCCCACGCCGGCGTCCACCAGGATCGGCACCGAGGCGTTTTCCACGATCTCGATGATGTTGTAGCGATTCTGGATCCCCAGACCGGAACCGATCGGCGCGGCCAGGGGCATCACCGAGACGCAGCCGATCTCTTCCAGCCGGCGGGCGGTGATCGGATCGTCATTGGTGTAGACCATCACCTCGAAGCCTTCCCCCACCAGGGTCTCGGCCGCTTCAAGGGTGGCCGGGATGTCGGGATAGAGGGTCTTTTCATCACCCAGCACTTCCAGTTTCACCAGGCGGTGATCGTCCAGCAGTTCCCGTGCCAGGCGGCACACCCGCACTGCATCTTCGGCGCTATAACAGCCGGCGGTGTTGGGCAGGATGGTGAATTCCTCGGGCGGGATGGCTTCCAGCAGATTGGGTTCGTCCGGGTTCTGGCCGATATTGGACCGGCGCAGGGC
>SLND01000149.1 GCA_007133205.1 Natronospiraceae bacterium | reverse complement strand
GCAAGGCCCTGCGCGAAGAGGGCTACCGGGTGATTCTGGTCAACTCCAATCCCGCCACCATCATGACCGACCCGGAGATGGCGGACGCGGTCTACATTGAGCCGATTCGCTGGCAGACGGTGGCGGATGTGATCCGCAAGGAGCGCCCGGACGTCCTCCTGCCCACCATGGGTGGGCAGACCGGACTCAACTGCGCCCTGGACCTGAACCGGGAAGGCATCCTGGAGCAGTACGGGGTGGAAATGATCGGTGCCAGCCGCGAGGCGATCGACATGGCCGAAGACCGGGATCAATTTCGGCGGGCGATGGATGATATCGGCCTGGAGTCACCCCGGGCAGTACTCGCCCACAGCATGGAAGAGGCCTGGGAAGTCCAGTCCGAGATCGGCTTCCCCTGCATCATCCGGCCGTCCTTCACCCTCGGCGGCAGCGGCGGCGGTATTGCCTACAACCGCGAGGAATTCGAGGAAATCTGCGATCGCGGCATCGATCTTTCTCCCACCGACGAGGTGCAGATCGAGGAGTCGGTGCTGGGCTGGAAGGAATACGAGATGGAGGTGGTTCGGGACCACCGTGACAACTGCATCATCATCTGCTCGATCGAGAACATCGATGCCATGGGGGTGCATACCGGGGATTCGGCCACCGTTGCACCGGCCCAGACCCTGACCGACAAGGAATACCAGATCATGCGCGATGCCTCGATCCGCGTGCTGCGCAAGATCGGGGTCGAGACCGGCGGTTCCAACGTCCAGTTCGCGGTCAATCCGGACAATGGGCGTCTGGTGGTGATTGAAATGAACCCGCGTGTGTCGCGTTCGTCCGCGCTGGCCTCCAAGGCTACCGGCTTTCCCATTGCCAAGGTCGCGGCCAAGCTCGCGGTGGGTTACACCCTTGATGAACTGCGCAATGAGATCACCGGCGGGGTCACGCCGGCTTCCTTCGAGCCGACCATTGATTATGTGGTCACCAAGCTGCCGCGTTTCACCTTCGAAAAATTCCCCCAGGCCAAACCCACGCTGACCACCCAGATGAAATCGGTGGGCGAGGCCATGGCGATCGGGCGTTGTTTCCAGGAGTCCTTCCAGAAGGCGTTGCGCAGTCTGGAAATCGACAGCGATGGCCTCAACCCGAAGGTTTCCGGTGATGACGAAGAGACCCGCGAGACCGTGGTCCAGGCCCTGCGCAATCCCGGCCCGGACCGGCTCTGGTATCTGGGTGATGCCTTCCGCCTCGGTTTCTCCGTCGACGAGGTGTTTGAACTGACCTGGATCGATCCCTGGTTCCTGGTCCAGATTCGGGACCTGGTCGAAGAGGAGCAGGCCCTGGACGGACTCGGGGTTGCGGGTCTCGACAAGCCCCTGCTGAGCCTGCTCAAGCGCAAGGGTTTTGCCGACAGTCGTCTCGCTAGCCTGCTCGGCACCGACGAGGCCACCGTGCGCGGACGGCGCCAGGAACTGGGCATTGCCCCGGTGTACAAGCGGGTCGATTCCTGCGCGGCGGAATTCGAGGCGACCACGGCCTACATGTATTCCAGCCATGACGAGGAATGCGAATCACGCCCGGGGGATCGGAGAAAGATCATGATCCTCGGCGGTGGCCCGAACCGCATCGGCCAGGGCATCGAGTTCGATTACTGCTGTGTCCATGCCGCCTTCGCGCTCAAGGACGATGGTTTCGAGACCATCATGGTCAACTGCAACCCGGAGACGGTCTCGACCGACTACGACACTTCCGATCGGCTCTATTTCGAGCCGCTGACACTTGAAGATGTGCTCGCGATTGTCGAAAAGGAAAAGCCCGAGGGTGTGATCGTTCAGTTCGGCGGTCAGACCCCGCTCAAGCTCGCGCGCGATCTGGAAAAGGCGGGCGTGCCCATTATCGGTACCAGCCCGGATTCGATTGACCTGGCCGAGGACCGGGATCGCTTCCAGCGCCTGATCACCCGGCTCGATCTCAAGCAGCCACCCAACCGGACCGCCCGGACGGCCACCGACGCAGTGCGCCTGGCCGAGGAGATCGGTTACCCGCTGGTGGTGCGGCCTTCCTATGTGCTGGGCGGCCGGGCCATGGAAGTGGTCTTCAATGAAACCGACCTGGTCGAGTACATCGAAAACGCGGTCCGGGTCTCGAATGAATCACCGGTGCTGCTGGATCGTTTCCTGGAAGAGGCGGTCGAGGTGGATGTGGATGCGGTCTCCGATGGCAAGGACGTGGTCATCGGCGGTGTCATGGAGCACGTCGAACAGGCCGGCGTACATTCCGGCGACTCCGGTTGTTCCCTGCCGCCCAACAGTCTGTCCGACACTGTCCAGGCCGAGATTCGAAAGCAGATGGTGGCGCTGGCCCGCGAACTGCGCGTGGTCGGTCTGATGAATGCCCAGTTTGCGGTGCGCGGCGAAGAAATCTTTCTGCTGGAAGTGAATCCGCGCGCCTCGCGCACGGTGCCCTTTGTATCGAAAGCCGTGGGGCTGCCCCTGGCCAAGATCGCCGCCCGCTGCATGGCGGGCACTTCCCTGGCCGAGCAGGGTCTGAACGGGGAACGTCTGCCGAAGTATTATTCGGTCAAGGAATCCGTCTTCCCCTTCAACAAGTTCCCGGGTGTGGATCCGATCCTCGGCCCGGAGATGAAATCCACCGGCGAGGTCATGGGGGTCGGCCGCAGCTTCGGCGAGGCCTATGCCAAGGCGCAGCTGGCTTCGGGCCTGAACTTCCCCCGCAGCGGCCGGGCCTTCATCAGCGTGCGCGATCCGGACAAGGAAGCGGCGATCGAACTGGCGCGCCTGCTCTGTGAGCGCGGTTTCGACCTGGTCGCCACCCGAGGCACGGCGAAGGCGCTGGAAGCCGCCGGCGTGGAAGTGATGCCGGTGAACAAGGTGCGTGAAGGGCGCCCGCATATCGTGGACATGATCAAGAACGATGAGATCAGCCTGATCGTCAATACCACGGAGGGCAAGAAGGCCATCCGTGAATCCCACTCCATTCGCAGCGAGGCGGTGACTCACAAGGTCGCCTATTACACGACCATTGCGGCGGGGCGGGCGACCTGCCTGGCCATGGATTACATCGACACCGCCGAGGTGCATCGATTGCAGGATCTGCATCGGGAGTACGAATAATGCAAAGGATACCGCTGACCAAACGTGGCGCAGAACGCCTGAAGGAAGAACTCAAGGAGCTCAAGTCGGTCGAGCGACCGCGGATCATCCAGGCGATTGCCGAGGCCCGGGAACACGGGGACCTCAAGGAGAACGCGGAATATCATGCCGCGCGCGAACAGCAGGGCATGGTCGAGGCGCGGATCAAGGATATCGAGGGCAAGCTCTCGAGCGCGGAGATCATCGATGTCACCCAGCTCGATCCGGGCGGGAAGGTGGTGTTCGGTGCCACCGTGGACCTGTACGAGGAAGACAGCGAGCAGGAAGTGACGTATCAGATCGTCGGTGAGGACGAAGCCGACATCAAGGAAGGTCTGATCTCGGTGAATTCCCCCATTGCCCGCGGTCTGATCGGCAAGGTCGAGGGCGATGAGGCGGTGATTCAGGCGCCGGGTGGCGAGAAGGTGTACGAGATCGTCGAGGTTCGTTACGAGTGATTCAGTTCCCCGCGGAGAACTGGATGCGGGGTTTTTCCGGGTTTCTTCGAAAGAGTACGGCCACGTGACCGACACGCTGGACCAGTTGCGCGTCGCAGTGCGTGCAGATTCTTTCGATCATGGCCTTGCGATCCGGCCGACTCTCGGCAAGCACCCGGACCTTGACCAGCTCGTGGTCGTGCAGGGTGCGATCGATTTCACTCAGCACGGATTCGGTCAGGCCCCGGGCACCGGTCTGGACCAGGGGGTGGAGATCATGCGCCAGGCGGCGCAACTGGCGTTTTTCTGCTTCGGTAAGAGACATTAGAGTCTTGTGCACTCCGGGGCCGCAATGGAACAGAACAGAACGAGTGTTCGGAATCACGGTCTGGACGCGTGTGGGCGCACATTCTGAGGCTCGCACGAGCGCTTGGCAAATCCCGTCCTGGCAGCAAGGCTGGTGGCGGGGCGAGGTTGAATCATGGCACGCAAGGGCAGCAGCCGGCGGTGGCTGAAGGAACACCATGGTGATCAGTATGTGGCCCGCGCCAAGCGCGAGGGCTGGCGTTCGCGTGCCGTTTACAAGCTCGAGGAGATCGATCGCAAGGACCGGCTGTTTCGGCCCGGAATGCGGGTCGCGGACCTGGGCGCGGCGCCCGGTGGCTGGACACAGTACGCGGTCAGCCGGGTAGGGCCCCGGGGGCAGGTCTATGCCCTGGATCGGCTGGACATGCCGGGGGTGCCCGGGGCCGAGTTCCTGCAGGGGGATTTCACCGAACAGACGGTTCTGGACCGCCTTCTCGACCTGCTCGGGGAGGCGCGTCTGGACCTTGTACTTTCGGATATGGCCCCCAATATAAGTGGTGTGAAGGCCGTGGATCAGCCGGCGGCGATGTACCTGGCCGAACTGACCCTGGACTTCGCCCACCGCGTGCTGGCGGAAGGCGGTGGCCTGCTGGTGAAGGCGTTCCAGGGGGAGGGCTTCGATGCCTACCTGGGAGAGCTGCGGCGAAACTTCGAGCGGGTACAGGTACGCAAGCCGGGCGCCTCCCGGGACCGCTCGCCGGAGGTCTACCTGTTAGCCCGGAACTACCGGATGGTATAGTGTCTAAATTCTCGACAGTCCCAGTGATTCCGCCCTTTCCCGACTGATCGAGTGAACCTGGAACCAATGCGCCCGATGGCGCCTGGAGCAAGCCTTGAGCGAAGTTGCCAAGAACCTGATCCTCTGGATCGTGATCGCGGTGGTGCTGCTGACCGTGTTCAGCAATTTTGGCCCCACCGAGGAAACCCGTGAGGAGATTTCCTATTCCGAGTTCCTGCGCGACATGCGCGCCGGGGAGCTGGAAGAGGTGCTTTTCAAGGGACAGAAGATCCAGGGGCAACGGACCACCGGCGAACAGTTCGAGGTGGTGAACCCCGAGTCCGACAACACCGCGCTCATCGGTGAGCTCGAGGAGTACGGCGTCGAAATCCGCGGCGAGGAAGAGGACCGTGGTTCCCTGATCGGCCAGATCTTCATTTCCTGGTTCCCGCTGTTGCTGCTGATCGCGGTCTGGATCTATTTCATGCGCCAGATGCAGGGCGGTGGTGCCGGTGGCAAGGGCGCGATGTCCTTTGGCAAGAGCAAGGCCCGGATGCTCAGCGATGAGCAGGTGAGCGTGCGCTTCACCGATGTGGCCGGTTGCGACGAAGCCAAGGACGAGGTCACCGAGCTGGTCGACTTCCTGAAGGATCCCTCCAAGTTCCAGCGCCTCGGCGGCAAGATTCCCAAGGGCGTGCTCATGGTCGGCCCGCCCGGTACCGGCAAGACCCTGCTGGCACGTGCGATCGCCGGCGAGGCCGGTGTGCCCTTCTTCACGATTTCCGGTTCGGACTTCGTCGAGATGTTCGTGGGTGT
>SLND01000029.1 GCA_007133205.1 Natronospiraceae bacterium | reverse complement strand
GCATCCTCCGTGATCTCCGTGTCAAGAATCACGCTCTATGATGCCTGGAGTCTTTTGATCCCCGTCTATCTCCAGCGCCCTGCTACAGGGGAAATACCGCATCCGGGTCGTAGGTTTGCTTGACGCGTTTCAGGCGATCCAGGTTCTCCCCGAAAGCGGACGTCAGCTTGTCCTGGTCTTCACGGTCGAGGTAATTCAGGTACATGCCACCGGTGGCATGGGGTGTGAGTGCTCCGTGAACCCCCCGTACCCATTCGACAATCTCATCCGTGTCCTCACTGGGCTCCCAGCCGGCCCAGACGCCGAAACTGAAACCGGCCTCCCTGTGGGCGAATGCGGTCGCATCCGGGGAGACCCGGCCAATGGCGCCACCCATCTGTTCGATCGCGGCCACGGTGTAGGTTCCCGGCAAACGGTCAACGGCCTCCGCCAGGGTGCTCACGGTCCCCTCATCAAGATCGGACAGGTAATGGGATTTCCAATAATAGTGGGCCCCGTCCGGCGCGGCGGCGTCGAAACCCTGCTGCAAGGCCGCGTAAGGCATCGGCTGGACGACGTCCAGCAGCGGATTACCGAATTCCTTTATTTGGGACAATGCCGCCTCGGCCTCACGCGCCGGGCCCGAATGACATGCTGCCAACCCGACCACCGGCCGCCCATGGAGGGATTCCGGGAAGGGTTCCATGGGCGGTATCTTCATCAACATGGCGTAGCAGGTCAGCTCGTCCGGGACCCCGGAAACGAAATCGCGGTAGAAATCTAAAACCTCGCGCAGATCTTCAAGGGGATGAAACACCTGCGCCACTGTCACCTGCGGCCCAACGGAGTGGAGCTGGAACTCCATCGACGTCACGATCCCCAGACGACCGCCGCCTCCCCGCAGTGCCCAGAACAGATCAGCATGCTCGTCCGGGCCGGCTTGCAACAGGCGTCCATCGGCGGTGACCACATCCACGGAACGTAGATTATCCAGTGCCAGGCCGAAGCGCCGCGACAGCCACCCAAGACCACCCCCAAGGGTAAGCCCGGCCACACCGGTGCGTGACACCATGCCCACCGGGGTCGCCAGGCCGAAGGCCTGGGTTTCGTGATCCAGATCCCCGAGCGTGGCCCCCGCCCCAACCCGGGCAATACGCGCCTCCGGGTCCACGCGCACCAGCTTCATGCCAGACAGGTCAATCACCAGCCCGTCGTCGCACACCGACTGGCCGGCCACGCCATGGCCACCGGAACGTACCGAGAATGGGAGACCGTGCTCCCGCGCGAACCCCAGGGTGGAAACCACGTCGGCTGCCCCATTGCACCGTGCAATCATGGCGGGACGGCGATCGATCATGCCGTTCCAGACCGATCGTGCCTCGTCGTAGCCCTTGTCCGTGGAACCAATCACCTCGCCCCGCAGGCGGGCACTGAGTACCTCGATTCCCTTCTCCGTTTTCGACATTCCTCTTCCTCCCGGATTGAGGTGCTAGAGAGAAGAAGTTTAGCAGAGCTTTGGTTCAAGGCATCTCGAAATACCGAATACAGGAAAAATCCCCACAGGCTCCCCGGTGCCCCCCTACCGCCCGACATCCCCGGTACAGACATAATATCCCGCGGAGACGCGGAGCCGCAGAGGAAAGCGAATTTCATGCAGGCGTCTAGCACCAAGGGTGGGAATGATGGTTGGCCAAGGCTTCGTTTTTGCGCTTTCCTGGAACACGAAGGTCACGAAGAAAAAACACAAGGACACGAAGTAACTTCTCTTTGTGTTCTTTTGTTTTACCTTCGCGGTCTTCGTGTTAATAAACGGCACCTGAAAACAGTCGAGACTTGAAAGCCTCTCCTACAGCCAATTTGAAAAATTGCGTTCTTCTCTGCGCCTCTGCGTCTCCGCGGGCATAATAATCATTTTCCTCCGTGATCTCCGTGTCAAAGGGCCACGTTACAACGAAGCCTACCTTACACATCGCGGGTCAGCAGCACCGAAGACCGGGCACGGGTGAGTGTTCCATCCCCATGCGCCGGTGCCAGGCATGAAAGTCTTCCAGCAGAAAGGGCGTGAGCTCGAGACAGTAGAAGGCGGCCGGATTGGGAATGCCCAGTTGTTCGGACAGGATCAGCAGGCGGAAGAAATCGTCCTGGCGTCGCTGCTCCAGGGCCCGCGCACGACGCGCGGGCAGCTCGAAGAATTCACGATAGAAATCATGAACCTGGCACCATATGCGAGCGAGAATCATGGCTCGGCTCCCTGACGCTTTTCATGGCGAATCCGGCGCGCGGCAGCGATTCCCTCCAGAATCAGCCAGATGTTGAGAGCGAAGATGATCCCGCCGATGGTGACCAGCAGCCAGTTGCCCTGTTCGAAGTAGCTGTAGAGATTGTAGCTCATCGCGGAAGTGGTCATGGCGGCAACGAAGAAGAAGGGCAACAGGGTATAGAGGAAACCACGCTTCAGCCGCCACAACAGCAGGGTCAGCACCAGCAGGGAAAGACCCGCGGTGAGCTGGTTGGTGGTGCCGAACAGGGGCCAGAGCACCATGCCGCCCTGACCCGGGTTGTCCGGATCGGCACCGAATGCCAGTCCGGCACAGGCCAGAAAGGTGATCACGGTCGCGAGATTCACATTGCCGAGAGCCGGCAGGCGGTAGTCGCGACCGATCTCGGCGAGGATGAAACGCTGCAGGCGCATGGAGGTATCCAGGGTGGTGGCGGCAAAGGCCACTACCATGATGGAGACAAAGGTCGTCCCCACCACCACGGGCAGGCCCAGGTTCCCGAGCAGATTCCCGGCACCGGTGACGAAAGCGGCAATCCCCGTGCCGCTGGCCGCCGCCCAGCTTTCATAGTGGCTGTTCCATTCGCCGACACTGGCGAAACCGGCGGTCACGGCAAGCAGCGCGGCAAGACCCAGCAGCCCCTCGCCGGTGGCGCCGACATAACCCACGAATCGCGCGTCGGTTTCCCGATTGAGCTGGCGTGCCGTGGTGCCCGAGCTGACCAGACCATGGAATCCCGAAATCGCGCCACAGGCAATGGTCACGAACAGCAACGGGATCAGTGGCGGGGCATCGGCCGGCACATCCTGATTGATCATTGGTGCGACGAAATCAGGTTGACCAATGAACAATCCCGAATAGACCACCAGCAGCCCGATGATCAGCAAATGGGCATTGATGAAATCCCTCGGCTGCAGCAGCACCCAGACCGGCAGCCGGGAAGCGATTGCGCCATAGCCGAGCATGATCAGGGTCCACCAGGCCACGTCCGGCACGCCCCCGGGCTCCTCGGGCAGACTCACCGGCACGTAACCGCCGATGAATACCAGGCCCAGCAGCAGGCCCAGGCCGATCAGACAGGGCCATAGCAGGGACATGCGCGTACGGTAGGCAATCAGGCCGATCGCAATCGCGATCGGGATCTGCAACCAGTAGGGAATCACGCTTTCCGGGAATTCGGTGAACAGGGTCGCGATGGAAACGGCGAAGACTGCGTTCACCAGCAGCAAGAGGAAGAAGATGATCAGCAGGAACAGGCTGCGAGCCCGGGGTCCGAGCGCATGCGCGGCAATCGAACCGATCGACTGGGCGCGATGGCGGACCGAGGCCCACAGGGTGCCGAAATCATGCATCCCGGCGATGAATACGGTTCCCACGAGAATCCAGATCAGTGCCGGCAGCCAGCCCCAGATGACGGCAATCGCCGGGCCAATGATCGGTGCGGCACCGGCCACCGAAGTGAAGTGATGCCCCCAGAGCACAAAGCGATTGGTGGGCACGAAATCGAGGCCGTCATAATAGGCATTGGCGGGTGTCTCGAAATCCGGGTCCAGCTGCAGTACCCGCTCGGCCAGATGACGTGAATAGAAACGCCAGCCGAGAAAGAAAACCGCAAAGCCCAGCAGCGCGACCAGTACCGGTCCCATCTCAGCCCCTTTCTGTCTGCTTCACCTCGGCAAGAATGGCATTGGCTTCATCATCGGGCCGGGGCCGGATCAGGCCGCTCCCCAGATGCATCCGGCACCAGCGCTGGGCCACGGCACGGGCCCTCGCCCCTTCTGCCCCCTCGGATTGAGCGGCAGCCTGTTCCAGCAGGAGCACGGCTGCAAGCGTGCGAGCCGTGAAGAAAGCCAGATCCCGGGCACCGGCCTGGGCCTGGTCCTCGCCGTCCGCCATGAGCTCCCCGGGGCGCCGTGAAAGCGCTTCCAGGGCCTCGCGTGTGACCTGACGGGCGGCATCCGGTACATCTTCGGGCAGAGCCCCCAGGCGCGCGCCCATATTCTCCACCAGCGCTTTCCAGCGCCGCCCGTCGGAATCGAAGGCACGCAGCATGTCCAGGCTCAGGACATTGGTGGTGCCCTCCCAGATGGAGAGCACCTGGGCGTCGCGCAGCAGAGTCGGCAGGCCGGTGTCCTCCACATAGCCGGCGCCCCCGAAGCTCTCGACCAGTTCGCTGGCACAAGAGACCGCCTGTTTGCCGGTATAGAGCTTGACCACCGGCGTCAGCACCCGCAGGCGATCAAGCTCCGCACGCTCCGCCTCGCCGGTTTCCTCCCGACCGAGCAGGGCGGCGGTCTCGAAGACCAGGGCGAGGGCGGCATGCTGCTCAGTCGCAATATCGGCCAGGGTTTCCCGGTGCAGAGGCTGGTCGATCAGGGCCCGTCCGAAAGCGTGCCGCTTTGCGGCATAATCCAGGGCCAGGTCCAGGCCACGCCGAATCGTCCCGGCGGCACAGCAGGCATTGTAGAGCCGGGTGATATTGAGGATCGTGGCGATGGTGGCCACGCCACGGCCACGCTCGCCCACGGCGCGAGCGGGCGTGCCCTGCAGATCCAGCTCGGCAGTAGGCAGGGCGCGGGTACCCAGCTTGTCCTTGAGGCGATTGACTCGTATGTCATTCAGGAGGCCTGTGTCCGGATCACGGGTTTCGACGACAAACAGGCTGAGATCTTCGTCCGTGCGTCCCTGCTCGCGTATGCGAGCCAGGGTCATGCTGAGTTGCGCGGTGGTCGCGGAGGTAAACCACTTGGTCCCGTGCAGGCGAAACCCGTCCCCGTCGGGTTCCGCAATCGTCTCACTACGGCTCACGTCTGATCCCCCGGTCCGCTCTGTCATCCACTGACCGGAGGTCCAGAACTGCTCCGGATCCCGGCTCAGCAGGTGGGGCAGGAAACGTTGCCGCATATCACTGTCACCATGGACTTCCAGCACCCGGGCGGCGCCGTCGGTCATGGCCATGGGGCAGGAGCAGATCGCCGGGGAGGGATGGTAGAGATAGAGGCGGGCAAACTGGTGGATTCGTGACCAGGCACCGTGTCGGCGCTCATAGGCGGTGGCCACCACCCCTTCCTCGGCCGCGACCGCTTCCAGGGCGCGCCAGCCCTCACTGGTCTCGATCAGATCAATCCGGCGCCCCCAGGGATCGTAGGGCACATGCCGGGGCGGATGGTATTCCGCGTCCGCGGCATACTCCAGCATCTCGCCCACCGCCCGGTCGGCCAGCTTGCTCAGTCCGGGGGCGATCTCGGCGTGGATATCGGGGGGAAGATAGTGTGCCAGG
>SLND01000008.1 GCA_007133205.1 Natronospiraceae bacterium | reverse complement strand
TTCGTGCCCTATGCCGGCACCTTCCTGACCTTCTCCGACTACGCCCGCAACGCGGTGCGGATGTCGGCGCTGATGGGCGTGGGCTCGATCTATGTCTATACCCACGATTCCATCGGCCTGGGCGAGGACGGTCCGACCCACCAGCCTGTGGAGCATCTGGCCAGCCTGCGCTTGATCCCGCGGATGACCCTGTGGCGGCCCTGCGATGCGGTCGAAACGGTGGTCGCCTGGCAGGATGCGATCGAACGCCGGGACGGGCCGACCTGCCTCGCGCTGTCGCGCCAGGGCCTGCCCCATCAGGCGCGTGACGAGGCGACCCGGGCGACTATTCGCCGTGGCGGCTACGTGCTGTCGGACTGCGAGGGTGACCCGGAACTGATTCTGATCGGCACCGGTTCGGAAGTGGGCCTGTGCACGGAGGCGGCTGAAAAGCTGCGAGAAAAGGGTCGCCGGGTGCGCGTGGTCTCGATGCCTTCCACCAGCGTGTTTCATCGCCAGGATGCCGATTGGCGGGAACAGGTGCTGCCGGCCGACTGCCGGGCCCGGGTGGCGGTGGAAGCGGGTGTGAGCGAGTACTGGTACCGCCTGGTCGGCCCGGACGGGGCCGTGGTGGGCCTGGATGAATTTGGCGAGTCGGCGCCGGCCGCCGATGTCTTTGAACATTTCAACTTCACGGTGACGCACGTCATGGAGACGGCACAGGCTGTGCTGGACAATCTCGAGCGTGACTGAAAATCCAGACGGAGAGGAAACGATGGCGATCAAGGTTGCAATCAATGGATATGGCCGCATTGGCCGAAACGCACTGCGGGCCCTGTATGAAAACGGGCGCACGGATGAAATCCAGATCGTGGCAATCAACGATCTGGGCGATGCCCAGACCAATGCCCATCTGACCCGTTTCGATACCGCCCATGGCCGCTTCCCGGGGGAAGTGAAGGTCGAGGGTGAGGACCTGGTGGTCAACGGCGACCGGATTCGTGTCCTGGCCGAGAAGGATCCCACCCGCCTGCCCTGGAAGGACCTGGGTGTGGACCTGGTCATGGAATGCACGGGCCTGTTCGCGAGCAAGGACAAGGCGGCCGCCCATATCGAAGCGGGTGCGAAGAAGGTGCTGATTTCGGCACCGGCGGGCAAGGACTTGCCGACCATTGTCTATGGCGTCAACCATGACAGCCTGAATGCCGACGACACCGTGGTGTCCAATGCCTCCTGCACCACCAACTGCCTGGCGCCCCTGGTCAAGCCGCTGCAGGATGCCATCGGCATCGAGCACGGGCTGATGAACACCATTCATGCCTACACCAATGACCAGGTACTGACCGACGTTTACCACAAGGATCTGCGCCGGGCCCGGTCCGCGACCCATTCCATGATTCCGACCAAGACCGGTGCCGCCGCGGCCGTCGGCCTGGTGATGCCGGAACTCGATGGCCGCCTGGATGGCTTCGCGGTCCGCGTGCCGACCATCAACGTATCCATGGTGGATCTGAGCTTCACGGCCTCGAAGGACACCTCCGTCGAGGAGGTCAACGGCATCCTGCGCGAGGCCTCCGAAGGCAAGCTCAAGGGCATTCTCGGTTACAGCGAGGAACCTCTGGTCTCGGTGGACTACAACCATGACCCGGCGTCCTCCACGGTCGACGCCCCGCTCACCAAAGTCATTGGCGGCCGCCTGGTGAAGGTATGCGCCTGGTACGACAACGAGTGGGGTTTCTCCTGCCGCATGCTGGATACCGCGCTTGCCATGATGAAGGTCTGATCCGCGGTATCGGTAAGCGAATACACAGGGAAGCGAGGATACGGGGGTGGCACCGGCCACCCCCGGATCTGTTTTCAGGGAATCTGCATTCAAACAACCTCAGGAGGCTGTAATGGCCATCCTCAACATGAAGGACATCGACCTGCGCGGCAAGCGGGTTTTGATTCGCGAAGACCTTAACGTACCGGTCAGCGAGGGCCGGGTGACCAGTGATGCACGGATCCGGGCGGCACTGCCCACCATCCGCATGGCGATCGAAAAGGGGGCGACGGTCTTTCTCATGTCCCATCGTGGACGCCCCGAGGAAGGCAGCTTCGCGGAAGAGTTCTCTCTTGCCCCGGTGGCCGATCGCCTGACCGAACTGCTCGGGCGCCGGGTTCGCCTGGAACGTGACTGGATCGACGGCCTGGACGCCGAAGCCGGTGAAGTGGTGCTGTGCGAGAACGTCCGTTTCCTCGCCGGCGAAAAGGCCAATGACGAATCCCTGGCGCGCAGGATGGCCGCGCTTTGTGATGTCTTTGTCATGGATGCCTTCGGCACGGCGCATCGGGCCCAGGCCTCCACCCACGGAGTCGCTCGTCTTGCCCCGGTGGCCTGCGCCGGCCCCTTGCTGTCCCGCGAGCTGGAAGCCCTGGGGCGGGCATTGCATCAGCCGGCACGGCCGATGGTCGCGATCGTTGCCGGTTCCAAGGTTTCCAGCAAGGTCACCGTGCTGGAATCGCTGACGCGCAAGGTCGACAGCCTGATCGTCGGCGGTGGTATCGCGAATACCTTCATCGCCGCTGCCGGGTACGAGGTTGGCAAGTCCCTGTACGAAGCAGATTTCGTGGACGAGGCGCGCCGCCTGAGCGAGGAAGCCCGCAGTCGGGGTGGCGAGATTCCCCTGCCGACCGACGTGGTGGTGGCCGATGAACTGGATGCAAGCGCCGAGGCCGACATCAAGTCGCTCGACAAGGTGAAGAGCAACGAGATGATCCTCGACATCGGGCCGGACACCGCCGAAGCCTGGGCCGCCAGGCTCAAGGACGCCGGCACCATTGTCTGGAATGGCCCGGTGGGCGTGTTCGAACATGACCAGTTCGCCCAGGGCACCCGGGTACTGGCCGAGGCGATTGCCGAATCACCGGCCTTTTCCATTGCCGGCGGTGGTGACACCCTGGCCGCGGTGGACAAGTTCGGCATCGGCGAGCAGGTCTCCTATATTTCCACCGGTGGTGGCGCCTTCCTCGAATTCCTGGAAGGCAAGACCCTGCCGGCGGTGGCGGTTCTGGAAGAACGCGCCGCCGAGGTGGCCTGAAGAAAACAAGCGCCAATTTCCGTCGCTGCAGGAGACCTTTTCCAGAGCCGATGGCGGTCACTGTAGGAGACCCTTTCCAGGGTCGACGCTAACGGCCAATGTCGTCGGCCAGATCAAATCGGAATGGAAAACCGCCCTTCGGGCGGTTTTCTTTTTTCTGGAAACCCTCCAAAGTTCCGGCGCACGCTGCAAGCTGATAGGCTGAGCGCCATTGTCCCGACACCTCAATCACAGCCAACAAGACACGAGTCCATGCCCCGAAGAACCAAGATTGTCGCCACACTCGGTCCGGCCACTGATGGTCTGCAAGCCACCCGCCAGCTGATTTCGGCAGGCGTCGATGTGGTTCGCATCAACTTCTCTCACGGCACGGCCGCGGAACAGGGTCGGCGGGTTGCCCTGGCACGCGAGTGTGCCGCTGAACTGGGTCGTGACCTGGGGGTGCTTGCCGATCTGCAGGGCCCCAAGATCCGGATCGAGGGCTTTGGTTCGAATGGTCCCGTGACCCTCGAGGAAGGCGCTTCCTTCACACTGGATGCCGAACTGGCAGCCGATGCGGGAGATTCAGGCCAGGTCGGTATCACCTACAAGAACTTGCCCGGGGATGTCAGCGCCGGTGACGTCCTGTTACTTGATGACGGACTGCTGGCATTGCGTGTCGAGTCGGTCGAGGGACCGCGAATCCATTGCCGGGTGGAAGAGGGCGGTAGTCTTTCCGACAACAAGGGTATCAACCGCCAGGGCGGTGGTCTGTCCGCGCCCTCGTTGACCGACAAGGACCGGGAAGACATTCGCACCGCGGCGGAACTGGAAGTGGATTATCTCGCCGTTTCCTTCCCCCGCAAGGCGGAAGACATGCGCCGGGCCCGGGAGTTGTTGCGTGAGGCCGGCGGGCAGGGCGGACTGATCGCCAAGATCGAGCGCAGTGAAGCCATTGATGATCTTGACGATATCTGCCGCGAGAGTGACGCAGTGATGGTCGCGCGCGGCGACCTCGCGGTGGAGATCGGTGATGCCGAGCTGCCGGGCGTGCAGAAGAACATCATTCACCGTGCACGGGACCTCAACCGGGTGGTGATTGTTGCTACCCAGATGATGGAGTCGATGATTTCCCAGCCACGGCCCACCCGTGCCGAGGTGCTGGACGTGGCCAATGCGGTGCTGGATGGCACCGATGCGGTCATGCTGTCGGCCGAGACTGCCGCCGGCCGCTATCCGGAACGTGCGGTCGAGGCCATGCACCGGGTGTGTGTCGGTGCCGAGAAACAGCCCCGGACCCGGCGTTCAAAGCACCGCCTGGACAGTACCTTCGAGCGCATCGACGAAGCCATCGCCATGGCCGCGATGTACACCGCCAATCATCTGCATGTGCGGGCTCTCGTGGCCCTGACCGAGTCCGGGTCCACTGCGCTGTGGATGTCGCGTATCCGCTCCGGCATTCCCATCTACGCCCTGACCCGGCATGAAAGCACCCGCCGGCGGGTGACTCTCTACCGAGGCGTCTATCCGGTCAATTACGATGTCCTCCACCACGACCCGCGCCGGGTGCTTGCCGATGCCGCCGAAGTACTACAGAAAATGGAGGCGGTCGAGGAGGGTGATCTGGTGATCTTCACCAAGGGGGATTTCGAAGGGATTGCCGGTGGCACCAATGCAATGAAGATCCTTCGTATTGGAGAGCACGCCGCCTGAGTTGCCGGGGTCGGGTCGCGACCCGTCAGAGCCTCGGGCCGGCATCGCGGGCCGGTCGCGAGGGTGTCGGTGATTCGAGTGCCGGAACCGGCTCGGCATCCCGCAACCAGCGATCCAGGCCATGGGCGGTGGCCCGGGCCGCCGCCACGGTTCGCTTCCGATCCGATTCCGATTCCAGCAGGCCTTCGATCAGTGCCGCCGTATGTCGGCTATCGGCATGGCGGCAGTGCCAGCCAACGAAACTGCGTGCCTTGTGGCATTCACTCGGCAGTCCGCCATTGAGCAGGCCGGCGGCGTTGCCGCCATCCAGTGGTGCCCGGGCCAGGGCCCAGGCGCCGCCGGCGTGCTCCGGAAATCTGGTCAGTGGCGGGAGATAGGCCAGCGGCGCGGTGGGACCACGTGGCGCGCCCAGTAGCTGCAGGTCCTGTTCCAGCAAGCGCACGCGACCGCCGGGAGGCAGGCCCAGTTCGTGCGGGGTCCATTCCGGGCGGGCCAGCAGGATGGGTTCGAGGGAACGGCAATAGCCGTGCAGGCTGACCAGGGCACGCCGGTATTGCTGTGCCGCTACCTGGGGGCCGCGCAGGGCCTGAAGCAAGGGGTGTCCGCCTGCCCGGTCCAGCAGGGGCCCGGCCTGGTTTTCCAGTGCTTCCGCCAGCGAGTTCATATCACCCCCGACAGTGCCCGCCACAGGAGCAGGCCCGCCATCCCGACCAGCGCCAGCCAGGTGAGAAGGGTGCCGACAAAGCGGCCGGTGGATACCCCCGTCGAGCGACTCAGGCCCCAGGCATGCAGGAAGCGCCCGACTATGATCGCACCGCCGGCCAGGTGGAGCCAATGTCCACCCATCTCCTGGATTTCCAGCAGGGCGAGGCCGAT
>SLND01000024.1 GCA_007133205.1 Natronospiraceae bacterium | reverse complement strand
TCGCGCCCGACGATCAGGTGGGTGCAGCCGTGGTTCTTGCGGATGATGGCGTGCCAGACGGCCTCGCGCGGGCCACCCATGCGCATGGCCAGGGGAAAGAGGCTGAGATGGGTGGTCTGCTCGGGATAGCGGCGCAGGACATGCTCGTAACAGCGCACGCGGGTGAAGTGGTCGATATCGCCGGGCTTGGTCATTCCGACCACCGGATGAATGAGCAGATTGGCTTCGGCCTGGCGGGCAGCACGGTAGGTGAGCTCGACGTGGGCCCGGTGCATGGGGTTGCGGGTCTGGAAGGCGACCACCCGCTGCCAGCCACGTTTGGCGAAGAATTCACGCAGCTCGCGCGGGCTGGAGCGAAGATGCTTGAAGTCATAATGGGCCGGGGGCTCGACACCCTCGATCCGGCCACCGACATAGACCGGGTGGCTCTGTTCCATGAGATAGGCCACGCCCGGATGACCGATGTCGGTGGTACCAAAGACCTTCTTCGCTTCCCGTTTGAAATCCGGCTCCCAGGTATCGGTGACAGTCATTACGGCGGTAAGCACACCTTCCGGATCACGCAATGCAATCCGGTCTCCTTCGCTGAGTTTTTCGGCGAACTGACGGGTTACGTCCAGGGTCACGGGCATCGGCCACAGGGTGCCGTCGGACAGACGCATTTCCTTGACCACCCGCTCGTAATCGGCCTGATCAAGAAAGCCCGTGAGCGGAGAAAAGCCGCCGTTCATCAACAGCTCGATATCGCAGCTCTGGCGATCGGTGAGATCCCAGGACGGCAGGTCACGGGCCTCTTCCTTGAGCGCCTGGGCCCGCTCCGAGTCCACGTAGAGCTCGCACAGTTTTCCGCCATGGGGTTCGATCAGGTGTGATTGCGACACTTACTGGCTCCTTGAATCATGTTCTTGCTAATGCGGCTATTGCTGTCCGGCAAACTGGACAGCTTCGGCTTACCTCTGCTCCGATGCACAATTCATTTCAATTTCAAACTCGCATGTCTTGGCTATTGGGCGTTTCTTTCTGCCAATCCGCTGAACCTCGACAATGCCACAAGCCTCCAGGCGCTTGATGCTCCGGGAAAGATTGCCGGGAGTTCTACCCGTCATCGCGGACAGTTCCTGAATGGAATCCGGATGCTTCTCGTATATCAGGCGCAACAACTCGCGATTGCGGTCAAGAACTTCCGCTGCAGATTTGAGGGAAGTGAACCAGACACGCGGCTCGCCACGAGCACGGGTCCGCTTGCCGCTGGCAATTTCCATTGTGCGGCGCTTTTGCTGCTCCAGACTTGCGATACCAATTTTCATCTTCTTCATTTCATCAAACCTCGCACACAGTCAATCGACATGATCAACTGTGATCAAACTGACGAAGCACCCGATCTACATCGTTCCAGAAATCCTCAAGCAGTCGCTCGGCCGACTGAAACTTGTACGGAACACCCTCGTCATTCTGATGCCTGTGCTTGTGATCGAACGGGACCCTACGTTTGGGCGTTCCATGCGCGTTGTCGTATCCCAGCACTCGCCTGTTGGTGTGATCATGCAACGTCAGTGAATATCGGACTCCATAGGGCCGTTCGGCTGTAGGCTTTACCCTGCGAGCCTCGATTTTAACCCAGTGCCCGGAGGTCTCGTGTACCCCCATTATCTCTCCGTCCAGCGCGAGCAAGTTTTCCATTTCTCGCTGGACACCGCTCATCCACACCCCCTTTGATTTTCCTTTTTATTATCTTCGGATGATATATATCTGTAGCTGATCTGGCAAGTGGCCTAGGCCCTCAAAAGCCCCAGACGAAGGGAATAACGAGTACCGCCACCACGCCGGTGACGATGTTGAGCGGCAGTCCGGCGCGGATGAAGTCGCTGAAATGATAACCGCCGGGGCCGTAGATCATGAGGTTGGTCTGATAGCCCATCGGGGTCATGAAGCTGGCGGAGGCGGCCATCATGATGGCCACCGCAAAGGGCATCAGTTCGGCGTCCACCGAATTGGCAGTGGACATGGCAATGGGAATCATCATCACCGCGGCGGCGTTGTTGGTCACCAGCGCGGTAAAGACGGCGGTGACGATGTAGATCGCGGCCAGGCTCAGCCAGGGATGGCCGCCGGCCAGGTCCACCACCGCGCGAGCGGCAGAGGCGGCAACCCCGGTTTCCTCGAGGGCGGCACCGATGGCGAAGGCGGCGCCGATCACGATCAGCACCCCCCAGTCCACGCTGCTGCGTGCGCTCGAAACCGTGGTGCAGCGGCTGATCATCATCACGCCGGCGGCCAGCAGGGCGGCCTGTAAGATGCTGAGGACGCCGGTGGTCGCGAGCACCACCATGCCGAGCATGGTCAGCCCGGCCGGAATCGCGCGGTCGTGGCGCGGGGGACTGGAGTCCTCCAGGGAACTGACCAGGTAGAAGTCACGGGATCTGCCGAATCGTTCGGAAAAACCCGGACGGGTTTCCAGGAACAGGGCATCACCGGGCTGGAGGCGGATGTCGCCGGGTTTGACGTTGAGTCGGCGCCCGTGGCGGGCGACGGCAATCACCACCGCATCATAGCGGTTGCGAAAACGCCCTTCGCGAATGGTGCGTCCCACCAGGGGATTGGTTTCGGAGACCACCGCCTCGACCATGGTGCGATTGGCGCGCGGGCCGTCGAGCTTGAAGACCTGGTTGGTGGCCGGCACCAGGCCGCGAATCTTCTGCAGCTCGACCACGGCATCGGGAACCCCGACAAAGACCAGGCGGTCATTGTCCTGCAGCCGTTCTTCGGGCGAAACCGCCGGAAGGATGTCGCCGCGGCGATCGATCTCGACCAGGTAGCTGCCGGCAAGATGACGCAGGCCGGCCTCCTCCACCGTCTTCCCGACCAGTGGCCCACCTTCGCGCACCACCATCTCCACGCTGTATTCGCGCGCGTTTTCCATCTCGCGGGTGAGATTGTCGCGCGCGGGAAACAGCCAATGGCCGAAGAGATACATCAGCACCAGGCCCGCGATCGCCACCGGCAAACCCACCCAGGCGATCTCGAACAGCGACAGTCCGTCCTGAGCCGGGTCCTCCAGCAGGTAGCCATTAACAATCAGGGTGGTACTGGTACCGATCACGGTGCAGCAGCCACCGAGTATGGCGGCATAGCTCAGCGGCATCAGCAGTCGGGAACGATGCAGGCCGTGCTTCTGCGCCCACTCGCTGATGGCCGGGATCATCATGGCCACCACCGGGGTGTTGTTGAGAAAGGCACTGAAGCCGGCCACGGGCAGGGTCATGCGGACCCGGGCGACCAGCTCCGAGCGCGGGCGCCCAAGCAGGTAGCCGGCAAGCCACTGGGTGGCGCCGGTGTCGCGCAGGCCGGCGACCACCACGTAGAGCACGGCCACGGTGGCCAGGCCTTCGTTGGAAAACCCGCCCAGGGCCTGTGACGGGTCGATGACCCCGGAGACCAGCAGCACGGTGACGGCACCGATGAACACCGCATCCACCGCCAGGCGGGTGAAGGCGAGCAGGCCGACAAGCACGGCAAGGGTCGCTATGGTGATCCAGGCGTGGAGATCCATGTCCTTGTTCTTGTCCCCGGGGATAGGGCGCGATTGTAACGCGGGAGCGGGACCGGGCGCGTGTCAGCGGGGCACAAAATCGGTAGGATTTACGACCGCCACGCACCGAAGGAGACGAATCCATGTCCAGGGGAGGGCCTGAACGCGAACGCCGGGGATTGCGCCGGTTGATCCGCCACTTCCGCCGCGGCGGCACCGATCGCGAGCGCCACGAGCGTTTCGTCACCGCTCTGGCCGGACGTTTTCCCGTGGCAACGGTCATTGACGTTGGCGTTGGCCACGGCACGCCCTGGCTGTATGAGGCCTTTCCCGACGCCTACCACGTCCTGGTGGAACCGGTGGCCGAGTTCCGGCCGGACATCGAGCGCATCCTCGAGACTTACGCCGGCGAACACGTCGACGTGGCGGTCGGGGCCACCGATGAAACCCGTCGGATGAACGTCGAACCGCACCGGCCCACGCGCAGCAGCTTTCTCGAGCGGACCGAGCTGACGCGCACGGGGGACGTGCCGGAGAGCCGCGAAATGCGGCTACGCCCCCTGGACGACATCGCCGCCGAGCAGAACTGGCCGCCACCCTTCGGACTGAAGGTGGACGTGGAAGGTGCGGAGATCGAGGTACTGAAAGGGGCGCCGGAAGTCCTGGCGCGGTGCGAGTTCCTGGTGGTGGAAGCCTCACTCGCTGAACGCTTTCACGGCGGTACCCAGCTCAAGACGCTGACCCACCACCTCGCGCAATGTGGTTTCGCCATGACAGACATCCTGCACGTGGGATTCACGCGCCGGGCGCGCATCCGCCGCCCGCAACGCTCCGACCTGCTGTTCACTCCGGTGAGGTAAACATGACAGTGAAAGTCCTCTATATCCTCGGTCTCGGTCACAGTGGAACGACCTTGCTGACCCGGGTACTGGGAGCGCATTCGCGCATCGTGGCGACCGGGGGCTCCTGGAACGTGCCGCGTTTTCTTGCCGGACGTCGCGACTGCGCCTGCGGCGCGACGGCGCCGGGAGACTGCCCGTTCTGGTCACGGGTGGAGGCGGTGCTGGGCGAGCGCGGCCTGTCCCTGGCTGAACTGGACCTGGAAAAACCGCACGGGCGGCTGGATCCGGAATCGACGCGGATCTATTTCGAGGCGGTGGCGGAGGCGGCCGGTGCCGAGGCGATCGTGGATACCACCCGCCGTCCTTCCCATCTGCGTGCGCTCGCGCGGGTGCCGGGGCTGGAGCTTTATCCGGTGCACATCTTCAAGAACCCGCGACGCCAGATTGCCTCGGCCAAGCGCAAGGGAGGCTGGTGGCTGCCCACGCTGTGGAATTACGGCATGCGTGGCCGGCGGGTGCGCGGCCTGCAGCGGCAGTGGCCGAACCTGGTGCATGTGCCTTACGAGAGTTTCTGCCGGGATCCGCGGGGACAGCTCGAGCGGATGCTGGCGCCGGCGGGTCTTGAGGTGGAAGACCGGCAAATTGAATCGTGGGGGGAGCAGCCGATCCATATTCTCGGCGGCAACCGGCAGCGGACGAATACCTCTTCGGAGATTCGCCTGGATGAGAGCTGGAAAGAGCGTTTGACGCCCTTTGAACGAAATCTGGTTCGTGTCTGGGGGGATGGCACCTGGCGGCGCAATCTGGCCGCCAGTGGCGAGTCGGTGGAATCGCAATAGCTTGATGGCTTAATCAGGGCGGGGCCTTGAACACGAAGTGCACGAAGGGACAACACAAGAACACGAAGAAATCGGAAAGTTAATTTCCTTCGTTCCAGACAGCCCTTTCACCCATGGAATACGCTTCGTGTCTCTATCGAAGGGCGCTCCCCCTTGGAACGGCCGAAGGCCGTGAGAAGGGGGAGACGGAGGGGGATCAATTAGATCTGGAAGGTCCTTCCAGCGCTGATTCTGGAACACGAAGACCACAAAGAGAAATCACAAGGACACGAAGCAAAAAACGAATTTCCTTTGTGCGCTTCTGTTTTAACTTCGTGCCCTTCGTGTCCAAATCTTCCGCCTGGTAGTGACTCGAGGCTTTTGATTCCCCTCTATCTCCCCCTTCTCGCTCGCTATCGCTCGCTCCAAGGGAGAGGACCTTTTTGCATTTCTCTGCGTCTTTGCGTCTCTGCGGGATATCGACGTGTTTATCGAGACAGGAATGTCTCTCCTACAGCGGGCAGGGATGGATC
>SLND01000039.1 GCA_007133205.1 Natronospiraceae bacterium | reverse complement strand
TGGAGGCCTTCTTCCTGGAGGCCTTCTTCCTGGAGGCCTTCTTCCTGGAGGCCTTCTTCTTCGTGGCCTTCTTCTTCGTGGCCTTCTTCTTCGTGGCCTTCTTCTTCGTGGCCTTCTTCTTGGTGGTCTTCGTTGTCGCGGTAGCCGGGCGGGCAGAGCCTTCCTTCAGCGTGGCGAGGACACTGCGCAGCCGCGCGAAGACTTCTTCCATGTCCCCGTCGGCATCCACGGTCTGCAGCTTGCCCTGCCCGCGATAATACTCGACCAGCGGCTGCGTCTGGGCCTCATAGACCCGGAGGCGATTGAGGACGGTTTCCTCGTCATCATCCGCGCGCTGGTAAAGATTTCCACCACACTGATCACACTGGTCATCGATCTTGGGCGGATCCGAATAGAGATTGTGGACATTGCCGCAGTTGCGGCACACCCGCCGCCCGGCCAGGCGCTGAACCAGGGCATCTTCGTCAACCTCCATCAGTACCGCGGCATCAAGCGGCTGACCAATCTCGACCAGCATCGCATCGAGTGCCTCGGCCTGCGGAATGTTGCGCGGGAAGCCGTCCAGAATGAATCCCTTGCGGGCATCGGGGCGGCGCAGGCGCTCGGCAATGATGCCGAGGACAATGGAGTCGGAAACCAGTTGTCCGGCATCCATCGCGGCCTTGGCCTTCAGGCCCAGCTCGGTTCCTGCCGCGAGCGCCTCACGCAGGAGATCCCCGGTGGACACCTGCGGGACACCATAGGCCTCGACCAGGCGCCGGGCCTGTGTTCCCTTGCCGGCCCCCGGGGCCCCAAGCAGCACGATACGCATATTGTCGTTCTCCCGTTGTCGCGTCGTCTGATTCGCCGTCTTGCGGGGCCTGAAAGCCCGGCGCAGTGAGCGTGATGGGCCAAACCTACCGGGGGCAATCGCTGCCGTCAATCAGATTCCCGTGCCTGCAGCGACAGGGACCCGCCGACTCGGCAGAGGGACTATAGTTCGTATATCCTTGCCGACCCGAATCCCCGCTCCGCGACCGGAAGATCGGGGCACCAGAACGGATACAGGAGTGCGCAGGAATGACTCGACATAACGCCTTTTATGCCCAGTCCGGCGGTGTCACGGCCGTGATCAATGCCACCGCCGCCGGGGTAATCGAGACCGCCCGCAAGCACCCGGACCGGATCGGCAAGGTCTATGCCGGCCGGGACGGCATTATCGGGGCACTCACGGAGGATCTGATCGATACCAGTGCCGAAAGCGACGAGGCGATCGCGGCGCTCAGGCACACCCCCGGCGGTGCCTTCGGCTCCTGCCGCTACAAGCTCAAGAGCCTGGAAAAGAACCGGGCCGAATACGAGCGGCTGATCGAGGTATTCAAGGCCCACGACATTGGCTATTTCTTCTACAACGGCGGCGGTGATTCGGCTGACACCTGCCTCAAGATTTCCCAGCTCTCGGAGACCATGGGTTATCCGATCCAGGCTATCCACGTGCCCAAGACCGTGGACAATGACCTGCCGATCACGGATGTCTGCCCCGGCTTTGGCTCGGTCGCGAAATATGTCGCGGTCTCCACCCTCGAGGCCTCGCTCGACGTGATGTCGATGTCGCGGACCTCCACCAAGGTATTCGTGCTGGAAGTGATGGGCCGCCATGCCGGCTGGATTGCCGCCGCCGCGGGCCTGGCCGGAAAGCAGGCGGGCGATCCGCCCCACGTCATTCTCTTCCCGGAAGTGGAGTTCGATCAGGACCGCTTCATGGCGAAAGTGAAGCAGGCGGTGGAGGAAAACACCTACTGCACCATCGTCGTGTCGGAGGGGCTGCGCGACCGGGATGGCAACTTCCTCTCGGATGCCGGCACCACAGATGCCTTCGGCCACAAGCAACTGGGTGGCGTGGGCCCACGGATCGCGGAAATGGTCAAGACCGAACTCGGCTACAAGTATCACTGGGCGGTGGCCGACTACCTGCAGCGCTCCGCCCGGCACCTGGCTTCGCAGACCGATCTCGACCAGGCCTGGAAGGTGGGTGAAGCTGCGGTGGAGATGGCCCTGGCGGGCAAGAATGCGGTCATGCCGGCCATCCGTCGCAAGTCCGATGAGCCTTATGAGTGGGACATCATCGAGGCACCGCTGGACCAGGTCGCGAACGTGGAAACCAGCATGCCCGAGGATTTCATTACCGATGATGGTTTCGGCATCACGGACAAGGCACGGCGTTACCTCGAACCCCTGATCCAGGGAGAGGCCTGGCCACCCTGGCACCGGGGCATGCCGGTGTACGTCAAGCTCGACAATAAAGCGGTCCCACGCAAGCTCAAGACCGACTTCACACCGAGCTGAAGGCCGGGTCCATGTCGCTGATCGGGGAAGAACATGCGGGCGGACACCGAACGGGCGCGACCCCGTTCATCGTCGGCATTGTCATCACCCTGACATTTGCGGCCATCGAGTTCACCGCCGGCTGGATTTCGGGCTCGCTGGCCCTGATGGGCGACGCCGCCCACATGGCTTCGGATTCGCTGGCGCTGGCCCTGGCGGCCTTCGCCGCCTGGCTGGCCCAGCGCCCCGCCAGTTATCGTCACTCCTTTGGCCTGGGGCGGGCCGAGGTGCTGGCGGCCATGATCAATGCCACGGTCATGCTGATCATTGTCGGAGCCCTGAGCCTGGCCGCGATCCAGCGGCTATTGGAGCCCCGACCGGTGGAGGGCGTGATCGTGCTGGTGGTCGCCAGCCTGGGGCTGCTCCTCAACCTCACCCTGGCCATCGTGCTGTTTCACGGCGAGCGCACCCTGAACAACAAGGGGGCCCTGCTGCACGTGCTGGGTGACCTGCTCGGTTCCGTGGCGGCCATTACCGCCGGCACGGTCATCATGCTGACCGGCTGGACCCCCATCGACCCCATTCTCACCCTGTTCATCTGCGGACTGATTCTGATCGCGGCGCTGCGACTCTTGCGTGAAGCCGGCCATGTGGTGCTGGAAGGTGTCCCCAGGCACATCGATCTGCCAGAGGTCGGACGCTCCATGGCCGAGATCGAAGGGGTGCATTCCATCCATGATCTCCATATCTGGAGCCTGTCTTCGAATCATGTTTCCCTGTCCGCCCATGTGCTGCTGCAGGATCTCAATGACTGGGAGCCTATCCGTAAACGCCTGGTGGCCCATCTTTCGGAACGCTATGGCATCGAACATGTCACCCTGCAGCCGGAAGCCCTGATCCTCGGCGCGACCGGGGTGGACGAACTGAAGTCGTCAACGGACTGAGCGGCCACCACCCGGGGCCGATTGGGGGATAACCTAATGCGCGCACTGATCCTTGCGGCATGGCTGACATTGCCGACACCACCGGCCGAGGATGCGGTGGACGGAAAGCCCTGGTCGCTCAGTGTTGGCGTGACGGCCATTTCAATGGAGCACGAAGAGGAGCAGTTCCGCGACGAATCCTTCGCTGGTTTCGGTATCAACCTGACCCGGGTCTTCATGGAAGCAGGCGGTTATCAGCTCGCGGCACGCGGCAGCTACGCAAGACTGGGGCATTCCAGTCTTTCGGAGCTCGATATCACGGCCCTGGAAGGCAATCTGCTGGTCGGTTACCGCCTGGACCTGAGCGGGATACGTGCCTACGCGAGCGCGGGCCTGTTTACCGAGGACTGGGATCACGGCGACTCCAGCCGGAATCACAGTGGCCTGCAACTGGGTGGTGGCTTCGGCTATGCCTGGGAGCGCCTGGTCGTGGAGCTGGGCCTCGACCTGCGCCAGGCTTCCCAGTACGACCTCGACAGTGATTCGATGTCCGTTTATGCCGCCGAACTCACCGCCGGCTACCGCTTCTGACTTGCTCGCGGTACATCACCAGGCCCCATGTCACCAGGCTCCAAACGGCTAACCAGTCTGCGGCCTCAGTCACCCAGTACTTCGATCAGTTTCAGCTCGAACACCAGCATCCCCTGCGGCGCATCCGGACGATCCATGTCGTCATAGGCCAGTTCCCCCGGAATCCAGACGCGGCGCACTTCCCCCGCCTGCATCATGGTCAGGGTTTCGACCCAGCCCTCGATCAGGGCGCCCGCCGGAAATTCGGCCGGCTGTCCGCGCTCGACCGAGCTGTCGAAACGCTCACCATCGGTGGTCCAGCCGGTGTAATGCACCCGGACCTGGTCGGCTTCCGAAGGCGTCGCGCCGTCGCCGGCCTGCAACACTTTCCAGGCCAGGCCGGACTCGGAACGTTCGGCATCCTCCGGCGGACCGGCAACATCCTCCGGCGCCGAGACTGCCACCGGCCCGTCGTTCGCTGCTTCCGTCTCGACCGTGTCCGTCTCTTCCTGCTCATTCGGCGCATCACAGCCGGCAAGCGCCAGACCCAGAATCAGGGCGGACACCAGGCTTCCCGCAAAGCGGATTGCACGCATCACAATTCTCCAGATCAGAACCAAAGACCTGACTCTATCAGAGGTTCCCTGATTCCGGGCTGTCGGCAAGAGGCCGAGGCGTTATCCTTGCCCACATCGCAGGCGGGGCAAAAGGAACAAGGTAATGGAGGCATTGCAATTGCGGGCCGGCTTCCGGGCCCTGGCCCAGATCCGCAAGCACGGTCTGTCGCCCGACCTGGTCCGGGTCGTCTCGGGCGCCTCCGGTGGACCCAAGTGGCTGATCCTTTCCGAATTCGACCGTCATTTCTTCGGTGACTGGCTCGCCCGCGCCAGACAGCCGATCACCCTGATCGGCTCCTCCATCGGTGCCTGGCGGATGATGCTCCATGCCCAGCCCGACCCGGTGGCGGCCCTGGACCGTTTCCTGCATTCCTATGTGCATGAACAGCGTTATTCGCGCAGACCGACACCTCGGGAGATTTCGGGCGAAATCCGCCGCCTGCTCGATGTCGGTCTCGGCGATGGCGGTGCGCGGGCGGTAGTGTCCAATGCCGCACGGCCGCTGCAGATCATTACCAACCGTATCGCGGGCAATGGCCATCACGGTCAGGTGGGGGTGTTTCTGCGTATGCTGGCCGCGGCCGGCGCCAACCTTCGCAACCGCCAGGCCCTGGGCCGCTGGATGATCCGGAGCCTGTTCGAGACGCCATCAGCCAGAGCCAGTCTTCCGGATCCGGCGGATTTCCCGACCGAGCGCCACGAACTGCATGCGAACAACCTGAGAGAAGTATTATCTGCCAGCGGATCGATTCCCGGGTGGATGGAACCCGTCAGGGACATCGCGGGTGCTCCACCCGGCACCTATCTCGATGGCGGCATCAGCGACTACCATCCGGCCTTCAGCCACGAAACCGGCGAAGGCATTGTCGCCATGCCGCATTTCTACGGGCATCTGATCCCGGGCTGGCTCGACAAGCGCCTGCGAGCACGTCACAACCGATTGCCGGGGCTCGAAAACACCCTGGTGATCGCACCAAGCAAGGCGCTTGTGGCGGACCTGCCCCATGGCAAGATCCCGGACCGCCATGATTTCATTCGCTTCAAGGACCAGGCGCGCATAGATTACTGGGAAAAGGTGCGCCAGGCCTCGCGCCGGATGGGTGAAGAATTCATGGAGCTGGTCGAGACCAATCGCCTGCTGGACCGTATCCAATCGTTCGACTAGAGGAATGTCACCTGCCCGGTTTCCAGCGAATACTCGGCACCAACCACTCTCAGGCGACCCGCTTCAATCAGTTGGCGCAGGATATCGGAGCCGTCGGCGAGGTTGTGTACGGAAGCCGCCACATTGGCGCGTACCGCCTCCCCCATCAATGCGGCATCGTCACCCTCGGATGCCTTCGCGATCAGCGGCTCCACGGCGGGGCGCACCCGATCAACGATGGATTGCAGGTTGGGTGACTGACTGGATTCCGGCTTTTTCAACTGCTGCAGTGTGGCACTGATCGCACCACAGTTGCTGTGCCCGAGAACCACCACCAGGGGCGTGCCGAACTGGGACGCGGCAAACTCCACGCTGCCGATCTGTGACGGCGCCACGACATTGCCCGCCACCCGGATCACGAACAGATCGCCCAGGCCCTGATCGAACACGATCTCGGCAGGCACACGGGAATCGGAGCAGCCAAGAATGATGGCGAAGGGTTCCTGTCCGCGGGCGACCTCGGCACGCCGCTGCCAGTTGCTTACCTCGGCCAGCCGGGTGTCATTGTCGACATAGCGTTGATTGCCTTCCTGGAGCCGTGCGAGTGCTTCATCAGCGCTGATCATTGCCTGCCTTCCTCCATTCAGTGAAAGATCCGCTTAAGTGAAGCAAGGGTAACTGCTGGCGAAATTTCAGGAAATGATGCAGCTCATGGCAGGCTGCTTTCCGTTCGCTCAACAGGCGTTGAGACCGGCCGTTTCCTCGTATCCCAGGGCGATATTCATGTTCTGCACCGCCTGGCCCGACATTCCCTTGATCAGGTTATCGAGCGCGGCCATGACCACCACCTGCCCGCCATCCACGGTCACACTGATGTCACAGGCGTTGGTACCGACAAGATGCTGGATGCGCGGTGATCCCTCCACCAGTCTCAGGAAGGGATGTTCGGCGCAATACCGGGCGAAGACATCCGGCAAGCTGGCGGCCTCCGCGGTCGAAACACGAGTCTGCAGGCTGACGAAGATGCCCCGCACGAATGGACCGGAATGGGGCACAAAGCCCAGCGCCACCTGACCGCCACCCACATCCGAGAGACCCTGCAGGATCTCCGGTGCATGCTGATGCCTGAATGCCCGGTAAGCACGAAAGTCCTGTGCCCGGTCCGGGTGGTGGGTCGTGGTCGAGGGATGGACTCCGGAACCGGAAGAACCGGTCACCCCGGTGGCGGCAATCCAGTCCGGCTGCGTGACCGAGAGCAAAGGGCGCAAGGCCAGTTGCACGGCGGTGGCGAAACAACCGGGATTGGCAATCCGGCGGGCACCGGTCAGTCCCTCGCCATGGTGCTCGCTTAGTCCGTAGACCCATTCACCGAGCTGTTCGGGTACCGGATGGGCATGAGCATAGGCGGCCTCATGGACGGAAGCATCCCGGAGCCGAAATCACCGGAAAGATCGATCACAGTCAGCCGCTCGGAAAGCCCATGTTCGGCCAGGGCCGCCTCCATGGCCGGCCAGCTTTCAGCCAGCACCCCATTGGGCTGGGCCGAGAACAGAACCGGATGACGACTCGCCGCCAGGGCGGCCCAGTCCACTTCGTCCTCGAATACACCATCGATGAAACCACGCAGGCGCGGATGCGCAAGGTGCCAGGGCTGACCCGCATGGGACCCCGAGATCGCACGAACCGAGGCCACATGCGGATGGGCATGCAGCAAACGCAACAGCTCGCCACCGCCGTAGCCGGCGCTGCCAAGAATGACTGCATCGATTGCCTGAGTGCTGTTCATGGATGTCCTGCCAATGGATCAGACCGCCGGCCGTACCTTGTGGCTTTCGATCAGATACCTTATTCGTTTCACCAGGCCTGCCCCGTCGAGCCGGGCATTGTGCGCGGGCACACCGACATGCTCGTGAATGAAACGCACACCCACTTCGTTGTCAGTCGCCGGGCCGGTAACCACATCCGCTTCAATGCCGAAGGATTCACGCAAGTGGCGAACGCCGCCGGCCACACCCACCGGATCGTTGGCACAGAAGACGAAGGCGGCCGCCAGCTTGCTCAATTCGGAATCGGCGAGAATGGATTGCACACCGTACTCACCCATGATGCCGTCACCGGTCTCGGCCACGATCACATCGGGTCGAAGTTTGCCCAGGGCGCGAAACACTCGATGGGCCACGCCGGCGGCATTGTCCACATCGGTGCCCACCACCCCGGCATCCGTAAAATCCAGTGCCCACTCGGCACCGTAGTCGCGCATCTCCAGGGTGTCACGCAAGGCAGAGATTCCGGTGAGCTTGGTAGCAGCCACACGCAAACCGCTTCGCTGCAAGCCCTTGATCAGGCGTGCGGCAGCGGCGGTCTTTCCCGAATTCATGCAGGTACCGGCCACGAAAATTACCGGACAATCGGGCAGGGCCCCGTCAGCGGACACCGCATGGCGATCAACCCGCGCCGCCACTCCGCGACGCGACTGGAAGTCGGGATACACCAGAACCTGGCCGAAAATCTCGAGTTCGAACGGCGGACCCACTTCCGGGTTGCTGGAAACACATTCCCCAATGACACCGCCGAGATTGAGCAATTGCAGGCGATCACCGGCCTGAACCGAAGTCGGCATCACACCTTCATAGCCATGCAGGGCGTTGCGATGCCCCAGGGCGCCCACGACCAGATCATCGGAATTGACATGATTGAGTCGTCCGAAGACGTCTTCCAACTCGTCATAGGCCTGTTTGTCATTGATCACCCTTGCAGCGACCACCGAGCCGGGTACACATTCAATGTCACGCGACAGGGTCAGGCTGCGATCCAGCGGGATGCGCCGGGTGACCGAGGCGATCTTGTCCACATGCACTCTCATGGGTATTTTCTCCCGACGGTGAAACCGCCGGCTCAATGAATCAGGATGCGAGAACCCGATTCTTTACTACAGGACTTTCATCCTCATCGTCGGAAGGGCTTTTCGTCGCGGCACTCCGTGCAATGCGCTGAGACACCCCGAAGACGCGGGCAAAACCACGCACATCCTCGCCATTCCATAGATGATTGGCCTCGCCATAGGCGGCGGCGTTGTTATCCATGAGTGAATGCGGCGAGTCGACACCCAGAACGGCGACCGCACGTGGATGCAATCGCAGGCGCACCTGCCCGGAAACACTTCCCTGACTGGAGGCAAGAAAGCTCTCCAGATCAGTCACCAGCGGATCATAGGCCTGGCCTTCATGAATCAGGCTGCCGTAGAGATCTCCCAACTGGCGTTTCCAGAACAGTTGCTTTCCGGAAAGCACGAGCTTTTCCAGTTCCCGGTGTGCGGCGATCAGAACATGGGCCGCACCGGCCTCGAATCCGACCCGGCCCTTTATGCCGAGAATGGTGTCGCCGAGATGCACGCCACGACCAATCCCGAAATGCCCGGCCTGGGATGCCACTTCATCGATCAGCATGACCGGATCCAGTGGCTCACCGTCGAGACTCACCGGAACGCCCTGCTCAAAACCGATCACCAACTCCCGGTACTCGTCGGCACCGGCCGCCGGTTCACCGGAGGGATAGGCCGACTCGGGCAGCTCGGGCCAACTCTCCAGGGTTTCACGGCCGCCCACGGTGGTGCCCCAAAGGCCGGCATTCACCGAATAGGTGCCGGTCTCCGGTGAGATTTCGATGCCATGGCGGGCGAGGTAATCCACCTCCTGCTGTCGTGACAGCGCCTGATCCCTGATCGGGGTATGAATCTCCAGCTCCGGCGCCAGGGCCTGAAAGGCGACATCGAATCGAATCTGATCATTGCCGGCCCCGGTGGAACCATGTGCCAGCGCGCCGGCCCCGAGCTTCAGGGCATGACGGGCCACGGCTTCGGCCTGACAGACCCGCTCGGCCGAGACACACAGGGGATAGGTATCTCCCCGCAGCACGTTGCCGAAGATCAGGTAGCGCAGAAAGCGATCAAACAATTCCTGGCGGGCATCAATCCACTGGTGGTCGGCCACCCCGGCCCGTGCTGCCGAGGCTTCGATGGCCTGACGCTCGACCGGATTCAGGCCACCGGTATCAATGGTCACCGTATGCACTTCCCAGCCCTGATGTTGCAGCCACAGGGCGCAATAACTTGTATCCAGTCCGCCGGAAAAGGCGAGTACGATCTTCTCACTCATGTTTGTGACTCATGGTTTGTTGCCAGTCCTGTCCTGTTTATTGCTTCCCTGAATTGCGAATCTCACACGCCCGCCGAGTGCTCATCCTCCGGGCTGGTCCACAGGCCCTCGAGACATCGATCAGTCTGCACGCGACGAGCTTCGAGCCAATGTCCGGCAGCGGTGATCTCGGACCAGCACGCCGGAGCACGCCCGTTCTGGTCCACGGCAGTGGACAGTTGGTCGCGATCCGGTTTGAAACTGCCGTTTCTGATTTCCGCCCCCACCTGGGCATAAGCATCGCGGAAGGGCAGTCCTTCGGAAGCACGTCGGCTTGCCTCGTGCGCCGCGTAAAGCTCATCACTGCAGGCTGCCTGCAGGCGCTCCGGATGCATGACCACTGCTGGAATCAGGCGCTTGAGCACGGCGAAAAGGCCCCGTGCACGCTGGACCGCACGCAATACCGGCGCCTTCATCAATTGACTGTCGCGGTGATAACTCGATGGCAAGCCACCGGCGAGCTGTTCCAGCTGCCCGGCCAGCCCCCGCAATTCGCGACAGCGTGCGCGCGCCAGCTCGACCACATCCGGGTTGCGTTTCTGCGGCATGATCGAGGAACCGGTAGTGAAGGCTTCAGGCAGATCGACAATGCCATATTCCCCGGTACTGAACACCGCCAGGTCCCACAGGTACTTCTCCAGCACGCCGCCGACAGAAGCCAACCACTGCAGCAGGGCCAGCTCATGGCGACCGCGACTGCTGATCACATCGATGGGATTGCGCTGAACCCGCGTAAAGCCCAGCAGCTCGGCGGTGTGTTCGCGATCAATGGGCAACGGCACGCCGAATCCGGCCGCCGCGCCCAGGGGGCAACGATCGAGTCGGGCCCACACCGATTCCAGTGCTTCCAGCTCTTCGATCAAGCCCTCGGCGAAAGCCAGGGACCACTGGGAAACGCTCGAAGGCATGGCGCGACGCATGTGGGTGTAACCGGGCATGACCATGCCGTCGTGGCGTTCGCCAAATTCGACAAAGGCGGACGCCATATCCGCCACGTCACCGCCCAGATGCAACAGGGCATCGCGCAGATAGAGGCGAAGGGCCAGGATGACCTGGTCATTGCGTGAACGGCCCAGGTGGACTCGCCGACCGGCATTGCCGACCCGGTCGCTCAGCGCCTGCTCCAGGGCGGTGTGCCCGTCTTCCTGTTCCGGGCGGATCCTCAGCGAGCCCTCCCGGGCCTCGCGATGCAATTCCCGCAGGGCATCAAGCAAACGGCCGGCATCGGCTGTGGCCAACAGTCCGCTGTGTTCCAGCATGCGAACATGGGCGGCTGAACCGATCACATCCCAGGGCATCAGGACCGGATCGAGGACGGGATCCTCATCCACGGTGAATTCGTGAATGGCGCGGTCCAGTGCTTGACCGCCGGCCCAGAGCTGATCTGCAGCCCCTCCGACATTTACCTGACCGGATTCTGATTCAGCCGACATGAGCCATCCTCCCGGTGCCTGACGTCGGCTCACATTCGCGATGAATCATGGTCCCGCAGCCTTCGTTGGTGAATACTTCCTCCAGCAGGCCATCCGCTCGGACACCGGACACGAGATGAACCCGTTCCACGCCTGCCTCCAGCGCACTGAGTCCTGCGGTAATCTTGGGCTGCATGCCGCCCTGAAGGGCCCCGGCCGCATCCATTTTTTCCAGACCCGCCGGATCGATCTCGGTAATCAGACTGGCGGGGTCGTCAATATCCGCGAGTAGCCCGGGCAGTTCCAGCAGGTAAAAGAGTTTCTCGGCTTTGATCGCACCCGCCAACGCGGCCGCCAGGGTATCGGCATTGGTGTTGAAGATCCGGCCCTCATCGTCCCCGGTGATCGAGGCCACAACAGGCAAATGACCGCCGGCAAGCAGGTCCTGCACCACAGCGGGACGCAGGGCTTCAATGTCGCCGACGGCACCGAAGTCGACCATACCGCCACAGATCGATACCGGTGGCCGGCGCCTGGCCTCTACCAGGCCGGCATCGATGCCGGACAGTCCGACCGGTGAGAGACCGGCTGCACGCAGGTCCGCAAGCAGATCGGTCTGCAGGCGTCCGAGGAAACTCATTTTCGCCGCCTCCAGAACCTCTGGTGGGGTCTGGCGACGGCCGGCGGATTTTTCCACCGGAATGCCGAGTTGCTCGCAAAGGCGATCCAGATCGCCTCCCCCGCCGTGCACCAGCACCACGGGAATCGAGAAACGCCACAGGACCGCGATCTGTTCGGCAACAGCCCGGCGATGGGCCGCATCGCTCAGCAATTCACCGCCGAGCTTGACCACGAAGGTGCGGTCACGGAACTGGTTCACGTAGCGCGCCGCTGAACGCAGGGCCCGCCAGGGATCGAGGTGGGGACTCATGCCACGCTCCTGTGCGGGTGGTTGAATTCAAGGGCCCGTTCCAGCAGTACCCGCTGGACGTGGAAGCGGTTCTCCGCCTGATCGACCACAGCACTGACCGGGCTGTCGAGCAGTTCGGCACTGACTTCAAGGTCGCGGCGCACCGGCAGACAGTGGAGCAGACAGGCGTCAGCAGCCGACTGGCTCAGGAGGTCAGAATCAACACGCCAATCCGGATGGGCCTGGATCATTGCCGCCGGGTCGGGAGCATGGTCGGATGCTCCCGTTGCCCCGTCCGAAGCCGGAACCACCGGCAGAGTCGGGCCCCAGGCTTTGGCATAGACTGCCCGGCTGCCTTCAACCGCCGCAGCCTGATCATTGCCGAGGGATACCGAACCGCCGGTGGCGGCAGCGAGGTCCTCGGCTTCGGCGACCACACTTGGGGGCAGGTCAAAGCCCGGCGGATGCGCCACCCGGATGTCGCAGCCGGCCGCCGCGGCACTGAGGAGAAAGGAATTGGGGACCGCCTTGGGCAATGGCTTGATGTGTGGCGCCCAGGTCAGGGTCACGGGGAGATTGCGGGTCGTCCCGAATTTCTCCCGCAGGGTGAGCACATCAGCAAGTCCCTGGCACAGGTGCTCGCGCGCGCTTTCCATGCTGATGACGGGCACTTCGGCATGCTCGCCAAAGGCACGGATCACGGCATCGGCCTCGTCCACGGCATCGTCCTCGAGGCCGGCAAAGCTGCGTACCGCGAGCAGATCCACATAGCGCGACAAGACCGGTGCCGCTTCACGGACATGTTCCGGGCGCGACCCGTCCATTACGACGCCATCGCGGTGTTCCATCGCCCAGGCACCCTTGCCGGCTTCCAGCACCATGGCCTGCCCGCCACCCCGAACCATCGCGGCCTCGAAGGACGCACGGGTACGCAGGGAAGGATTGAAGAAGAGCATGCCGAGCAGGACATCGCGCAGATGAGCGCCCGGTGCACTCCTCTTCCAGGCCATGGCCTGCTCGATGACCTCGGCCAGGCCGTCGCTGCCGAGATCCTTGAGATGAATCAGGTTCCGCATGGTTCAAGCTCCGCAGAAAAGGAATGGACCGCAGAGATGAATTGCGCCGTTGCGGTCGGGGCAAGGTTGAGGGGCGGCATCAGCCGCAGGATATCGGGGTCGGCGGAGCCACCGATCAGGATCCGCTGCGACTGCAGCCAGTCCTTGAGTGAAGCGGCCTGTTCACCGACCTCCAGGCCGAGCAGCAGGCCCCGGCCACGAATCTCGCGTACGACACTGCCCTCCAGACCGCGCCGGATTTCCGACTCGGCGTCGAGGGCCCGATCCATCAGTCCCTCATCAAGAATCACACCGATGGTGGCCAATACCGCGGCACAGGCCATCGGCCCACCGCCGAAGGTGCTGCCGAGATCGCCGGGGCGCAGTTCCGAAGCCACCGCGTCATTCATGAGCAGGGCAGCAACCGGGAATCCGGAACCCAGGCCCTTGGCGCAGGCCAGCATATCGGGCACAACACCAAAATAATCAGCCGCGAACGGGGCGCCCATTCGTCCCATGCCGGTCTGGATTTCATCGAAGATCAACAGGGTCCCGGCCGCCGTGCAGCGTTGCCGCAGCAGCTGCAGCCATTCCTGCGAGGCGCTCCGAACGCCGGCCATGGACTGGACCGGCTCGACGATGACTGCCGCGACCTCGGACAGGTCGACCGCCCGCAGGGTGGCGATGTCGTTGAAGGGCAAATGTTCGACGTCCCCGGTAAGGGCGGGGGCACGAGCATGCAGCCCGGGACTGTCGGAGACCGACAGCGCGAGCTGGCTGCGCCCGTGAAAGGCACCATCAAAGCCGACGAATCGACTGCGTCCGGTGATCATGGCGGCCAGCCGGAGGGCATTCTCAGTGGCCTCGGCCCCGGAATTGACGAAGAAGACCCGCTCCAGCCCCGCAGGAGCGAAGTCGGCAAGCATCTCCGCGGCCTGGTGACGCACCGGGATGCGGGCGGCCGTGGAGTAGAACATCAGGCGGCGGGCCTGGTCCGCGACCGCTTTCGCTACCTCGGGATGAGAATGCCCGGTGGCAGCGACACAATGCCCCCCGTAGAGATCAAGCCATGCCTGTCCGGCATCGTCTCGCAGGTAGGCACCCTCCCCCGCGACAAAGCTTGGCGGAAAGGGCGAAAACGTCTCCAGCAGGGCGCCGGTCTGCTTCGGCGTCGCCATGTCGTACCTCTCGAGCTTGCGCTGTGCTGCCAGCAGCAACAGACTGGGGTGTCTACTTGAGGTGCATACTATGCACACCGAAATGCATATATACAAGCCCGAGAGCGACAAAACATGAGAAAATGCGCGGTTGTTCTGCTATTATGCGCATATTCAGATGAATATTGGGGCTTCATTCAGAATGACGACCGACCAGACGCTGCTTGAAATAATCCAATCGGAACGGATCCCGGACCAGGCTACCCTCCTCGAGCGTCTGGCCGAACAGGGTATTGAACTGACCCAGCCGACCCTCTCCCGACATCTGCGCAAGCTTTCGGTACGCAAGCTTGACGGCTACTATCAGGTCACCGAAGAACCGGTTCAGGTGCTGCCCGGCATCAATCTCGAATCAGTCCCGCCCAATCTGCTGATCCTCAAGACCGATCCCGGCCACGCCCAGATGCTTGGTCTCCATCTCGACAAGCGCAAACCCGAAGGCATGGCGGGCACGGTTGCCGGCGACGACACCATATTCATCGCTGCCCAACCGGATGCGGACCTGGAAGAATTGCGAAAGAGGGTCCTGGGTGTATTCAGCACACAGGGGCGACCGGCCTGGAGCTGAAAACCGGTCATTACAGACGGAAATATCTGGCTAAACGGAAACATGCGGTCGCACGGACAGATCTGGCAATTGCTATCATCGACAGAGAGATAAAGACGGGTAAACAGCAAGGACGGGGTATACGGGAAATACGGACAGCGGATCCCGGCAAGCTACAAGGCCAAAAGAAATCAATGACCTGGATCCAATTCAAGCAGTGGCTTTCAGAGCTGTTTCCACGCATCCCCCCGGGCCTGGAGGATGCCTTCGAGGCATATCAACGCCAGCTTGCGCGACGGGTGGCAGTCGTCGGTGCGGTAGCTGTCCTGATCATTCTGCCCGCCTTCCAGTCCATTGAATACTTCCTGTACGACGATCCGGAGCTGTTGAGTCTGCGCAATGCCCTCTGGCGGCTGCCGGTCATGGTCGCGGCCCTGGCGATCCTTGCCCTGCGCTGGTGGCAACCGGAAGGCAACTGGCCGCGCCCCATGGTACTGCTGCTGGGCTTCGCCATGGTCTTCATGATGGTCGGCATCTTCGCCAACGACAAGGTCTTTGAAGGTGCTCCGATCCAGTACACCTCCCAGGGCCTGATCATCACCCTTGCCGCCGTTTCCGTGGCGGCAACCCGGGGACTGCGCGATGTGCCAATCATATACGGCCTTCCCGTACTTGCCCTGCCCTTCCTGCTACTGCTCCAGGGCGCCTCACTGGGCCAGGCCGCGATCAATCTTTTGTATCCCATGGTGATGGTACTGGTCGCCTGCCTGATCGCGGAGTTGATCTACCACGGCAATGTGCATTCCTTCATGGCCCATCAACAGATGCGGCGCTTTGCACTGACCGATCCACTCACCGGCCTGCTGAACCGGCGTGCCATGGAGGAAGAACTCAAGGCCGCACGCAGCCAGGCCCGGCGTCAGGAACAGCCCTATGGCTTGCTGCTTGCCGATATCGATCGCTTCAAACGGGTGAATGACACCCAAGGCCACGACGTCGGGGACCAGGTACTGGTGGAATTGGCCGCGCGCATCCGAGGCATGGTTCGCCGGGAGAACCGTGTATCCCGATGGGGTGGGGAGGAATTCCTGGTCCTGGTTCAGAACTCGGACCAGACTGCCGCGCGACAGGCGGCAGAACGGATCCGACATGCCGTCCGGAGCAAACCCTTCCCCACCACGGCCGGGGAGCTCGTGATCACCATAAGCATTGGCGTGGCCGTGGCAGACGGAAGTCAGGATACGGGAGAGACACTGATCCGGGCCGACAAGGCACTTTACGCCGCCAAGCAGGGCGGTCGAGATCGCACTGAAACCGGCTGAGCCGGGAAGGCCTTTCCGTGCCAGGCATATCCCCGATTGCCCCTGTCGGCACTGGTGGTGATCTCCGTCACCACATTTGTCCATTTCTGTGCTTATATTTGTCGCGGGATGTGGATTCCCCCCAGGCGGCCCCGTCCTGAATCAGGGACGCCGGAGCCTGCCTGCGCCAGGCCGTGGTGGCTGCGGTGCGATTTATGGAATCTATCATACCCATGATTCTAATTCACTTTACCTAAGGCAATTCCAGGCCTAGGCTTAGGAAATACAAGCCTGACCTCACCGATGGAATGACAGGAGAGCACGACCATGGCTGCAAACCCTGAAGGCAAGTGCCCGGTAATGCACGGAGCCCAGACGACTCGACACGGCCAGGGAACGGGTAACGAGTACTGGTGGCCGAACCAGCTCAATCTGAGCATCCTCCACCAGCACACTCCGGAAACCGATCCCCTGGCACCGGAGTTCAACTACCGCGAGGAATTCAAGAAACTTGACTACAAGGCCCTGAAAAAGGACCTGGAAAAACTGATGACCGAGTCCCAGGAATGGTGGCCGGCGGACTACGGGCACTACGGTGGTCTGTTCATCCGCATGACCTGGCACGCCGCAGGGACCTATCGCGCGGCCGACGGCCGTGGCGGCGGCGGCACGGGCAACCAGCGCTTCGCACCCGTCAACAGCTGGCCGGACAACGCCAACCTGGACAAGGCGCGACGGCTCTTGTGGCCGATCAAGCAGAAGTACGGCAACCGCATTTCCTGGGCCGATCTGATCATCCTGGCCGGCAACGTCGCCATGGAATCCATGGGCTTCAGGACCTTCGGCTTTGGTGGCGGCCGCGAGGACATCTACGCGCCGGAAGAGGACATCAACTGGGGTCTGGAAAAGGAATGGCTTGACAGCCAGCGCTTCAGTGGCGACCGGGAACTCGACGAACCCTTCGCCAACGTCCAGATGGGCCTCATCTACGTGAACCCGGAAGGTCCGGATGGCGAGCCCGATCCGCAGAAGGCGGTGAAGGATATTCGCACGACCTTTGAGCGCATGGCCATGGACGACTACGAAACCGTCGCGCTCATTGCCGGCGGACACACCTTCGGCAAGACCCACGGGGCCGCCCCCGACAGCAATCTGGGGCCGGACCCGGAAGCCGCGCCCATCGAGCAGATGGGGCTTGGCTGGAAGAACAGCCACGGCAGCGGCAAGGGTGATGACACCATCACCAGCGGCCTGGAAGGTGCCTGGACCAGCAATCCCACCCAGTGGGACATGGGTTACTTCGACCTGCTGTTCGGTTACGAGTGGGAACTGGTCAAGGGCCCGGGCGGCAAGAACCAGTGGCGGCCGAAGGACATCAAGGAAGAGGACAAGGTGCCCATGGCGCACGACCCGTCCAGGAAGGTCGAGCCCATGATGCTCACCACCGATCTCTCCTTGAAGGTGGACCCGGACTACCGCAAGATTTCAGAGCATTTCCACAAGAATCCGGACGAGTTTGCCGATGCCTTCGCTCGGGCCTGGTTCAAGCTCCTGCACCGTGACATGGGTCCGAAGTCACGCTATCTCGGCCCCGAGGTTCCGGAAGAGGATCTCATCTGGCAGGACCCGGTACCGCCGGTCGATCACAAGCTGATCGACGACAAGGATGCCGAGGCCCTCAAGAAGAAGATCCTCGACTCCGGCCTGTCCGGTTCCGAGCTGGTAGCTACCGCCTGGGGTGCGGCCTCCACCTATCGCGATTCCGACAAGCGTGGTGGTGCCAATGGTGCGCGCATCCGTCTCGCACCGCAGAAGGACTGGGAGGTGAATGAGCCCAAGCGGCTCAAGAAAGTGCTCAAGGCCCTGGAAGGCATCCAGAAGGAGTTCAACGGCAACGGATCGGGTGGCAAGAAGGTATCGCTCGCCGACCTGATCGTGCTGGGCGGCAATGCGGCCGTGGAACAGGCCGCCGAGAAGGCCGGGCACAAGATCAAGGTGCCCTTCCATCCCGGTCGGACCGATGCCACTGAGGAACAGACGGATGTGGACTCCTTCAAGTACCTCGAGCCGGTGGCAGACGGATTCCGCAACTACCTCAAGAAGCGGTATCCGGTTCCGGCCGAGGAACTGCTTCTGGATCGCGCCCAGCTCCTGACCCTGACTGCGCCGGAAATGACGGTCCTGGTCGGCGGTCTGCGCGCCCTGGATGCCAACTTCGACGGCTCGAAGCACGGCGTATTCACGGACCGGCCGGGCACGCTCACGAATGACTTCTTCGTGAACCTGCTGGACCTGAATATCGAGTGGGAGCCGACCTCGAAGGACGTCGAGGAGTTCGAGGGCAAGGACCTCAGCACGGGGAAGACCAAGTGGACCGCCACGCGGGTGGACCTGGTCTTCGGTGCCAATTCCCAGCTGCGGGCCCTGTCCGAAGTCTATGGCCAGAACGATGCCGAAGAAAAGTTCGTCAAGGACTTCGTGAAGGCCTGGACCAAGGTGATGGAGGCGGATCGCTTCGATCTGGCCTGATCACTGAAACCGGCTAACCGGCGAGAACGGGCGCAACCCGCAAGGGTTGCGCCTTTTTTTGTTTCAGTGAGATGACTTCAGAGAGCTGTCTGATGGGCTTCGATCCAGCCTTTTTTTATGACACGAAGAACACAAAGAAAAACGAAAAGCACACCAAGGAGTCATTAAAAGATCTGTTTCTTCGTGTTCTTTTGTTTCTCCTTCGTGAACTTCGTGTCAAAAGAACATGCCAACCGGAGCCCCTGTCGCTTGGGATACCGTTGCCCCGGATATAGCCAACAGACAACCCTTCCGTGTTGAATCCTTCCAGCAGGAATAAGCCTTCCTGGACGATAAATGGCACTCCCCCTTGGCCGCGTCAGCGGCGAAGGGGGAGACGGAGGGGGATCCACAAGTCCATGTCATCCCCCTCTAGCTCCCCCTTCTCGCTCCCTCCGGTCGCTCCAAGGGGGAGGACTTTCTGGGCTTCTCCCGCTCCCTGCGGCCACTCCAAGGGGGAGAACTTTTCGTGCTTCCTTCGCTTGCTGCGATCACTCCAAGGGGGAGAATCTCGTTTGTATTTCTCTGGGTCTTTGCGTCTCTGCGGGATAACAGCTTTTTCTCAATACCCCGCTGCAGGGCCTGCCGACCCGAATGATCTTTCCGGGAATGAACGGCTTACTGCGAGTCTTCTGCGCCATCCAGCTTGTCCGCAGTACGGTGCTCGAAATCGCTGGCGTCATG
>SLND01000063.1 GCA_007133205.1 Natronospiraceae bacterium | reverse complement strand
GTGGATGTCCAGATCACGGTCAAGGTGATCGAGGAAGGCCTGGACGCGGCCGAGTAAGTAGCTTCGGCAAACCGGAGTACTTGCCGCCGGTCGGGCCGGTCGGCAATGTGGCTTGTTCCCCTCAGGGGATCGCGGAGGGCGCATGGTGGAATCGGCAGAGCCAGCGGGGCAATGGGATCAGACGGCCAGCCTGAAGGTGCCGCCGCATTCCATCGAGGCCGAGCAGGCGGTGCTGGGCGCCCTGATGCTGGACAACAGCACCTGGGAGAAGGTGGCCGACCGCCTTGCCGCCGAAGACTTCTACCGCCGTGACCACCAGATCATCTATCGCACCCTGGGCGAGCTCGCCGAAGCGAACGAGCCCGGGGATGCGGTCACGGTGTCCGAACGTCTCGAACAGACCGGCGAACTTGATGATGTCGGTGGTCTCGCCTATCTCGCCGCCCTAGCCAAGGACACCCCCAGCGCCGCCAATGTGGTGGCCTACGCCGACATCGTCCGTGAGCGTTCCGTTCTTCGCCAGCTTATCCGGATCGGTCACGAACTGGCCGAGACCGGCTTCGTGCCGGAAGGAAGGACCAGCAAGGAGCTGATCGAGCACGCGGAACAGGAAATATTCCGGATCGCGGAACAGGGCCTGCGTCGCACGCGTGGTTACAGCCCCATCAAGGATCTGCTCAAGGGCGCCGTCGATCGCATCGACGAGATGCTCCATTCCGACAGCCACATCACCGGCGTACCGACCGGTATCGACAAATTCGATGAAAAGACCGCCGGTCTCCAGCCCGGAGATCTGGTGATCGTCGCCGCCAGGCCGTCCATGGGCAAATGCCTTGCGCATGACAGCGAGATCGTGCTCGAGGACGGCTCGGTGCGCACCATCGAACAGGTCTATCGCGAGCGCCGCGGGCGGCTGGCAACTCTGGGGGACGATTACCGGCTGGACTGGACCGAGCCCTGCGATTTCGTCGACGACGGTCAAAAGCCTGTCTTCGAGGTCGAGACCAGACTCGGGCGCCGCGTCGAGACGACCTCAAGTCATCCATTCCTCACCCTGGAGGGCTGGAAGCCGCTCTCTGAGCTGGACGAGGGCGACTACGTCGCTGTGCCGCGACGCTTGCCAGCGTATGGTGAGCGCGCCCTGCGTGACTGCGAGGTGCGGTTGCTTGCTTATTTCATTGGCGATGGCGGTCTGACCACGGCGACGCCAAAGTTCACCGCGGGTAATCCCGAGATTCAGGCCGACTTCGCCGAGGCGGTGGAGGCCTTCGGTGGCGTGCACCTGCAGGCCGCGCCCGAATCCTGGCGTACGCCGAGCTGGTCGGTGGTCACCGATCACGGCAGCCTGGCGGTTGCCCGCGAGACATTCGCGCGTGAAGTGGACCAGGCCATCCAGGTTTCGGGCCGGACGGCACGCGATGTTGCCGCCGCCGTGGGGGTGGCCCCGGCCACGGTCAGCTACTGGCGCCGCGGGCGCAACGTGCCCGACCCGGCGACCCGGATGCGGCTGGCGGAGGTGCTCGAGACGTTCCCGGCCAGTGGCGAGGGCGAGTCCGAGCTTGCCGCACGGCGCAACCGGCCCAATCCCCTGCGGCAATGGCTTGCTTCGCACGGACTGGCCGGCCGTGGCGCCCATGACAAGGCCATCCCCGATTGTGTCTACACGCTGCCACGCGAGCAGCTCGCGCTCTTTCTCAACCGCCTGTTTGCCACCGACGGTTGGGTCAGCAGGCTGGCCTCGGGGCAGAGCCAGATCGGCTATTCAACGGTCAGTCAGTGTCTGGCGCGACAGGTGCAGCACCTGCTGCTGCGATTCGGGATCATCGCCAAGCTGCGTGAGCGGTGGGTGCGTTACGGCGACACCCGCCGGCCGGCCTGGCAGCTCGATATCACCCACGCCGAATCGATTCGCTGTTTCATCGAGGAGATCGGTGTCCACGGCAAGGGTGAAGCGCTCGAGTCGGTGGCCCGTGCGGTGCGCGCCCGGCGCCAGCAAAGCAATACCGACCTGGTGCCGGTCGACGTCTGGAAACTGATCGACCGTGAACGTGGCGATCTGTCCTGGGCCGAACTGGCCCGGCGCGCGGGTGTCGCCGACTCCAATGTCCACGCCTACCGGCGCGCCGTGAGCCGCCAGCACCTGCGCAAGTTTGCCCTGGCCCTGCAATCACGCACCCTGATGGACCTGGCGGACAGTGATGTTTACTGGGACCGCATCGAGTCCATTACTGCCCTGGGTGAGAAGCAGGTTTATGACCTGACCATCCCCGACACCCACAACTTCATTGCCAATGATGTCTGTGTGCACAACACCTCACTGGCGATGAACTTCGCCGAACATGCGGCGATCCAGGAAAAGAAGCCGGCGGCGATCTTCAGCATGGAAATGTCCGGCGAGCAGCTCGCCATGCGGATGATTTCCTCGCTCGGTCGCGTGGACCAGGCCCGGGTGCGCAATGGCAGCATTGCCGAAGAGGACTGGCCCCGGATTACCTCGGCGGTGCAATTGATGTCGGATGCGCCGCTGTTCATCGATGATACGCCGGCTCTCACGCCCTCGGAGTTACGTGCCCGGTGTCGTCGTCTCAAGCGGGAGCACGGGCTGGGGCTGGTGGTGATCGATTACCTTCAGCTCATGCAGGTGGCCGGCACCATCGAGAATCGGGCCACCGAGATTTCGGAGATTTCACGCGGCCTCAAGGCCCTGGCCAAGGAACTGGATGTGCCGGTGGTGGCTCTTTCCCAGTTGAACCGGAATCTGGAGCAGCGACCCGACAAGCGTCCGAAAATGGCGGACCTGCGTGAATCGGGGAGCATCGAGCAGGATGCCGACGTGATCGTCTTCATCTATCGGGATGAAGTCTACAACCCCGAGACCAACGACAAGGGAATTGCCGAGCTGATCATTGAAAAGCAGCGTAATGGTCCCACCGGCAAGGTGATGTCCACTTTTCTGGACAGCTACACGCGTTTCGAGAATTTCATCAGCGATGATTATGGTGACGAAGAACCCTATTGAGAAACCGCTGATTCAATAAGCCATTTCCTGATCAGGACCCTCAAGCCATGACTCGCGCGACCCGCGCCCGCATCGATACCGACGCCCTGACCCATAACCTGACCCGGGTGCGAGAGATCGCACCGGATTCCCGCGTCATGGCCTGCATCAAGGCGAATGGTTATGGACACGGTCTGCTTGAAGCGGCGAAGGCCTTTCGCGGGGCGGATGCCTTCGCGGTGGCCTGCGTGGAAGAAGCCCTGGAGCTGCGCTCCGGGGGGCTCGGGCATCCCGTTGTGTTGCTGGAAGGCGTGCAGCGTGGGTCCGAGCTGTCAGCCCTGCGTGAAAACCATTTCGAGATCGTGGTCCATGACCCGAGCCAGATAGAACTGCTGGAGTCGGCCGATACCCGGGTGCGGGTCTGGCTGAAGATTGACACCGGCATGCATCGCCTGGGTTTTTCGCCGGAGGATGCTTCTGCTGCCCGTGATCGTCTGCTGGCCAGCGGTGTAGTGGACGGTGAGTTGCGTTTCATGACCCATCTGGCCTCGGCTGATCTGGCTGGTGGTCCACCTGAAACGCCGGAGCAGATCAGGCGGTTTCTCGATTGCACAGGGGACTGGTCGGGAGAGCGGAGCATTGCCAACTCCGCCGGAATCCTCGGCTGGCCGGAGAGCCATCAGGACTGGGTGCGTCCCGGCATCATGCTCTATGGGGTATCTCCCTTTCCCGACCGGACCGGAAGTGAGCATGGTCTGCGCCCGGCGATGTCGGTGACCACCGAGTTGATCGCGGTGAAGGAGATTCCGGCCGGTGCGCGGGTCGGTTACGGTGGTCATTGGCAGGCGCCGGAGCCCACCCGCATGGGCATTGCCGCGATCGGTTATGGCGATGGCTACCCCCGACACGCGGAGAACGGCACACCGGTGCTGGTAAACGGACGCAAGAGCCAGGTCATTGGCCGGGTTTCGATGGACATGGTTGCGGTGGATCTTCGTCAGCACCCCGAGGCCAGGACGGGTGACCCGGTCACGCTCTGGGGCGAGGCGCTCCCGGTGGAGTCCCTGGCCCGGCATGCAGGTACCATCCCCTACGAACTGCTCTGCGGGGTCACCCGGCGCGTCAAGTTCGACGTGGATTGAGCCGGGGCCCTAGGCTTCCCGAAAGGAGAGTTTGACTCCGGCAATCTCCAGCCGGTCCCGGTCCTGCAGCCGGGTTGCCCGGGGGGGCGTTTCCTCGCCGTTGATCAGGGGCAGGCCGCCACCCACCGGTACCAGGTAATAGCCATCGCGGCGGCGCGCGACCACGGCGACCTGGGTACCGGGGACGCCGACGGGCGTCTGTTCCTCCTCCAGGCGCAGAATTTCCCCGGCGGAGTCACCACTCAGGACCTCGATCCGGGCAGGCAGGCTTTCCGCGTCCGCTCGTTCCGTGGTTTCAAGGGCCTGGTCCATCTTCCTGTCTTCGCCCTGGGCCAGGTCTTCGAGCTGCAGGATCATGGTGTCCTGGAAACTGGGGGGTGCGTCCGGGCCCGAATAGCGCAACAGGTAGGGGCCCGCACTGATTTCATCGCCATCATGCAGGCCGATCTTGCCCACCTGGCGCCGGTTGACGCGCGTACCATTGGTACTGTCCAGGTCTTCCAGGCGAAAATGCCCATCTTGCGCCTCGATTCGAGCATGATGCTGGCTGATTGCCGGGTCATCGAGATGAAGATCATTGTCGGTGTTGCGGCCAAGGGTAAGGCCCTCGTCGAAATCGATTTCCCCTACGGCCTTGCCCCCCTTGTAGACGCTCAGCTTTGCCATACCGGCTCCCATTGAATCTGGTGGCTGTTGGATTTCACCGAATATCCCCCCTCGATATTGCAGTCCATCTGCTCCGGGCACCCGGGCGTGTCGGCCTATCGTCCCAGCAGTCCGGCAATCCTTGCCCGCACCGATGTCAGTCGTCCGCCTTCCCGGCCCGCGACCCGGCCGATGATCACGCCGATATTGTCATGACCTCCGAGCGCATTGGCCCGCTCGATCAATTGCTCCGTGGTCTGTTCCAGGTCTTCACCGGCGGCTTTCAGGGTGTGTTGGATGCTGTGGTCGTCGACCAGGTCGGTCAGTCCATCCGAACACAACAGGAAAATATCGCCCTCGGCCACCGGTTCCAGACGGCTTGCCACTTCCACGCTGTCACGTACCCCCAGGGCGCGGGTGACCACATGTCGATTATTGGCCCGTCGGGCTTCGGCCTGCGTGTAATAGCCCTGTTCAAGCAATTCCTGGGTCAGGGAATGGTCCGTGGTCATGCGCTCGAGCTTGCCGTCGCGGTAGCGATACAGGCGTGAATCCCCGACGTGGGCAATGCTGATACTGCCCTCGCACAGCAGGCCCGCCACGATCGTGGTGCCCATGCCTTCATGCTCGCTGTTGTCCGCCGCGGCGTCACGAATGCTTCGGTTGGCGTGGACAATGGCTTCTTCGAGCAGTCTGGGCCCTCTGTCCAGTTCCGTGGCGGAACGAACCACTTCGGCCACGGATTCTACCGCCAGGCGGCTCGCTACTTCGCCTGCGTTGTAGCCGCCCATGCCGTCCGCCAGCACCAGCAGTCCTGCCTCTTCATCGATGTGAATCGCATCTTCGTCATGCGGTCGCTCCCGGCCCACGTCCGTGCGGCCGGCGGCAACCAGTTGTCGCTCAGCGGTCATCTTGGCGGCTCCTGCCCACGCGCGTTCCCTTTCTCCCAGTCGGTGTTAGGCCGACAATGTCTGGAGTATAACGACTGCCCGGGTGATTGCACCAATGCCGCTCCACCGAGCCGTGGTAACATCCGCGGCCTGCCGAAGACGCCGGAGGTCGATGCATGGCGAAGGCCAGAACCGTTTACGAGTGTGAAGCCTGCGGGGCCCAGGCGCCCAAGTGGTCGGGTCAGTGCCTCGACTGTGGTGCCTGGAATACCCTGAGCGAAACGGTCTCACGGCCCGCCGCGCCCAGTGGCGGCAAGGCCTCCGGACGTCGTGGCCAGTATGCCGGCGCCAGCGGCGTGGTGGACCTGGGCTCGGTGCGTGGGCGCGGTGAAACCCGGATTGGGAGCGGACTGAAGGAGCTGGATCGGGTACTGGGTGGCGGCCTGGTGGCCGGCAGTGCCGTGCTGATCGGTGGCGATCCCGGTATCGGCAAGTCCACCCTGTTGCTGCAGGCCTGTGCGAGCCTGGCCCGGGACCAACGCGTACTCTATGTCACCGGGGAGGAGTCCCTGGAGCAGGTGCGCTTGCGGGGCGAGCGCCTCAATGTCTCCGCCGACAGCCTGCGCCTCGCCGCCGAGACCTGCATCGAGGAAATCATTGCCACCGCGGAAAGGGAGCGGCCCGCGGTGCTGGTGGTGGATTCCATCCAGACCATGTTCTCCGATGCATTGCAGTCGGCTCCGGGTGCGGTGGGGCAGTTGCGCGAATCCGCCTCCCAGCTTGTCCGCTTTGCCAAGCAGACCGGGACGGCCGTGTTTCTGGTCGGCCATGTGACCAAGCAGGGCACCATCGCGGGGCCACGGGTGCTGGAGCACATGGTCGATACCGTGCTCTATTTCGAAAACGACGCCGGCAGTCGCTATCGGGTGATCCGTGCGGTCAAGAATCGTTTTGGCGCGGTCAACGAGCTTGGTGTCTTTGCCATGGACGAGCAGGGCCTGCGTGAAGTCAGGAACCCTTCGGCGATCTTTCTCAGTGGACATCAGACCGATGTGCCGGGCAGTGCGATCATGGTGGCGCGGGAGGGCAGTCGTCCGCTGCTGGTGGAGGTCCAGGCCCTGGTGGATGAAAGCCACATGCACAACCCGCGCCGAGTGGCGCTGGGCCTGGATCAGAACCGGCTGGCCATGCTGCTTGCAGTGGCTCACCGGCACGGGGGCATCGCGATGTCGGACCAGGATGTCTTCGTCAATGTCGTGGGTGGACTGCGGGTGGTGGAGACGGCGGCAGACCTGCCCCTGATGATGGCGGCCCTGTCCAGTTTCCGGGATCGGCCCCTGCCCCCCGAGATGGTCATGTTCGGCGAGATTGGCCTGTCCGGCGAGGTACGCCCGGTATACAACGGTGAGGAGCGGCTGAATGAGGCGGCGAAACACGGCTTCCGCCGCGCGCTGGTGCCTCAGGCCAACCGGCCCCGCAAATCGCCCGAAGGCATGGAAGTGACCGCGGTGAACCGGGTTTCGGAAGCCTTCGATCTGCTCTGAATCCCGGCGGTCCGCTACAGATCCCCTCAACCGGTATGGCGCCTGCGGGTGGGTACCCCGTGGTCGACGTACTGTGGCTTGATTCGCACCGTACGTACCGCGCTGCTGCTGCTCTGCACCACTTCAACCGGATAGCCGCCGAGTTTCATGCCGGTACCCGGTTCGGGAATGCTTTCCATCTGTTCGACGATGAGGCCATTGAGGGTCTTGGGTCCGTCGGTCGGCAGTTCGATCCCGAGCATTCGGTTCAGGGTTCGAAGGTTCAGTCCGCCGTTGACCAGGAAACTGCCGTCATCTTCCTCCACGATGCCCTGGACCCGAATGGCCAAGGGGTCGGTGGTGAATTCACCCACGATTTCCTCGAGGATATCTTCCAGGGTAACCAGACCCTGGATGTCGCCGTATTCGTCCACCACCAGGGCAATGCGCCGATTGTTGCGCTGGAAGTTGAGCAGTTGTCGGTGCAGCGAGGTGCTTTCCGGAATGAAATAGGGCGGTTTCACCAGGCTGCGCAGCTTCTCCCGGTCAAATTCACCCTGGGACAACTTGTTCAGTACCCGGCGTATGTGAACAATCCCGATGATGTTATCGATATTGTCCTCGAATACCGGCAGGCGTGTGTGCTGACTGTTGACGAGCTGATCCATGATTTCCGGCCAGCTGTCATTGAGATCCTCGCCGTTGATGTCATTGCGGGGAATCATGATGTCCTCGACCGTGGCTTCTTCAAGGTCGAGAATGCTGACCAGCATCCGCTGGTGGCGCTTGGGAATCATGCGCCCGGATTCCTGAACCACGGTGCGCAGTTCTTCCGGGCTGAGTGCGTCGTCACGGCTGGAGTCCGGGTGGATGCCGAAGGGGCGCAGCAGGGTATTGGCGGCGAGATTGACCAGCCAGATGATCGGATAGAGTACGCGGATCAGTGGTGTATAGAGATAGGCGGCAGGGTAGGCCAGGCGTTCCGGATGCAATGCCGCCAGAGTCTTGGGGGCGACTTCGGCGAAGATCAGGATCACGAGCGTCAGCAGCCCGGTAGCCACGGCAATCGCCGCTTCCCCGCCCAGACGCAGTGCAATCACGGTGGCCAGGGCCGAGGCGACGATGTTGACGAAGTTGTTGCACAGCAGAATCAGGCCCAGCAGGCGGTCCGGACGCTGCAGAAGGCGATCGGCAAGGCGTGCGCCGTGGTGACCATCCCGTGCCTGGTGGCGCAGGCGATAGCGGTTGAGGGTCATCAGCGCCGTTTCCGATCCCGAGAAAAAACCTGAAAGCAGGATCAGAACCGCCAGGATTCCGAATAATGTGCCGGTGGAAATGGGTTCCAAGTCGGGAAGTTCTCCGCACTGAAGGCGCGACTATTGTCGCCGGTTGCCACAAGTGGATGTCAAGGACTGGTAGCCCGAAGAGCAGGCTTGCTTATCCCCAGGTCCGGCCCAGAATCATCTCCAGGATGATGCGGCTCCCGAAATAGGCCAGCACCAGCAGCACGAAGGCCGACAGGGTCCAGCGGATGGCTACCCGGCCGCGCCAGCCAAACTGGTGACGCCCCCAGAGCAGCACACCGAAAAGAACCCAGGCGGAAATCGAAAGCACGGTCTTGTGTACCAGATGCTGAGCCATGAGGTCTTCAACGAAGAACAGCCCACTGAACAGGGCCAGGGTCAGGCCGACGAAGCCGTAGGTGATGAGCTGAAACAGGAGTTGCTCGGTCAATTCCAGTGGCGGCAGGATGCGCAAGATTCCGCCCGGATGGCGGCGCCGCAGCCTGCGTTCCTGAAAGCCCAGTACCAGCGCAAGCAGCATGGCCACGCTGAGAATGCTGTAGGCCGTAATCGAGAGAACGACGTGCGTGACCAGGATGGGGCCGGGTTCTTCGAGCAGGGTGACCATTTCCTGCGAGCCTGCTGCATGAAGGGTGGTGATGGCGGCAATTGGCAGCAGGAGTACGGCGAGATTGAATACCCGTTGGCGCAGGGCAGCAACAAGGATGACCAGCGCAATTACCCAGCCGGTGAAGGAAAGCACATTGGCAAGGCTGAGGTTCAGGCCGTCGGTGTGCGGGATCAGCAGGTAGAGGCTCAGCAGGTGAAAGAGGGTTCCGGTCAGTCCCGTCGCCAGCGCAGCGCCGCGCATCCAGTCGGTCGCAAGCGGGGAGGCCGTCCGACGTACCAGTCGGATGACCAGCAGTGCGGCAGTGGCCAGATAAGCGGCTGCAGCAAGTGAGGCAGTGAGCCAGGGCAGCATGACTGCGGTGATCCCTCGTAGTCCCGTTAAGCCCAGCCTACCGGCAATTTCCGCCAGGGTGAAGCATTTGGCCGACAGCTCGGGGCAGAAGGCTGATATCTGATGGGGGTGCGTGGGGCATCGCCGCGGCGGTAGAATGGGAGATTGATCAGCCCAGAGACCGGAGTCGAAACAGCCAATGTTCAAGGGACTCAGCGAACGACTGAATACCACGCTCGAGCGGGTCAAGGGCCGCGGTCGACTGACCGAGGACAATATTCGCGAAACCCTGCGCGAAGTGCGCATGGCCCTGCTCGAAGCCGACGTGGCCCTGCCCGTGGTGAAGGAATTCATCGCCCAGGTTCGCGAGCGGGCCGTGGGCCAGGAAGTGCTCCGCAGCCTGACTCCGGGGCAGGCCCTGATCAAGGTGGTCAATGAAGAGCTTGTCCGGGTCATGGGTGAAGAGAACGCCGGCCTGGACCTCCATGGCCGCCCGCCGGTGGTGGTCTTGCTGGCCGGTCTGCAGGGCGCGGGCAAGACCACCAGCGCCGCCAAGCTGGCCCGTCATCTCATGGAGCGGGAAAAGAAGAAGGTCACCCTGGTCAGCACCGACGTCCGGAGACCGGCCGCGATCGAGCAGCTGGAAACCCTGGCCGGACAGGTCAAGGCCGATTTCTTCCGGGCGCCGGAGGGCACCGCGCCGGCCCGGATCGCCAGCGATGCCATTGCGCACGCCAGGCGCCAGCACTCGGACGTGGTCATTGTCGATACTGCCGGCCGGCAGCACCTCGACGAGGCGCTGATGGACGAGGTGCGTGATATCCACAAGGCCGTGGAGCCGCTCGAGACCCTGTTCGTGGTCGACAGCATGACCGGGCAGGACGCGGCACGCTCGGCCGCGGCCTTTGGCGATGCGCTGCCCCTGACCGGCGTGATCCTGACCAAGGCCGATGGCGATGCCCGCGGGGGTGCCGCGCTGTCCGTCCGCCACGTGACCGGACGGCCGATCAAGTTCATGGGGGTCGGCGAGAAGACCGAGGCACTCGAGGCCTTTCATCCGGACCGTGTGGCGTCGCGGATACTGGGCATGGGCGACGTGCTCGGGCTTGTCGAGGAAGTCGAGCAGAAGGCCGATCGCGACAAGGCCGACAAGCTGGCGCGCAAGTTGCGCAAGGGGCAGGGATTTTCGCTCGCCGATTTCCGGGATCAGCTCGAACAGATGCAGAACATGGGTGGCGTCGCGGCCCTGCTGGACAAGATGCCCGGGGCCGGCCAGCTCCCACCGGGGGCCGCCTCCCAGTTCGATGACGGCGCGATCCGCCGCCAGGTCGCGATCATCAATTCCATGACCCACAAGGAGCGGCGCAAGCCGGATCTGATCAAGGGCTCGCGCAAGCGGCGTATTGCCCGGGGCTCCGGGGTCGAAATCCAGGACGTGAACCGCCTGCTCAAGCAGTTCAACCAGGCCCGCAAGATGATGCGCAAGATGGGCAAGAAGGGCGGCAAGAAGAAGATGATGCGGGCCATGCAGGGCCAGATGCCGCCCGGCATGGGGGGCGGTTTCCCCGGCTGAGCCGGGTGTGGCAATCGCCCCGAAACCCTTCACTTTCCCTGAAAAACGCGTAAAATGCGCGGTTTACCGTCGCCTGGGCCGGTTGCTCCGGCGCCCGGAAATCCATCGACGACAGCAACAGACAAGAGACACGGCATGGTCACGATTCGACTTGCACGGGGCGGGATGAAGAAGCGCCCCTTCTACCACATTGTGGTATCCGACAGCCGCAGCCCGCGCGACGGGCGGCACGTGGAGCGTCTCGGGTTCTTCAACCCGGTGGCCCGCGGTCAGCAGCAACGGCTGCGCCTGGACATCGAGCGCGCCGACTACTGGCTGGCAAAGGGTGCCCGGCCTTCCGAACGCGCCGCGCACCTGATCCGCGAAGGCCGCAAGCAACAGGCCGAGGCCGAAGCCTGATCCGGTCCGGCGGCGCGGTGTTGTGGTTCCGGCCGGCTGACAGTGGTGGCTGAGAAGGATCGGGATTCGGCGCGGGACATGGTGGTGCTGGGCCGGGTCAGTGGCCTCCACGGGGTTCGTGGCTGGTTCAAGGTCCACTCCCACACCCGACCGCGGGAAGGCATTCTCGACTATCCCCGCTGGTTTCTGCGCGAAGGCGGGCAATGGGTGTCCCGCCAACTGCGCGACGGACGGCGGCACGGCAAGACGGTCCTGGCGGCCGCGGAGGCCATCGAGGATCGGGACGAGGCAGCGCGGCTGCTGAATGCGGAAATCGCCGTGCCCCGGGAGGAACTGCCGGAATTGCCGGCAGGCGAGTATTACTGGGTCGACCTGATCGGCCTGTCGGTCCGCACCGTGGATGGCGTGGATCTGGGCCGGGTCGATCAGCTGGTGGAGACCGGCGCCAATGACGTACTGGTGGTACACGGCGACCGCGAGCGGCTGATCCCCTTTGTTCAGGGCCGGCATGTGATCGAGGTGGATCTGGACGCCGGGGAGATGGTGGTGGACTGGGATCCGGAATTCTGATGTTCCCGGTATCGGTAGTCACCCTGTTCCCGGAGCAGGTCGAACAGATAGCCGGTTTTGGCGTCACCGGGCGGGCCGCGGAACGGGGCCTGCTGGCGCTGCGGACCTGGAATCCGCGCGATTATGCCGACGACCGCCATCGCACGGTGGACGACCGGGCCTATGGCGGCGGACCGGGGATGGTGATGAAGGTAGAGCCCCTGGGCAGCACCATCCGGGCCGCGCGGGACGCTTTGCCCCAGGGCAGTCCGACCGTGTACCTGAGCCCCCAGGGCAGGGTGCTCGATCAGGCACTGGTGAACGAACTGGCACAACAGCCGGGATTGCTCCTGGTCGCCGGTCGCTACGAAGGGGTCGACGAGCGCGTCCTCGAGCAGGAGGTGGACATGGAAGTGTCCATCGGTGATTACGTGCTCAGCGGCGGTGAATTGCCGGCCATGGTCCTGATCGATGCGCTGAGCCGCCAATTGCCCGGCGCGCTGGGCGACGCGGAGTCGGCACGTCAGGACTCCTTTGCCGCCAGCGGGTTGCTGGATCACCCGCATTACACCCGCCCGGAAGTGGCGGACAACGGGCAGGTGCCGTCGGTGCTGCTGGGCGGGGATCACGAGGCGATCCGCCGCTGGCGACTGAAACAGGCACTGGGCAGAACATGGGAACGCCGCCCCGACTTGCTGGAGCGGCGCGAATTGAACGAGGAAGAACGTTGCCTGCTGGCCGAATACCGGGCCGAGCAGGAAGAGAATCCGAAAGACTGAGGCAGGTGTCAGCCATGAGCGATATCATCAAGGAACTGGAAGCGGAACAGCTCAAGTCGGATATCCCCGAGTTTCATACCGGAGATACCGTCCTGGTGCAGGTTCGTGTGGTGGAAGGGCAGCGCGAGCGTCTGCAGCCGTTCGAGGGTGTCGTCATTTCCCGGCGCAACCGGGGCATGAACTCCTCCTTCACGGTACGCAAGACCACCCACGGCGAAGGCGTGGAGCGGGTGTTCCAGACCCACAGCCCCAATGTGGCGGAGATCAAGGTCAAGCGTCGTGGTGACGTACGTCGTTCCAAGCTCTACTACCTGCGCGATCGCAGTGGCCGGGCCGCCCGAATCAAGGAAAAGGTCGGGTCCGCCAAGTCCTGAGCATTGCAGTTGCAGGGCGCACCCGGGGTGGTGGCATGAGCCTGCCCGGGTGCGCCCGCACTTCACCGCTGTGCCTTCCTGCGCCGCGCCCCCACCTCCCGTAACCATGCCGGAGGGGCTGTCGTGAACCGCGCCATTGTCCGTTTTCTCCTGCCTGTTGCCTTCCTGATCGCCGCCCCGGCGATGCATGCCGCCGACCTCAGTGAGGTCAACACCCTGGCGCGTACCGGCGCCACGGGCCTTGCCCTTGAATTGATGGACCGACACCAGCCGGATGCCGCGGAGGATCCGGTCGCCTGGATGCAGTGGGAACGGGAACGCATGTTCCTCTACCGCACCCGCCGTCACTGGGACGCGATCGTGGAACGGGCGGGGGCGGTCCCGGACAACATTCATCCCGGTTTCGAGCGCTGGGCCCGGCACCAGAAGGCGAGGGCACAGCTGGAAATGGGGGCATTCGCAGAAAGTCGCCGGACGCTTGCCAGCCTGATCTGGGAAGGTGAGGCGGTGGAAGCTGATCGACTTGAGGAATGGCGGCGGATGATCGTCGAATCCTGGCTGGATGAAGGCGAAGCCGAGGCGGCCCGTTCGGCACTGCGTCGGCTGCGGCAGGATTTTCCGGATGACGGGGCAGATGCCCGCCTGATGGAAGCCCGACTCTATCTCCTGGAGGAGCGTGGCGAAGAAGCCCTCGGGATGCTGGAAGGGCTTCTGGGTGATGAATACCGCAATTATCGACTGCTCGCGCGTCTGCTGGAAGACCCGGACCAGGCCGGGGAGATCCTCAATGAGGGCATCGGGATGGGGTTCGACCAGGAGATAGATGTCGAGCAGCGCCGGACGGGCTGGGCCGTGGCGGCCCGCGCGGCGGAGAAGGCCGGCAACCGGACCGCGCGTGTTGCCACCCTGGAACGGGCGCTCAGTTATGGGGAGCGTGACGGCGCGACCGGCGATCCCCTGTTCTCGGTCGAGGCCGATGCCCTCTGGGATGCCTATGAGGTTCTGGGACGGGCCCTGGGCAACGAGGCGCGGATCCTGGTGGGGGATGAAGAGGCCTGGTACGAGGCCGCCGAGCGGGCGGCCGGGTCGGAGTCGGTACATGCCCGTGCCATGTATGCGGTCATGACCGGCCGTGACTTTGACGCCGAGGTTCGTGAACAGGCGCACAAAATCCTCGCCGACATGCTGGTTCGTGAAAACTTCGGCGAGCCGCTGCTGCGAAACCTCTATCTGACGAGCGAGCGCTACCCCGACCCCGGGGATATTCCCAGACCCGTTCGCTATCATCTCGCCGACATTGTCCTCGACGAAGGCGATATCCCCCTGGCTTCACGGATCATGGAAGGCCTGGAGAAACCGCCCGAAGGTGTTGCCCCCGAGGACTGGCAGTTACGTCGTGCACGGGTGCTCCTGCTGGGTGGCGCCCGTGCGGAAGGACTGGAAGCCTTGTGGTCGGTGATGGAGGAAAGCGAGGAACTGAACGTGGACCGTTTCCTCCAGGTGGTGTTCGATCTGCAGGACATGGGCGATCACGAACCGGCACTGGAATTCCTCGAGGCCATCGAGCTGGACGAACTCGCGGACCAGACGCAACGGGAAATCCTGTTCTGGCGGGCGGAATCGGTCGAGTCCCTGGGTGATCCGGTGGAAGCGGCCCGCCTCTATCTCCGTTCGGCGGGGCATGTGGATGCCTTTTCCATGGATCAGTGGGCCCAGACGGCACGTTATCGGGCAGCCGACGCGCTGGCGGAGGCGGGCGAGACCGAGGACGCACGTCGCCTTTACCGCAGCCTGCTCAATGCCACCCAGGACGAGGCACGACGAGCGGTATTGCGCAATCGCCTGGAGCGCCTGGAACGACGTCCACAGGAAGCCGTCGAGCCGGAAGGAGCGGAGATGCTCGACGATCCGGCGGATTTTCCCGATGGCTGAGGACACTGAAAGGCTGCATTTCCTGGAATGGCCACACGGCGCGCTTGGGTGCCGCACCCGGGGGCGCTCACTGACTGGCATTCGTTTCCTCGCTGCCCTTCCCGACGACGTCGGGCAGGCGCAGGATCATCCTGCGGTGAGGGCGATAAAGGCCTGGCTGGAGCAGGGTGGCGAGCTGGCGCCGGATGCCAGTTGGCAGCTGGAGCCGTCTGGCACCCGGTTTCAGCAACGGGTCTGGCGGGCACTGCGGGAGATCCCACCGGGCCAGACACGGACCTATGCCGACCTGGCCGGCGAGCTGGGGAGCGGGCCGCGTGCGGTTGCCGGTGCCTGTCGCCGCAATCCCGTGCCCCTGGTCATTCCCTGCCACCGGGTGGTGGCCCGGCAGGGTCTCGGTGGTTTCTCCGGCCAGACTTCGGGGCCGGCGATCGAGATGAAGCGCTGGTTGCTGGCACGCGAGGGGGCCTTGTCCTGAGGCAGTGCCACAGGCGGCAGGGATTAGAGCGGGGATTACGGTTGGGATTGCGGCCAGGGAGTGTGGCCGGGGATTGCCTTGAAAAATCGCCACCTGCCCCCATTTCCGGAGACAGGATATCGACGGCAGCTGTCGGCTTGCACCTGAATCGGTTGCGGCCAATGGGCGGCTTTGTATCTCTTTTGTGTGCAATGGAGACGGCATGAGTTCGGAAACCGCAACGGAAACACGCCAGTTTGAAGCCGAGGTGCAGCAGTTGCTGCGCCTGATGATTCACTCTCTCTATTCCAATCGGGACATCTTCCTGCGCGAATTGATCTCGAACGCGGCTGATGCCTGTGACCGCCTGCGTTTTGCCGCGCTCAAGGACGAAAGTCTTCAGAGCGAGGAGGCGCTCGAGATTCGGGTCGCAGTGGATCGGGACAAGCGCACGGTCACCGTGTCGGACAATGGCATCGGCATGACCCGGGAAGAGGTGATCGAGAACCTGGGTACGATTGCGCATTCCGGGACACGCCGATTCCTCGAATCCCTTTCCGGTGATGAAAAGCAGGATGCCCAGCTCATCGGCCAGTTCGGGGTGGGCTTTTATTCCAGTTTCATTGTCGCCGAGGAAGTGACGGTGAGCACCCGCAAGGCCGGCGAGGCACAGGGTGTGTTGTGGACCTCCGACGGCGGTGGCGAGTTTCGGATCGAGGCCGGCGAGCGTGAGACACAGGGCACCGACGTCACCCTGAAGCTGCGCGAGGACCAGGACGAGTTTCTTGAACCGGAGCGGCTCAAGGGCATCATCCGACGCTATTCGGATCATGTCGGATTCCCGATCCAGATGGAGGAAGAGGGCGAGTGGAAGCAGGTCAACCGTGCCTCGGCCCTGTGGACGCGCCCGAAGGATGCGCTTTCCGACGAGGACTACCAGGGCTTTTATCAGCACCTGACCCATGATCCGGAACCCCCGCTCGCCTGGAGTCACAATCATGTCGAGGGCCGGCACAGCTACACCACCCTGTTGTACGTGCCTGCCCGCGCGCCTTTCGATCTCTGGGATCGGGAACGCCGGCGTGGCATTCGCCTTTACGTGCGGCGGGTATTCATCATGGATGAGGCCGAACAGCTGATGCCCGGCTATCTGCGCTTTGTTCGCGGCATCGTCGACTCTGACGATCTACCCCTCAACGTATCCCGCGAAATCCTGCAGGACAATCGGATCGTGCGCAGCATTCGTGCCGGTTCGGTCAAGAAGATTCTCGGCCTGCTCGAGGACATGGCGAAGAAGCGGCCCGAGGATTATCAGAGCTTCTGGAGGGAGTTCGGGGCGGTCCTCAAGGAGGGGCCGGGTGAGGATCCCGAAAACCGCGAGCGGATTGCCGGGCTCCTGCGCTTTCGCAGTACGCGCTCGGAAGAAGATGAAAGCGTGTCCCTGGCCGACTATGTCGATCGCATGGCACCGGACCAGAAGGCGGTCTACTACGTTACCGCCGACAGCCATCAGGCGGCTCGCAACAGCCCCCATCTGGAACTGTTCCGCAAGAAGGAGATGGAAGTGCTGTTGCTCTCCGACCGGGTGGATGAATGGCTGGTGGCCAATCTCCCCGAGTTCGATGGCAAGCCACTGCGCTCCATCGCCATGGGCGAGCTGGACCCGGAGGAACTCGGCGAGGACGAGAAGTCGCAAGAGGCGGATCAGGAGCAATACCAGGACCTGGTCGAGAGACTGAAGAAGACCCTGGAGGACTCGGCCGCCGACGTGCGTGTTTCCCGCCGACTGGTGGATTCGCCCGCATGTCTGGTAGCCGAGCAGGGCGGCATCAGTCTCAACCTGCAGCGCCTGCTGAAGGAAGCCGGTCAGAGCATGCCGGAATTGCGCCCGGTGCTGGAGATCAATCCGGAGCATCCGGTGATCCAGCGCCTGGCCGATACGGAGGACGAAGCCCGTTTCGGTGACTGGGCCCGGGTCGTCTTTGATCAGGCCGCCCTGGCGGAGGGCGCCCAGCTGGAGGATCCGGCCGGTTTCGTCCGCCGGCTCAACAGTCTGCTGACCGAATCCCGATAAATGAAAACAAACAAGGCAATAAAAACGTTTTTCTTGAACTATTGAGTGCGGTGCGTTTGAATACGCGCCTTCCAACCGCAAGCAAGACCACGATAACCACAAGAAGGAGGACGATGCATGCTCGGAATTGGTGAACGATTCCCGAACTTCAAAATGAAGGCCACTGTCTCCACGGACGAGGAAAACGGCTTCGTGGAGCTCAATAACGACAGCTACAAGGGCAAGTGGATGGTGGTGTTCTTCTATCCGAAGGACTTCACTTTCGTGTGCCCGACCGAAATCGAGGCCTTCGGCAAGCTCAATGACGAGTTTGAAGAGCGAGATGCCCAGGTGCTGGCGGCCAGCACCGACAGTGAATTCGTTCACCTGGCCTGGCGCAAGGCAGACGAGCGTATCCGTGATCTGCCTTTCCCGATGCTGGCCGACCTCAACCGCGACCTGGTGTCCAGCCTCGGAATCCAGGATCCGGAGGAAGGCGTGGCCCAGCGTGCCACCTACATCGTGGATCCCCACGGCATTATCCGTCACGTGTCGGTCAACGACATGACGGTCGGGCGCAACCCGGAAGAAATCCTGCGGGTTCTGGATGCGCTGCAGACCGATGAGCTCTGCCCCTGCAACTGGGAGCGGGGCGAGGACACGCTCGGCACGGAACCCGAGCCGAAGAAGGCTGCGTAAGGCAGTGAATCAGGCCGGCGGGCCGGTGCGATCCCACGGGGCGCACGCCGCCGGCTTTTTTTGCCCACGGACAGCCTCAAGGAGGTAACTCGATGAGCGTAACCGAACTCAAGAAGGCATTGCCGGACTACGCCAAGGACATCCGGCTGAACCTGTCGTCCGTTCTCAAGCGGGAAGGCGCGCCGGGTCTTGGCGAGGAGCAGATTTTCGGCGTGGCCCTGGCATCGGCCCATGCCACCGACAACCCGGAATTCGCGCGCCAGATGGAAGCCCTGGTGCAGGAGAAGGTGAGTGAGGCCACGGTGACCGCGGCCAAGGCGGCGGCCTCGATCATGGCCATGAACAACGTCTACTATCGCTTCCTGCATCTGGTCAGCGATGAAGAATACAAGAAGATGCCGGCCGGCCTGCGGATGAACGTGATCGGCCAGCCCGGCGTTGCAAAGGAGGATTTCGAGCTGTATTCACTGGCCGTTTCGGCCATCAACGGCTGCGGCCTGTGCGTGGAGAACCATGAGAAGGCCCTGCGCAAGGCCGGGATGGGCCGTGACGCGGTCCAGAGTACGGTCCGGATTGCGGCGGTGATCAACGCCGCGGCGACCACGGTGCGTCACGCTGCCTGAATCCTCCACCCGGGGCCACCTGAGCGGCTGGGCCGCAATTTGCGAAACCCGGGCTCGGACCCGGGTTTCTTGTGCCCCACTCGAACCGGAACCCAGCCTGTCAGGGCGGTCTGGGCGGTGTTCGCGGAAAAGCCCCCGGGGCAGGGTACCTGGTCGCCAATGCGGTAGCCTTGATGGCCCGCGGGGCAGGGTCTATACTTCCCTCAACGGCTCAAATAATTTTCCATAATACGGATGTTTGAAATTTTTGGGCGGTGGGTGCAAAATCCTTGTCCGGTCAGAATCGGGACGACGTGCGGGGATTGTTGCACGGTTGAAGATAGCCGGGACCTGGATTGGAGCGTGCCGGTTCTTTTAAAGCTTAACTGATTTTACATATAACGGAGGGCGCCATGACGGACAATGGGAATTTCCAGAACGCCCTCGTTCGCATTCTCCGGCCACTGGCACGGATGCTGTTGCGTAACGGGGTCAGCTACAAGGCGTTCGCGGAACTCGCCAAGCGGGTATTCGTGGAAGTGGCACGCGAGGAATTTCGGATTCCGGGGCGCAAGCAGAGTGACTCGCGCGTGTCGGTGATTACCGGTCTTTCGCGCAAGGAGGTCAAGCGCGTCAGGGCAGAACCGGGCACCGGGGACGAGAATGTTCTGCGCTTGCACAACCGTGCCTCTCGCGTGATTTACGGCTGGCTCAACGACACCCAGTACCAGGATGCGCAGGGCCGGCCGCTGCCCCT